>JANLPA010000132.1:0-7576 GCA_031366855.1 Hyphomicrobiales bacterium | reverse complement strand
ACAATCAGCGCTTGGCCGTGTTCGGAACTGAGCAGAGGCCTCAGCAGGTCTTTATAGTTTTGCTTGGTGAGGGCCTGAGCCAAAAACTCAATGCCTTCAGCATCGGCAATGTGTTTGGATTCATCGCTTGGGTCGATGATGGTGATTTTGGTGCGATCACAGCGGATGTGGCGCAAAATCAGGGGCAGCGTGCCGCGCCCAATTGAACCAAAACCGATCATCACAATCGGGCCATTCCATGTTGCAAAGTTAGGTCGTGTTGCCATGGAACTCTCCTCCAAACGCATATTAAAAACAGCGTGTTGCTATAAGCTTAGCACGCCCAAGTAAAGACTATTTCGCTAAAAGCATGTCCGTTCGCTCACCCCATCTTGAAATGAAGAACACATGCCGATCATCACGCGTCACATCATAACAGGCCCAAGCTGGATTGGGTGGCCATTGCGAACAAAACTGATTGCCTTCAACTTTCCATTTGCCTTGGGATTGCCCGCTGCCCACATTATAATAGGTGACGCCATTTTTCTGAAAAATCTGGTCGGCGGGTTGCCCATTGTCATCGCCATAAAGCACACCATCACTCAGCAAGGCGCTGATCTCGGTTCCAGATAAAGAAACCTCGGCGGCTAGGGCCAAATGCGGCAACAGCAAACATGTTATGAGCAGAAAAATGAATTTGGACATTTTTTGCACCTCACTGATGAGACCATGCTACACGATGCAACGCAAATCAGCACCGCCTAATTTGAGCTTTCAGTGTGGCCTCGCCATACTGCACTAATTGATTCGGAAATGAGTGAATATGTCTAAACCTGACGATCTTTTCGGTGACATGCCTGTTGTTCCAAAGCCTGTTCCACCAGCAAAAGCCCCGCCAAAATTAAAGGGCGAAGAAAGCTATACGGCTGCCGATATTGAGGTGCTGGAAGGGCTTGAACCAGTGCGCCGCCGCCCTGGCATGTTTATTGGCGGCACGGACGAAAAGGCATTGCATCACCTTTTTGCCGAAGTGATTGATAACTGCATGGACGAAGCTGTGGCGGGCCATGCCAGCCGCATTGAGGTTGAATATTTTGCTGATGGTTATCTGGCGGTGACAGATAATGGTCGCGGCATTCCCATTGATCCACATCCGAAGTTCAAAGATAAATCAGCGCTTGAAGTGATCATGGTCACTTTGCACGCGGGCGGCAAATTTGACTCGAAGGTTTATGAAACCTCCGGTGGTTTGCACGGCGTAGGTGTTTCTGTAGTCAACGCTTTGTCTGAACATTGCATTGTTGAGGTGGCGCGTGGCAGCCAGCTTTATCGGCAAGAATTCCGCCGTGGCATTCCCGATGGCGGCTTGCAGCACCTTGGCAAAGTGTCTGGGCGGCGCGGCACAACCGTTAAGTTTTTGCCCGATCACCAGATTTTCGGTAAGGGCAACACTACATTCTCCGCAGCACGGCTTTATAAAATGGCCCGCTCCAAATCTTATCTCTTTGGTGGCGTGGAAATTCGCTGGAAATGCGATCCAGTTTATTTAAAAGATAGGGACACACCAGCCGAAGCTGTGTTTCATTTCCCCGGTGGCCTTAAAGACTTTTTGGCCGAACGCTTAGATGGTATGACCCGTGTGGTCGATGATTTGTTTTTTGGCAAGATTGAAAAAACTGGTGGCCATGGTTCGGTTGAATGGGCGGTTGCGTGGTTTGGCGGTGAGGATGGTTTTATGTCGTCCTATTGCAACACCATTCCAACCCCAGATGGCGGCACGCATGAAGCAGGCTTTCGCATTGCGCTTATGCGCTCGCTCAAAACCTATGCTGAGATGGTGAATAACAAACGCGCTGCCGTGATCACCGCGGATGATGTGATGGTGCAATCTGGCGCCATGCTTTCGGTGTTTATCCGTGAGCCGGAATTTCAGGGCCAAACCAAAGATAAACTGGCAACACTCGAAGCCGCCCGCATTGTGGAAAACGCGGTGCGTGACCATTTTGACCACTGGCTCACCGGCCACCCAGCGCAGGCTGATAAATTACTGGCGTGGATTGTGGATCGTGCCGAAGAGCGCATTCGCCGCCGCCAAGAAAAAGAAGTGGGCCGAAAAACAGCGGTGCGCAAATTGCGGCTGCCGGGCAAACTGGCGGATTGTTCAGCCACATTGGCTGAAGGCTCGGAGCTTTTTATTGTTGAAGGCGACTCAGCTGGTGGCTCCGCCAAGCAGGCGCGCAACCGTGTGAATCAAGCTGTGCTGCCATTGCGTGGCAAAATTCTAAACGTGGCCAGTGCGGGCAAAGATAAGCTGGCTGCGAACCAGCAGATTGGCGATTTGGTGCAAGCCATTGGTTGCGGCATGGGCAATTCATATCGTGAAGAAGATTTACGTTACGACAAAATCATTATCATGACGGACGCTGATGTTGATGGCGCTCATATTGCATCATTGCTGATGACATTCTTCTATCGTCAAATGCCTAAGGTGATTGATGATGGTCACTTGTATCTTGCAGTGCCACCGCTTTACCGGCTGACCCAAGGTGGCAAAACTACCTATGCCCGAAATGATCAGCACAAGGATGAATTGCTGGCCAATTTTGGTGGACGTGGCAAAGTGGAAGTGGGGCGCTTCAAAGGCCTTGGCGAAATGATGGCGTATCAACTTAAAGAAACAACTATGGACCCAGCCAAGCGCTTGCTGCTGCGCGTGACCACGGATGTAGCTGCACAAGCTTCAACTGCGCGCATAGTAGAACAGCTCATGGGCAATAAGCCTGAAGAGCGGTTCAATTTTATCAGCGAGCGGGCTGAATTTGTGAGCGCTGATGGATTGGATATCTAAAACAGCTAAAGTGGTCCATGGTGGCATGGAACCCAACCGCAAATTTTTTTACCAATGATGAAGCGATATCATTGGTTGAGAGACTGTTTCATGTGGCGCAAAAATTTGAGACCAATAATTTCAGGGGAGACTTGAACTTTTGCCGGTGCGGCAAACCAAGTCTAGGAGTGAAGGCTTTTCTGAATCTCAAATTTTCTGTTCGAAACGCTTATTTCAAAAAAACGCCTGTTGGCTAGAAATGGAATTACATTCTTGGCGCTTAGGCAGTGGCGCAAACCTATTAAGCCTTATCAACTTAAAGCCATAATGGCACTGAAAGCCGCCGACGAACATTCTTGTGTAAATTTAATTGCCACAGAAATTGCTGAACAGGTGCAGAAGGTTTATGGAAATCTTTTCACCCATATTGTTCCCATTCCAGGCGGTAATTCTGGCAGCAAGCGCAGCTTTTCAGTGTTAATTGCGGAAGCAGTTGCCAAACAACTAGAGCTGCCGTGCAAGAATATTTTGGTTGGTGAGGTTCTTACAGTGGGGAAATCTCATCCGAAAAAACACGGCTTTCAAGCCCTATACTTTGAGTAAAGAGATTTCGGGAAATGTTTTGATTGTTGATGACATTACCACGTCTGGCAAACATATTGTGCTTGCAACTTTGGCGCTTCGGCAAACAAGCAATTACTGCACCGCCGTTGTTTGGATTGCGGATTAAGCGAAAGCATTTCCTACTTTCAGTGTTGCTTGAGCGAGTGCCAACGCCCAAGTGAATGTTGCGGGTTTGCTGCGATTCGCCATTGAGGTTCTGAGAGCAATTTTGGCCAAACTTAAAATTCTTCGTGACACTTTTGGGTATGACTCTTTCCGGCCGGGGCAGGAGGCTATTGTGGATAGTTTGCTGGCTGGCCGCAATGTGTTGGCGGTTATGCCTACAGGTTCTGGCAAATCACTGTGCTTTCAAATTCCAGCCTTGGTGAAGAATGCTTTGACCATTGTGGTTTCACCTTTGGTGGCACTGATGCAGGACCAAGTGGCGGCATTAAAAATTGCAGGCGTTGCGGCGGAGACGATTAACTCTTCTGCTTCGCGCGAAGAGAATGTTGAAATTTGGAACCTTGTTGCTGCGGGTGTTACGCGCATACTATATCTCGCCCCTGAGCGCTTAATGACCGAGCGCATGATAGCCGCTCTGCAACGTTTGAATGTTGCATTGATTGCGGTGGATGAAGCACATTGCATTTCGCAATGGGGCGCATCGTTCCGGCCAGAATATGATGCTTTACAGAATTTGCGTCATTCATTTCCCAATGTGCCGATAGGGGCGTTTACTGCCACGGCCGATGAAGCAACGCGGCGCGATATGGTGGCCAAGATTTTTGGCGGGCAGGCCGATGTGTTTGTGTCGGGCTTTGATCGACCCAACATTAAATTGGCCGTGGAGCCTAAAACCAACAGCACCAAGCAACTGCTGAATTTTCTCAAAGACCATAAAGATGAGAGTGGCATTGTCTATGCGCTGTCTCGGAAAAGTGTGGAGAAATGGGCCGATGTTTTGCAAGATGAGGGCTATAAGGCGCTACCTTATCATGCAGGGCTGTCGGTTTCTGTGCGCACAGAAAACCAAGAAATTTTTATGGCGGAAAAAGGTGTGATCATTTGCGCCACCATCGCCTTTGGCATGGGCATTGATAAGCCTGATGTGCGCTTTGTGTTTCATGCCGATTTGCCGGCCACACTGGATGCCTATTATCAAGAAATTGGCCGCGCCGGGCGCGATGGTGAGGCAGCAGATGCGCATATGATTTTCGGCATGCAAGATGTGATGATGCGACGCAAATTTATTGACCAAGAAGGCGGCGAAGAACGCCACACCAAGATGCAGCACGCAAGGTTGCGAAGCTTGGTGAATTATGCGCAAGCGCCTTCATGCAGACGGCAAGTGTTGCTTCAATATTTTGGCGAAACTACTGAGCCTTGCAATAATTGCGATGCCTGTTTGGGCTATGTGTTGTTCGATCAAAGTGGCGAGCGCAAAACCGTCCGTACACTGAGGAAAGAGCGGGTGGCTGCGTCAACTGTGCATTTCGATCCGCGATCAGAAGCGCTGTTGGTGCGTTTGAAGGCGCTGCGAATGAAGCTGGCAAAATCGCGCGGTGTTCCGGCCTATGTTATTTTCTCCGATAAGAGCCTCATCGATATGGCAGCAAAAATTCCGCTCACGCGCTGGGATTTCGGCGAAGTGCATGGCGTGGGCGAAGCCAAGCAGGAGCAATTTGGCGAGGTGTTTTTGAAAGAGATTACGGGGTTTGTGCGGGGTGGGTAGTTCGGTTTACGAATTAATAATCATAACCCAAATCAACCTTGACATTTCGCGCAATGAGTCCAACATCTAACACATCAGCAGCAGTGATTGGCGCTGATTTGGGCCTTCAGATTAACGGATGAGGAGCAGCTTATGACTCCACCTAAGTACCAATAAAGATCACGATTTATCGCGATCACGTTTCGGCCTAACTGCCGAGTGAATATCGGAAGCGCTGGACTGAAACGCCACACCACAATAAGTAATTTTCGATTCAAACGTTCGTACGTTTTACAGGTTCGGATACATCCGGATCACTTCAAGCTAAAACTCGATCCTACGAGGGCCCCGCTGGCGCAATGAATGTCGCAGCGGGGCTTATTGTTTTTTAGGCCATTACATCTTTATGGCGACGCATTTACCTTTAACCAAATGCATATGCTTTTTGCAGTGGTGCATCATCTTTTTCATTGTGACCTTTTGCACCAGAACCGTTGGGTGTTTGGCCAGCACTGGCAACTTGGCTGTTGGTGCGGAAGCCATTGCGCCTGATGCCAGAACCGAGGTGAGGAGGGTTGCTGCAAGAATAGATTTCAACATGATTGTTCCTTTGTTTTATTGGATTGCGAGTGAGGTGAAGTTTTAGTTCAGAACGATGGCAGCGCCTTTGATCATGAATTTAACGGCTTTGCCGTCAAATGTTTGAGACTTGCCGTTGAGAGCTACGGTGCAGCCATCTTTGCAATCCACATCGGCCGTGGCTTTGGCTTTGAGTGCCAAATCAATGGCCTTACCAGTTTTTGGTGTGATCTTCAGTGTGTAAGGTGCGTTATCCTCATTCACAACTGTGAGGGCATTGGCTGCTGTAGCAAGAACGCCAAGCGCAAATGCGCTGGCCACGAGTACACGAATGTTCATGGTTTTAACTCCTGATTTTGTTTCACTAAATTTAAATATTGCAGGCAATTGATTTGCTTGCGTGATGTGAATCTACGCTCAGGCTTTTCGAGACTGTAGTTAAATGGCCGTAATGTAGATTAAATCCAGTTCATTACAAATTGATCAGTGTGCTGATCAATTATCGCTGTGATCAGTTATCGAAATGAATGTCTCATCTTCTTGACCGGCGCGTTCAAACTTTAGGAAATCATAGTAACCGCAATGACCTTCACCAGGGAACACGCGGCAGGTTGAGGGCCTTGCGTGATAGATGGTGCAGCGGCGTTCATCGATGTTGAAGAACTGACAGATCTTTCCGTAAATCGTATCTTTCTTGCGGCGCATGATGCGCTCATAGCCATGGGCCTTTTTGAAGTATTTCTTTTCGGCTTTTTCCAGCGGCATTTCAAAATGCTTGGCGATGCGTTCAGCATCGCGTTTGTGAACCTCAATCACCGGATATGAGCAGCAATAGCCGGGGCATTTTAGGCAGTCATATTGTGGTTTTTTGGCCATTGGAGATTCGCTTTCTTTAAACGAATCCAGTGGTGGCTTACTTTGCTGCTGGCTTCAAGGCTTGGCCTTTGATTTGTTGGAATTTTTTGTTGGTTTCCACAACTTCTCCCAAAAGCCATTCCCGAAAAGCCCGCGCAGGAGCCGATTCGCGGCTGCCCTTCTTGCGCACCACATAGTAAGCGCCGTGGTCTTTCATATCAAAATTGAAGGGGCGGGCCAGCCAACCTTCCACTATGCTGTCGGTGCAGAGAATTTGGTCGCCCAGTGCAAAGCCTTGGCCAGCTTCGGCGGCCTCTAGGGCTAAGTGGTTTTGAAATGTGGTGCCGCGCCAATCTTCAACGCCAGAAACGCCCGCTGCCAAAAGCCATTCCGCCCACCATTGTTTGCGGTCCTCGTGCAGCAAATTATATTTGGATAACCCTGCTGGCACGATTGCCGTATCGTCTTTAATCAGTTTGGGTTCGCAGACTGGAAAAATCACCACATCTGAAAGTTTGGCGGCTTCCACATCTTCCCAACCGCCAAGGCCATAGCGAATGCCAAGCTCAACATCATCAGCATAGAAATCCACCAGCCGCGATGTGGGGTCTATGTTTAGCTCAATATCTGGGTGCAGCGTGTTGAAACGGCCTAAGCGGCCCACCAACCAGCGTGAGGCGATGGCGGGTTCCACTGACACGTTGAGGGAGCGCACATCGCCCACGGCCGCAGCTTCGCGCGAAGCATCGGCCAATTGATCAAATAACGGTGTGAGTTGGGCACCAAATCTGGTGCCGGGTTCAGTGAGTTCCACCCCGCGTCCTGTTCGGGTGAAAAGCTGGGTTCCCAGATATTCCTCCAGCTCCTTAATATGGCGGCTGATGGCGGCATGGCTGACGAAAAGCTCCGCTGCTGCATCGGTAAAGCTTTCGTTGCGGGCGGCAGCTTCAAAGGCTTTGAGGGAACTTTTTGCCATGCGTGAAAAAACCATGATGGATTTGGTATCTGTGGAAGTGGGG
>JANLPA010000068.1:0-30033 GCA_031366855.1 Hyphomicrobiales bacterium | reverse complement strand
GCAATGTCAGTGGCTTTGATCACTGCTATGCCTTCGATCACAACTGCCCTTACCGGCAAGTTCGCCACAATCGGCACAGCGATGGCTAAGTAATTCTTAGCTAAGCTAAAAAGAAAGGCGCTGGTCATCAGCGCCTTTTTTGTTTATTTATGCGATGCGAAGCATCACTTCTTCGTGATCGTGGCCCGGCATTGGTGGTGCACCTTCGCGTAAGACATAGCCTCGGCCCCATACGGTTTCGATGAAGTTCTTGCCTTCAGCGGCATTGGCCAGTTTCTTGCGCAGCTTACAAATAAACACGTCGATAATTTTGAGTTCAGGCTCATCCATGCCGCCATAAAGGTGGTTGAGGAACATTTCCTTGGTGAGCGTTGTGCCTTTGCGAAGGCTGAGAAGTTCCAGCATTTGATATTCTTTACCAGTCAAGTGAACACGTTGGCCACCCACTTCAACTGTTTTGGTATCGAGGTTCACCAGCAGTTCGCCGGTAAGAATTACTGATTGGGCATGGCCCTTAGAACGGCGGACCACAGCGTGGATGCGGGCCACGAGTTCGTCCTTGTGGAAAGGCTTGGTCATGTAATCATCAGCGCCGAAGCCCAAACCCTTAACCTTATCTTCAATGCCAGCAAGACCAGAGAGAATGAGGATGGGCGTTCCAACTTTGGAAACGCGAAGTGATTTCAAAACTTCATAGCCAGACATATCTGGCAGGTTGAGATCGAGCAGGATAATGTCGTAGTCGTAGAGCTTGCCGAGATCGACACCCTCTTCGCCAAGATCGGTGGTGTACACATTAAAGCCTTCTGACTTCAGCATCAGCTCGATGCTTTGTGCTGTGGCTGTATCATCTTCGATCAACAAAACCCGCATTGCGAATCCCCTTTTATGCCGACCCACCAATTGACGGGCCATTGAAACTTGCCTTTGGCCTTTTTTGGCCAGTGGCTCACGAAACGTTAACTTTGTTCCTTAAGATAGCCTTATAAAGGTTAACAAAACCTAATCTGGTCCATCTAATTGCAACTCAATGCGCCACAACATGTTGTGGCTGAAACTGCGCACCTACTACAGGTAGGTTTGCATGGTCGATTGGAGTGGACTCCAATCATTTTTGCGCAATTTACTCCGTCTTAAACCTAACCGTTCATCATAACAGCAGACGCGACGTATTCCCTTAGCTAGTTGATTCGGGGAATCGTGAATAGAGTCAGTGTTTAGTTGGGCGGGGCTTTTTCGCCAAGTGTGTTGAGTAAAGTGAGGATAAGATGCGTTCACGGGATAGCCTTTTGAGGCTTAATCGATTTCGGGTGGAAGATTGCCGCCGCCAAGTGGCAGATATGGACTTGATGATCCAAGACCTGATGCGAAAACATGATGACTTAGATAATCATGTGAAGTTTGAAGAAAGCCGCACAGGTGTTTCCGATATTAACAATGTTAATTATTCGATGGCGGCCAAATCAGTGCGCGGGCGCCGCGATAATATTTTGAAAACTGTGGGTGAATTGCGCGATCAGCATGAAACCATGGTTGAAAAGCTGAAAGAAGCCGAAAGCGATTTGCGCAAAATTGAAATGCTGGTGGAAAAAGAAACACCAACGTCAAAAGCGCCTGTGAGCATGATGGCCGCAGCAACATCAGCGCATGTGATGGCAAGGTAGAAACAGCTTAATACGTGCCGTTATTGTGTAGAAGATTGCCCTTGTACGAAATATTAGGCCCACGCTTTACAAGCGATGGGCCTTTAGTTTTTCATAATAGGGCTTTGCTTCATCAGCGATGGCTTGCAGTGCATGGGGCAAAACAATCATTTTGGTTTGCGGGGGCGCAAACCCTTCAGATTGCCAAACTGCATTATACCAGAGCGGCGCCCATACGCCGTCAAAAGCTTTCGGGCCTTTGGGCCAGTGCAACATGGCATCATCAAAGGCAATGCCACAGGCTGCGCAAAGTTTTGTCAAAGTTTTGCGTGGATTGGTAAGTACTTGATCGGCCTCAATCACCGGTGGGGCATGGCCCAAATGACTGGCCACCATATCAAAAATTTCTGCCTGCTCAACAAAGCCGATGTTTTGCAACGAAGCTTCGGACCATTTTTGTGTGTAGCTGGCAAGAACTTGTTCTGGTGAGCGGATGAGAAAGGCATTGGTAAGTTTCAATGTAAAACTGCGATCAAAGCCTTTGAGCATGTGGTGTGTCATATGCTTTTGGTAGAACACTGACTTTGTTGCTGGAGCTGTGCAGGTGGCCACAAGCTTTGCCCAATCACATTCATTGGCGGCGATAATTTCATCGCGCATCGGATGATCATTTCCGCGTTGCTTTAAAGCAAAGCCATAGAAAGGCTCATCCCACGCCACACAATCGGCGCGGTTGCCAAAGGCATACATCATGGCAGTGGAAATGTTTCGTGGGCCCGACCACATGGCTATATTTGTCATTTTAAGCTTCCTGTAGAAATGAAAAACCAGATTGCTGCAATAGCGATTGCGACAGCTAAAATGCGGCGCACGGTTTTGGCTTGTGGTGATGCAGCTAACCAGCTTGCAATGCTGCCAGACAGCAATGCTATAATCGTATGAATGATAGTTGCAATAAATACATAGATAGTTGTGAAAACTATCGCTTCATACATGGGGCTGTTTGAGGCGTTAAAAAACTGGGGCAAGATTGCGCCATAAAATAAATAAGCTTTTGGATTGAGCGCGTTACTAACAAAGCCTTGAACGAAATAAACCGAGCTGGGCTGTTCAACATCAAGATGGGTTTGGTCGGAATCTTGCCAAGCATCATAGGCGAGATAAAATAGGTAGAGTGTTCCAGTCCATCGCAGAGCTGTTAGCAGAATTGGAAAAGCGCTTAAAAGGGCAGATAGTCCAATGCCTGCCACCATGCCAGCAAAAGCTAAGCCGATGCAGATTCCCAGCACGGCTGCAAGGGCTGCACCGCGCCCGCGTGTTGCACCTAGCACAGCCAGCCAAGTCATATTGGGGCCGGGGGTAAGTTCGATCAGGATTGCTGTCAGGATAAAAGGCAGCATTAGCCGAGAGACCGCGTGGCTTCACGTTTGGCCAGTTCTTTATATGCGAGTGAAAGTTTTTGCGTGATGGGGCCAGCGCCATTCCAAGCTGAATCTGACAATGGGTTTCGTACGGGCCTGCCATCAATAATCCGCACAGGTGTTGTGCCAGCAAAGGTTCCGGTGACGAAGGCTTCATCGGCCCCATAGACATCATAAAGTGAGAATGGCTTTTCATACATGGGAATTTGCAAGTCACGACACAGGCGAATAATGTTGCCTCGGGTTATGCCAACAACGCAATATTGGCCAGTAGAGGTCCACACTTCACCACGGCGAACGATGAAGAAATGAGTTGAATTGCAGGTAGCCACAAAACCATGCGGGTCAAGCATCAAAGCTTCATCGGCTCCGGCATTAGAGGCTTGAATGCAGGCGGTGATGCAATTGAGTTTGGAATGTGAATTTATTTTTTGATCCTGCACATCAGGATAACCACGGCGCACATTTACAGTGTGAAGGCTAAGCCCCATGGTCATGCCATCTGGTTTTGGTTGTTTATATTCAGGAATAACAACAATAGTGGGTGGGCCAATCGTAACACGAGGATCTTGATACGGTGTGGATTTCACGCCGCGTGTGATCATCAAGCGAATATGCACACCATCTGTCATTTTATTGGCATCGAGGCAATCGAAGATGCGCTTTACCAATTCTTGTGGCCTGATGCCGATATCCATGAATATGGCTTTTGCGCCTTCATAGGCCCGCTCAATATGGGCATGTAAAAACGGGATGCCATTGTTCACCATGCGCAAGCCTTCCCACACGCCATCGCCCAGAATATATCCGGAATCGAAAACTGAGACTTTGGCTTGATCGCGTGAGAACAATTCCCCGTTGATTGAGATGAGAATATCAGCGTTGCGCGGATCTGCCGAAATGTCGTGAATGGATTGGGATGTGTTTTGCATTCAGCTATATTGGCGTGATGCGATTTAAAAATAAAGGGCCAGTTCGATGATCAGGTTTATCCCACAATCGAGTTTAGTTGAAGGCCTGTGGCGCAACGGGCAGGGGGTTTCATGGGAGATTGCATCTTACAAAGAAGAAGGTGTAGCCGATTTTTTATGGCGCTTTGCCAAAGCGCGGATTGACAATAATGTGCCATTTTCAATCTATCCCGGCATGGACCGCATATTTATGATGATTGAGGGGCAGGGCATGGACCTTGAATTTGAAGGGGGCAAGGTTTTGCAGGTGTATGAGAAATTTGTGGCCCATGAATTTTCGTGTGATGTGCCGTTGGTGTGTAAACTCAAAGGCGGGCCGAGCTTGGATTTGAACTTGTTTGCGGTACGGGGAAAGTGGCGCGCGGAGTGCGATGTAGTTGTTATTGACGGTGAGTTGCAATTCAATTTCCAAAATCAAATCACAATTTTATATGCGCTTGAAGGAAGCTGCACTGTTGCTGGGCATGCACTTGCGGTGGGAGATACGGTTATTATTGAAGGCAAATCTTCGATTGAATGTGCTGGCGAAAATGCCAATTTGTATATTGGCAATATCAGCGCTAGCAATCCTTCGAGGCTCGCAAGGGCTCGCACCTGAGGATGAGGGACTATAAAGAATGTCCTCACCCCGAGGTGCCCGCATAGCGAGCCTCGAAGGGTTGCTGGCCGCGAACCTAAAAAGGCCGGAAATTGCTTTCCGGCCTTTATTAACTCTTACACACCCTATTGGGCTACTGACGGTATTGCTGGATGCGCGTGGTGCGCAAACCTGCAAGGCCGTGACGTTCGATTGAACGCTGCCAACCCAAATATTCCTCAACAGTGAGGGTATAACGCTGGCAGGCTTCTTCTAAACTCAAAAGCCCGCCTCTGACGGCTGCTACAACCTCGGCCTTACGGCGGATCACCCAACGGTGACTTCCGGGCGGCGGGAGGTCTGCAATTGTCAAGGGAGTGCCATCGGGACCGATGACGTAATTGACTCTTGGACGCAACTGACCATTCATATACGCAAACTCACACAAACTTACCTGCAAGGCCTTGCGAACTGGCTGGCCTCACACACATTCACATTACGCAGAAGTGCCTTAAAAATGAGCTAAGCGGGTCTGAACAAATTATAAATTATGGGAATCTTTTGGCTCAATTCGGCACAGATTTGCGTGATTTTGCAGATAGGTCTATGGAAGCCCCATGAAAATTCCCAGCCACATAATTGACCGCGTTCATGAATCGATGAATTTGCCAGGCAAGCCTAGCGATCACCGCGTTGTGGCAGCTATGTCCGGTGGCGTTGATTCTTCTGTGGTGGCTGGGCTGCTAAAAATTGCTGGCTATGATGTGGTGGGCATAACACTGCAGCTTTATGATCATGGCGAGGCCATTCGGCGCAAGGGTGCCTGTTGTGCCGGACAAGACATTCATGATGCAAGGCGCGTGGCTTCTGCGCTCGACATTCCGCATTATGTGTTGGATTTTGAATCACGCTTCAAAGAAGCGGTGATTGATGATTTTGTGGAAAGCTATTTGCAGGGTGCCACACCTATCCCTTGTGTGAAGTGCAACCAGACTGTCAAATTTGCTGATTTATTAGCGCGTGCCAAAGATTTGGACGCTTCAGTTTTAGCAACCGGGCATTATATTGAAAGCCGGATGCGCGCTGGTTCAAAACATCGTGACCTCTTTACACCTGCTGACATGGCACGGGACCAAAGTTATTTTTTGTTTGCCACCACGCAAGAGCAAGTTGATTTTCTGCGCTTTCCACTTGGCCTGTTGCCGAAAAGCGAAACTCGCGCCATGGCGCAAGAGCTTGGACTGATGGTGGCCGATAAGCCAGACAGCCAAGACATTTGCTTTGTGCCAGATGGCAAATATGCCGATGTAATTTTGAAAATCAGGCCCGATGCTGCCGAGGCTGGCGATATTGTGCATTTAGATGGCCGCGTGCTTGGGCGGCATGAAGGCATCATTCATTACACCATTGGCCAACGCAAAGGCCTTGGCATTGGTGGTGGTGAGCCGCTTTATGTGGTGAAGTTGGATGCCTCAACGGCAAGAGTTTATGTGGGGCCACGCGAGGCTTTGAGGCAAAGCGAAATCACGGTGACTGATCTTAATTGGTTAGGGCGTGAGGCTTTAACTGAAGAGCCAAAAAAAGTGTTTGTAAAAATTCGCTCCACACGGCCTGCCATTGCCGCAAGCATTCGGGCTAATGGCGAGGGCGCAATCGTTGCGCTTTCCGAAGCTGAGTATGGTGTGTCACCCGGTCAGGCTTGTGTGCTTTATGATGCAGAGGGCACGGGTGCTCGGGTTCTGGGTGGTGGGTTTATTGCGCTGGATCGGCCGCGCGTTGCATTTACAAGATCAGCCAAACTACAATTTGCCGAGGCGTGATCGTTTGCTATAGTCTGCTGGGGAATTGAGGATTATCGGCGTGGCCAAATTACACTTGCAACGAAATCTCGATAAGGACGTGAAGAAGGGCATCGCATGGTCGGTGCATGCTTTCACAACGAGTGGCATTGTGCTTGGCTTTTTAGCGTTGGTTGCGGTGTTGAAGAATGATGCAGTGGCGGCCTTTATGTGGCTGGGTCTTGCCCTGTTTGTGGATGGGGTTGATGGAACCTTGGCGCGCAAAGCCCGCGTTACGGAATACACGCCAAATTTTGATGGTGCCTCTTTGGATTTGGTGATTGATTTTTTTACCTATGTGGCCGTTCCCGCTTTGATGATTTACTGGTTCAACATGGTGCCAGTTCCGTATTTTTTTGAGCCATCCACTTGGAGCCTCATGGCCGGGGCGTTGATCATGGCCGTTTCCTGTTACACATTTGCCAATGTGGGCATGAAATCATCTGATTATTATTTCGTAGGTTTTCCGGCGATTTGGAATGTGGTGGTGCTTTATTTCTATCTGTTCAACACAGGATGGGTGATCAATCTGATGACCGTGATTGTGCTGAGCATTCTCACCTTTGTGCCGGTCAAATTTGTGCATCCGCTTCGTGTCACGCATTGGCGCAATATTACTATTCCCATGACTGTTGTTTGGGCGGCCATGACTTTGAGTTTGGTGATCAGCGGGCGCAACCCCGGTTATGATGATTGGATTTACAAAGCCCAGCTTGTCATTTTCGGTCTCACATCGCTGTATTTTGCGTGGATTTCGCTGTGGCGCACCTTTGTTTTGGGTGATAAAGGCGATGACCAAGAGAATGATGCGCCTGCCGCTTGACTTTGGGTAAGGATTTTCCTTATACCCCGCCGCAATGGCGAGGTAGCTCAGTTGGTTAGAGCACGGGAATCATAATCCTGGGGTCGGGGGTTCAACTCCCTCTCTCGCCACCAACTCTCTTATAACTAAGCTGACCCGTTGAAATAGAAATTATTGTCAAGGCTGGTCAGCTAAATGAATCTCCAACCGCTTCATCTCATGCCACGCGTAGAATTGGCGCAGCTCAAACTGGTGCTCACCGATATTGATGACACCTTAACACTGCATGGGCGTTTGCCTGCCATTGCTTATGATGCGCTGGAGCGACTGCAAAAAGCCGGGATCAAAGTTATTGTCGTTACGGGCAGACCTGCTGGATGGTGCGATTTGATTGCGCGCATCTGGCCTGTGGATGCCGTGGTTGGTGAGAATGGCGCATTTTATTTTCAATACAATGCAGACACTAAAAAAATGCAGCGCGTTTATGCGCAAAGTGAGACTGAACGAGAGGGCAATGTTGAACGGCTGCATGGACTTGCTGAGAATGTGATAAAACAGTTTCCGGGGACGGCGTGGGCTTCTGATCAAGCTTACCGCGAAATTGATGTGGCCATAGATTTTGCTGAAGATGTGCCACCATTGCCATTTTCTGTTGCGCAGGACATTGCGGCAAAGTTTCATAAGCTCGGTGCCGAGGCCAAGGTGAGTTCAATTCATGTGAATGCTTGGTTTGGCAAACACGATAAGCTTACAATGAGCTTGAGAATGATGCAGGAACTCTTTGATATTGATGCCTATAAATTAAATTCCGAAATAGCCTATTTAGGTGATTCACCGAATGACGCACCAATGTATGCGCATTTTTCTAACGGTATTGGTGTGGCCAATCTGCTTCCTTTTGCACCTTTGATGGGTGACTTGCCGCGTTACATCACCAAGGGTGAAGGTGGCATTGGGTTTGCTGAATTTGCTGATGCACTTTTGAGTTCAAAGTGATGGAATGGGCATTGCAATTAGCCCTTAGCAAAGCGGGTATTCTGATTGGCGCGTTTATCGGTCTGCTTGCACTTGAGAAAATATTTCCTGCAGTAAAGTTACGTGTGCAATTTCCACGGATGCTCAAAAACTTTTCATTGGCCGGACTCAATATAGTTCTCTCGCCATTTATCGTTGTGCCGATAACTTTGCTCGCCGCGCAATTCCAATTATCATGGAGGCCCCAGTGGTTCACTGGCATCATTTTTGATTTGATACTTCTTGATTGTTGGATTTATTTTTGGCATCGCGCCAATCATGCCATTCCATTGCTGTGGCGTTTTCATGAAGTGCATCATCTTGACGAAGCCTTAGATGTAAGTTCGGCCTTACGATTTCATTTTGGCGAAGTGATTTTGTCATCACTGATGCGGGCGATGATCATTTTGTTGCTTGGTGTGCCAATTACATCTGTAGTTATATTTGAAGTGCTGGTGACGGTGGCGGCAATGTTTCATCATTCCAACATCAGGCTTCCACAATGGCTTGAAGTGCCCTTGTCTTATGTGATTGTAACACCTTCAATTCATTTTCTACACCACCATGCTTTACGTGAGGACACTGATTCAAATTATGCGACCGGGTTTTCTGTTTGGGACCGTATTTTTGGGAGTCGCAATGGCAATGCTCGAACACAAGGTATGGTGATGGGTATTGAAGGGCAGGGGGATGTTTCACTGCCGCGCCTTATTTTTCGCCCTTTTTGGTTTAAGTGAGGCGCGCTAAGCTAGTTTGAACTCGGAGATTCTTGATGACTACTACGCACCGCCCCTTCCGTGAAACCATGTTGCAACTTTTGGCAACGGTGATGATCCCGCTTTCGGTTGCTGGCACTGGTCTTTATTACACACGCTGGCAGCAAAACTTGAATGATCTGAAAACCATGATTGATTTGGTGAGTGATGAGCGGGCTGAACGGCGTAAATATGGTGTGGCGATGTTTGAGTATCTTTTGAAGAACGATAAAGTGCCAGTTGAGTTTGTGGCCGCACAATTGGCTTATGCAAATTCTTCTGCAGATAAAGAACTTTTGCCCTTGATGGAGCAGGCACTTCTCAAAGCTTCGGTGCAAAACTCAAAGGTTGAAATTACCTTTAGAGAAGCTTTAGAGCGCTTGCCGAGCCGTTTGTTTGTGCACACGCAGGATGAGGCGCAACGGGTTTGTGTGCGCACTTTAATAAGCAAAATGCGGGATACTGATTCAACGGGCTTAGTAGTGCCTGGCTTTGCACGCGCCACTTGGAATGGTGCGCAACATGAGTTGCGGGTGTTCTTGAAATCAGACGAACCACGGGCGCAAGAGTTAGCGAAAATGTTCACCAATGTGGGTTTGAAAGTTGTGGTTAAAGACCTTTCAGATTTGGAGAGCAGTTCTGCAAAGGCGCGCCCCAATACGTTTGAACTTTGGTTTGGAACAGACCTTGTACCTGCGGCTTGCAAATTATAACTGAGGTTTTGTGGCCTTTAAATTGCTTCGATTGCTGAAGAAGTTCCAATTTGGATAGAGAGTGACCCATATTGGCACAGCGTTTAGGTGGTTAAAGCATTTATGGCTGATCAAAACGATTTTGGCATTGCCTTGCGACAGGCGCGTGTTGCGGAAGCAGCGCAGCTGGAAGCCGTTATGAATATTCGTGATGCGCGGGCACTACGCTTGGAAAGTTTGCGTGATGCGGTTAAGGCAAAACTTGGCAGCAATGAACAGGCGCTGGCAATGTTTGATTTGGTGGTGCAACCCGGGGCCAAACCTAAATTATGGGTTGATCTTATTTCATCGGTGGTGATGGAGCCTGATCCGCGCAGTTTCCGCCTGATCCAAGACCGCGAAAAAAATACTGAGACGGTTTTTGAAACGACCGTTGAAGCTGAGATGGTGGATTTTTTGACACGCTATTTGGCGCATCGTTTGGTGTTGCATGACAAGCTTGTGGCCAGTGTGCCGACAGCTGAAGTTAAACCCAATTCTGTTTATTCCCTTGCCGACATGATTTACGTTTGGGCAACCGGATGTTTATTTGGCGTGATGACTTTGCTAACCCTTGCTATGTATTTGGGAAAGCTGCATTTTTAGCAGTCTTTCAACTGTAATATTTTGAAACACCAATTGATTTCAAAACTAAGCCCCGCCTTTGATAGCTAGAGGGGGTGGGTTTGCTGAGTCAAAGATATTTTGATTCTTTTTTGGTGTGGCTTTGATGAAGATGGGTAGTTTGGCTTTGGATGGCGCTGAGACGATATCTACCGTTTTGATGCGCACGCCCACATCTAACCGTGCTTTGCCGCAAATTCTTGCTGAATTTACATCGCTCACTGATGGTTTGGATTATGCCGCACGTGGCTTAACGGGTTTAAATTTTTATTCAGGCCGTGGCGTCTTGGATTGTGTTTTATCGTATGCAGAATTGCGCCGTTTGGCTTTGGCAACAGCGCGTAAACTTATGTCATCTGGCTTGAAGCGTTTAGACCGCGTAGCGATTGTGGCTGAAACGGGCGCTGATTTTATGATCACGTTTTTTGCCTGCCAATATGCGGGTCTGGTGCCGTGCCCAGTTCCATACAGCATGTATATTGGTGGCAAGGACGCTTATGAGGCGCGCATTGCCGGAATGCTGCGTGCGGCCCATGCCCATGCCATTATTACGCCAGCAGCAAATTTAGACTCCATTTGTGTGAGTGCTGCCCTTGCCGAAGTTGAATTTGTGTTCACCCATGATGATGTGCAGGCCTTGCCTGAATCGATGGCGCGGCTGAAAGGCTTTGCTGCGGATGATGTGGCTTATATTCAATATTCATCCGGCTCAACATCGGCACCGAAGGGAGTGTTGATTTCGCAAAAGGCGATTGTTGCTAATTCACAAGGCATTTTGCGCGAAGGCATGAAGATTAAATCTGATGATCGTGGTTTTTCATGGTTGCCGCTTTATCATGATATGGGTTTGGTTGGCTTCTGCCTTGCCCCCATGATGGCGCAGATTAGTTTGGATTATTTGGCAACCACAGCCTTTGCGCGCAGGCCCGCCTTATGGTTGAAGCTGATGTCTGAAAATCGTTCGACAATTTCATTCTCGCCGACTTTTGGATATGAACTGGCGGCCAAGCGCATCAATGGTGAAGCGGTGGAGCTTGATCTTTCAGCGTGGCGCATTGCCGGCATTGGCGGCGATATGGTTCGTGCGGATGTGCTTTCGCAATTTGCTGCTGTGCTTGATGTTGCGCAATTTAAGAATACTGCATTTTTACCAAGCTATGGCATGGCTGAATCAACATTGGCCATTTCATTCAGTGATGTTGATGCGCCAGTTCGTGTGGATAAGGTGGACCGCAATGCGGTGCATCAATTGAATTTGGCTAAGCCTTGCGTTGAGGGGCAACCCTGCCGCAGTTTTGTGATTTGCGGCAAACCAATTTCTGGCCACAGAATCGAAGTGCGCAGAGAGGACGGCGCAATTTTGAGCGAACGCCAGATTGGCCGCTTGTTTGTGACTGGCCCTAGTTTGATGTCGAATTATTTCAATGATGCGCAAAGCACTGCTGAAGCCATTAGCACGGATGGTTTTCTTGATACTGGCGATATGGGCTATTTGCTGGAAGGCGAAATTGTAATTACTGGCCGCGCCAAGGATTTGATTTTGCACAATGGCCGCAATATTTGGCCGCAAGATATTGAATGGTCGGCTGAGCAATTGCCTTCGCTCAAATCGGGTGAAGTGGCTGCCTTTGCCATTGAAGGCGCTGATGGTGATGATGAAGTGGTGGTATTGGTGGAATGCCGCAGCACTGAGCTTACACAACAAGAAGCTTTGCGCCGCGATGTGGCAAAGCTTGTGCACCAAAGCGCTGGCGTTGATTGCACCATTACATTGGTGGCACCGCGCAGTTTGCCTTTCACTTCGTCTGGCAAGCTTTCGCGCGCTGGTGCGCGGCAGAAATATCTTGCTGGTGAACTGCAAGTGTTCCTTGCCTAGTTTGAAATTTTGATGGCGCACAAAGTTGCCCTTACAGGTGCCACAGGTTTTGTTGGCAGTGCAGTTGTGCCCGCATTGCTTGCGAGCGGCTTTGAAATTTCCGCATTGGTGCGGAAACCAAAGCTGGGCCAGTTTCCCGAACAGGTGAAATTAGTCAAAGGCGATTTGGAGAACACAAAGGCGTTGGCCGATTTGGTTCAAGGGGCTGATTGCGTAGTGCATGTGGCGGGAGCCATATCTGCTCTTTCGGAGGCGCAGTTTTTCAAGGCAAATTTGGTTGGAGTGAAGGCAATTTTCCAAGCGACTGAAGCAGCTGGTATTAAGCGCTTCATTCACATTTCATCACTGGCGGCGCGCATGCCGGCACTCTCACCCTATGCCGCCAGTAAGCGAGCTGGTGAAGATTATTTGGTGGCTGAGAAAGGTGACATGGCTATTGTTATTCTCCGGCCATCAGCAATTTATGGACCGGGCGATAAAGCCACTTTGCCATTGCTCGCCGCCTTGCAAAAGAGCACTGCATTTATTCCCGGCACAGCTGCTGCACGATTTTCACTTTTGCATGTGCGTGATTTTGCTGCTGTGATCGCAGCTGCCGTGACCAGCGATGCCACCGGTCTTTTTGAAATTGATGATATGTCTGGTGGCCACACTTGGGCTGAATTGGCGCAGGTGAATGTTAAAATTTCGGGCTTGCCCAAACGCTTAGTCTATTTGCCACACTCTTTGCTAAACATTGTCGCTTTGGTTGTGGAAGCGATAAGCTTTGTGCGTCAAAAAGCGGGAATGATTTCGTGGGCCAAACTGCGTGAGCTTTATTATGAGGATTGGGTGGTGCAGGGGCAGAATTGGCCGAGACCCAATCCTATTAGCCTTGCGGAAGGCTTGGGCGAAACATTAGAATGGTATCGAAACCATGGTTGGTTAAAGCCAAACGCGAAGTCACAGGAAAAAGTATAATGGAAGATTCTAAAGTCGTTGCTCAAATATGCGAATTGCTTTTGCCCTTCAATGCAACAGCCAAAAAACTGAATGCGCAAACGGATATTCCGGCGGAGCTGAATATTGATTCTGTTGGCATTCTCGATTTTATTATGGAAGTTGAAGATCATTTCGATGTTGAAATTCCAATGAATGTGGTTTCAAACATTCGCACCATTGGTGAACTTTCTGCCTATGTGCAATCGCAATTGGAGAAAGTTTAAGCGTGGTTGATTTGCTCGATAAGCATCGCGGTATTGCCGAACGATTTGAACGTTTGGTGGCGATGGGCGGCAATGCTTTGGGTGTTACCAATGACCAAATGATTTCGCCAACACGGGCCATGGTTGGCAACCGCGAGATCATATTGGCGGGCACTAATAATTATATGGGCATTACATTTGACCCGCGCTGTATTGCAGCTGGACAAAAAGCCCTTGTTGATTTTGGCACAGGCACCACGGGTTCACGCATTGCCAACGGCACATTTGTTCTTCACACGGAACTTGAACGTGAGCTGGCGAAGTTTCTCAATCTCAAACATTGCATCGCCTTTACCACAGGCTATCAGGCCAATCTTGGCATGTTATCCGGTTTGGCTGGCCCTCAGGATACGATTTATCTCGACGCGGATTCGCACTCATCAATTTATGATGGCTGCACTTTGTCTGGCGCAAAGTTGGTGCGCTTCCGGCACAATGATGCTGCTGATCTTGATAAGCGGCTTTCACGTTCCGAAGGTGAGGCTGGTGGCCGTTTGGTGGTGTTGGAAGGCATTTATTCAATGATCGGGGATAGGGCACCGCTGGCTGATTTTGTGGCGCTGAAGAAGAAACATAATTTTCAATTGCTTGTAGATGATGCCCATTCATTTGGGGTGATTGGGCCTGACGGCCGCGGCCTTGGCAATGAGGCTGGTTTGGAAAGTGAAGTTGATTTTGTCATCGGCACGTTTTCAAAAAGTGTAGGCGCCATAGGAGGCTTTGGAGCCAGCAACCATCCGCTGTTTAATACCCTGCGTTATGCGATGCGACCTTATATGTTTACGGCTTCCGCATCGCCTGCCTCTGTTGCCACCTCGCTCGAAGCTTTACGCATTTTAGCTGCTGAACCTGAACGGCGCGCACGGTTGTTGGAAAATTCGGCGCGGTTGTTTCATGGGCTGCGCGCCCTTGGTTTGGAAACGGGTAGCGATGTGGTTAGCCCGGTTATAGCTGTGAAGTGCGCTGATGAGCAGTCAACCATTGCTAAATGGAATGGGCTTTTCGCTGTGGGGATTTATGTGAATATGGCCATTCCACCGGGCACACCAAACCGTTTGTGTTTGTTGCGCTGCTCAGTATCTGCGGCCCATAGTTTTGATGAGATCGACCGGATTATTGCTGCGTTTAAAATAGTGGCAGTTGATTAAGCGCGTTCGGTTTGTGCTATAAAAATTAGTCCAAGTGCAGCAAACAATAATACCGGTGTCCAAGCTGCAAGCCATGGCTTTACGATTCCAAGCTCACCCATGGTTGTCGATATGCCATCAGAGATGAAGAACAGAAACCCAAGGCCCACGCCTAAGACGAACAGAAAGCCGAGGCCGCCGCCGCGCCTGAAGCGCGCTGCCATGGGCACGCAGAGGGCGATCATTACCAATGAGATAACCAATGCCGTGATCCGCTTGTGCCAACTGGTTTGATAAACATAAATAGGCCGCACACCATAGCCTTGATTGGCTATAAATGCGCCAAGTTCTCCCAGTGTCATGTCCTCGGGGTCGCCGGTGCGGTTGGCACCCGCTGCTTGCAACATGCCGCTGTATATGAGGCTCTCCAAACGGTTGGGAGGTTCAGAGCCATTGTAATAGATAATTACTTTTTGCAAGCTCCAGCGGCCATCTTCTTGCGTGGCGCTATCGGCATAGATTTGTTCTTTCAAATCACCGTCTTCATTGCGCTTAAAAATGATCACACCACTAAAGTTTTTACCATCTTTGCTGACATTTGCGATGCGCATAATATCGGTTCCCGACCTTATCCAAATTGGATCTTTGCTATCAACATTCACCCTGTTTTTTGCATAATCGCCAATACCCCAGGTTTTTAAAGTGGGAGTTACGGTGGGAACTAGCCGATCAAGAAGAATGAAATGAAATGCACCTACCAAAACGGCAAGTGGCAGCAACATAATGATAATTCGCAATGGTGAAATGCCAATGGCAAAAATGGCACTCATCTCATTGCGATAGGTGAGCTCCGTGATGGTAAGTAAGAGGGCCAGCAACATGCTCATGGGCAGAAAAACAGCAAGCACGGGAGGGCTTCTAAAAAGGGCATATTCAGCCAATGATTGTGCTGGACTGGGATTGATTGCCAAAATTTCGCCGATGAAGCCCACGGATTCCAGTGTGATCACAAAAATGCAAATGCACACCAAAATCGTCAAGAAGCGCCTTAAAATCATGCCGGTTAGAAAGCGGGCAATTCTGCTCATCCTAGGTCGCCAATGTTTGGTTGATCTTATGAAGTGGCCTCAAGTGCGAAGGTATCGCCATCCTTAAAGCTATTCTGTCCGGCATTCCAGTTCCGAATTATAACTTGGGTTTTCCAGGCGCCTTTATGCCGTTCAATATCATAACGGTTCCAAGCAGCGGCTGGGCGATGCCCGCCGGGTGCCATTGACGCCGAGGGAACGCCGATCACTGGAATTTTTCCAGTTTCGCCATTTAGCTCAGTGAAACTACGCTTATGGTTATGTCCATGGATGATCAATTCTGCACCTTGCTTCTTCAGCACAGCTTCTAACTTGGCTACGTCGGACAATGATCTTATTGCTGTTGTGAGGCCAGGTGCTGGTGGATGGTGGATCATCACGACTCGATAAAAACCGCGCTCACGCAGCGTCTTGAGATTGGCACTCAATTTTTGTAATTGATCAGGCCCCACCGTGCCACCAGCACCAAAAAGAAACTGGGGACGAGCTGCATTTATACCAATCAAAGCAATGTTGCGTCGCAGTCTGATGAAGGGCAGGCTTGTGTCTTTCGCCGCGTCATTGGTCATATAGGGGGCAAATTTACCAAGGCCTTTGGCTGGTGACTGCTTAATATAGGCATCGTGATTGCCGGGTGTAAAAGACACAAAATCACTTGAACCAAACGGTTTCAGCCATTCCAAGCCTTGGTCGAATTCTGCGGCAGCAGAAATGTTCACAAGATCGCCAGTGAAAGCCACATGATCAGCGTTTGCTGCCAAAATATCAGCGCGCAATGCATTGGCAATTTCTGGCAAATAATGGCGCTTGCGATTCATATGCCATGAAGCAGCACCAATTATTTTCTTAAAAGAAAAATCGCGCAGCACAGAACCTTGAGGCAGGGGCCCTAGATGGGGATCAGAAAAATGTGCGATTGAAAAAATCACGGGAACCTAGAGCAGCTTTTCATAGACACGATAAGTTTTATAAACTTTGCCACCAATAGACTCGATTAGACTTTTGATGCGTTCATTATCTTCCAAAATCCAAGACATTTCGATTTCCTTCACTCCGCGCGGGGCATGGAATTCATGGATTTTTTTGATGAGGCCATAAGCCAGAGCCGAGCCGATTGGTCCATCTTGAAATTCCTGCCTGATGCCCATGAGTGGAATGCGGAAAGAGCTGGCTTTTTTGGTTATGAGTTTGCCAATGAGGCGGGGGAGGCCGCGCGGCAAAAGCCTTCCGTTCAGACCCGCAAACCATTCATTGAGATTTGGCATGGCCACGATGAAGGCTGCACTTTGGCCTTTGTAATAGGCGATCTGCACAGAATTTTTATCTACCAATAGTTTCAAGTTGGTGGCCAACATTTGTAACTCAGCTTCTGTGAACGGAACATAGTTCCAGTTCTTGCTCCAAGCATCATTGAAAATTGACATTATAGTTTGGATTTCAGTTTTTATTTGCGGTTTATTGAGGGGGCGAAACTCAATGTCAGCGGATTTGGTTGCCCATTTATAGCGGCGCTCTAAATCTAGCGGCAGGGGTTCTTCAAGTTTGCGAATATAGGCGAGGAGGTCTTTGACCTTTTTATAACCATTGGCCTCTACATGTTTGCCATAGAAGCTTTGGGCATGACCCATCATCATATTTGGCGGCGTGTCAAAGCCATCCACCAACAAACCACATTCATCATTGATCGAAAAACTAAATGGGCCTTGTACCTTTTTCATGCCATTCCCGCGCAGCCAATTTTCAGCCGCTGTGAACAGAGCGTTGAAAAGCTCTGGATCATTTTCAGCTTCAAGAAAACCGAATTGCCCACAGGCATCGCCATAACGATCTAAATGCAATTGGTCGATTTGTGCTGTGATGCGGCCCACGGCTCTGCCATTTTTCTCGGCAATAAAGAGCTGAGCTTTGGCGTGTTGGAAAAAGGGATTCTTTTTTTCACTGAGATGTTCGAAACGTTCAAAAAAAAGCGGTGCTACCCAATTTTTATCGTTGGCATAAATAGCAAATGGCACTTGCAAAAATTTGAGCTGATCAGCTTTGGAGTTCACCAGCTTTATTGATATGGCGCTCATGCCTGTTTCTTCCTTGCTTTAGCCATTTCCGCGATGTGACCTTTTTCAACTTTGTAGAGCTTATCGGCAATGGCTGTCCATGCTGGTCGATGGGTGATTGCAATAATTGTGTAACGCCCGCGCAGTTCAAGAATATTGTGCACAATTTCGGCTTCGGTTTCGGGATCGAGTGCGCTGGTTACTTCATCAAGGATGATAAGTTTTGGATTTTTAACCAAAGCTCTAGCCAATGAGATGCGTTGCCTTTGGCCCCCTGAAAGCTTGCCACCCATTTCGCCAACATCGGTTTTAAGGCCATCCGGCAAGGACGCAATGAATTCCGCAGCACCGGCGCGTTTAATTGCCAATTCCACATCTTCTGTTGAGATGAATTGATCTGACAATGATATATTGGCCGCGATTGAATCGTGAAACAGCACCAGTTCTTGCGGCACATAGCCAATGTTTTTTCGCCACTGTTTAAGATCAATATTTTGCAAGTCGTCTTTACCAATTTTAATTTGGCCGCTTTGTGGTTTGTGAAAACCAATGAGCAGATCAATGATGGTGGTTTTGCCTGCACCAGATGGGCCTTGTAAAACAGTAATCTTATTTGCAGGAATGGTGAAAGATAAATTGCGCACAGTGGGCTGCTTGCCATGCGCGAAAGACACATTTTCGAAGCGACATCCGGTCAAAATATCTGGCACGGTTGTTCCTTCGCCTTGTTCTTCGGCTGCCTCAGCTTTTTCAATATCATCGATCACTGCGAGATAAGAACTTTCCATTTGCACGGCCGATTGATATTGTTTTTGCAACCGTGAAATACTGAAAATTACTTGGTAAAAAAGCAAGCCAAAGACCATGAGCTCAGGCACACTTAATTTTGCAAATCTGTGCGCAAGATAGGCCGAGACCGTTATGACGACGGAAATCATAGCGTCGCTGCCATAGGTTAAACCAGCTCTGGCTAAATTGGCTCTTAATAAATTTCGTTTAATGTATTTGAGTTGTGAGCCTAACCTATCAACCAAAGCATCATAACGATGCATTGATTTTAAAGACTTCATATTGTGCATGATGTCAATCATATCAGATGTAAAAATAGCGACTCGGTTGGTGATTTTTGCTCCTGTTTTACGCGCAACATCAATGAGGCTTGAAGACGTATAAGCAATGAGACCTCCCGCAATAAAACCAGCAAATGCAACCCGCCAGTTGATAAATATGGCCGCAGCTGCATAAGTGATTATCTGCACGAGCATGGCGGTTACTGTGGCCGCCGTTGCATAGGCGCCGCCAGCGGCCCCGGCATTATTGCCGATTGAATTAGCTATGCTGCCGCCGCTTTGGTCGCTGTAAAAACTCCAGCGGGCGCGGAAAATGGCGCGGATTAAGCGTTGGCGCAAATCGATGGTTACTCTGGCGGCTGCAACCCCTGAATAGGTGCTGGCAAAGAATAAAAGTGCTGAGCGCAGCAGCATAAAAACTGTGAGCAATAGCAACAACGACTCTAGAGTTGGCTGCAAGCCGACAAACCCCAGGATAGTTTTAAAATACCCATCCAGCGCAGATGATGTGCCCGAGCTCTGGCCCAGCATCGCGCCCATCACTGGCAATATGCTGCTGATGCCGATGGCTTCGGCGAGGCCTGCAGATAAAAGGCAGAGCAGAACCAACCAAGGTTTAGTTTTTTCTGCCGAATAAAAGATTTTTAGAATTTGAAGCATACGGGGATGTTTACCTGATTTTTGGTATAATTTAGTCGGAAACTCAAATATTACGATAGTTGTGGTGGAGCAAACGAGATTCGGATGAGTGTTAAGAGAGTTCTATTCAATACCGCAAGTGTTTTGGTGCAGCAGCCTTGGGCGCGCCTTTCGCGGGGGATGACATTGGGCGCGCGTGTTGCCGTGCTGGATGGTGGAACTCAGGTGATGCTGGTGCGGCACACTTATTCGCAAGGGTGGATTTTGCCGGGCGGTGGAGTGGAAAAAGGTGAAACATTGGCTGCTGCTGCCCTTCGTGAGATCAGGGAAGAGGCTGGCATTATTGGTGAGGAGCTAGCGCTGCACGGCATATATTCCAATGAACCGGTTTTTAGGGGTGATCATGTTGCCTGTTTTGTAGTGCGCAAGTTTTCGCGCATTGAGTGGAAACCAAATTTTGAAATTGCAGCGGCTCAGTTTTTTCCGGTGGATGGTTTGCCAGAAGAAACGACGGGCGGTACAAGGCGCAGGCTGACGGAAATTCTGCATGGGGCCGCAATTTCTGAAATGTGGTGAGATGGCTTGACGGCGGAGATAAGCGGGAGTATCGCCGCTTCATGCATTTCTGCGCACTCATAAATTTGCGACGACGCTCCAATTTTGGTTGAGCGGCCATTTTCTGTTGAGGAATGGCTTTAATGACTTTCCTGCAAATTTGAGAATTGCCATGAGTTTTAAACTTTCCCCGGTCGCTGAACTTGCTTCTGACCATCATAATATTGAAAATCTTCTTGATCTAACTTTCGGTTTGGGGCGGCGCACCAAGACATCATATCGCTTGCGCGAGGGCAGTGCGCCTGTTGCAGGATTATCTCTGGTTATTCGCGACAGTGAAGTTGGGCTGGCTGGAGCTATTTCCTATTGGCCGCTGGTGGTGGGCAAGACATTTACCCCAGCGATTTTGCTTGGCCCTTTGGCGGTGCATCCGGCGCGGCAGAATTTGGGTATTGGGCGGGCTTTAATGATTGAAAGCTTGGCCGCAGCCAAAAGCTTTGGCCACCGTTTGGTTTTGCTAGTGGGCGATGCGCCCTATTATGCGCGGGTTGGATTTAAGAAATTGCCAGAAAGCTTGTTACAATTGCCGGGGCCATTTGATCCTGCACGGTTTTTATATTTGGAACTTGTTGAAGGCGCGCTGAATGGCGTGGCTGGTCTAGTGCTGCCGCCGCAGCGTCAGCTAGAACTGTCAGCGGCCCTCGCGCAGCCACATGGCTGAGGCGGCAATTAACAAAAGCGCCAAACTGAGCAAAGTTGAAAATAGCGGAATTTCTTTCACGGCGGTTACGCGGTAAATATTATTATCGCGCAAGTTTAACCATGATGCGCCAGCCATGATTTGGCCGGGTGCGGCTTTCGAGATGCGTGGATTGCCATTTTCCAGCCAGATCAATGCTCCGCCAGTAGCACTCGCCACGTGGGCAAGTTTTTCCGCGGTGGCGCGAATTTCAGTTGCTTCCTTGGCATCAGCATTGCCGATTGCGGCGGCGGCTTGCAGCGTTCCATCGGTCAATGTGTAAAGGCCAGCTTCTCCGGCTGAGAGTTTGGCGGTGAAAAGCCCGGGGCTTGCAAGGCTCAAAGTCTTGGTTTCAGTTTTGCCTGAGGGGGCAGTAATGGTTGCGGGCTTGGCTGAATCTGCCATGCTGCGCCGTTCAATCACAATATCTGAGCCCACTTGTTTGGCTGAGAGGAACTCTTCTTCAAGGTCTGGTTCCTTCATCAACCAATGGGCCATGCGGCGCAACAATTCGGTTTGCGGGCCGCCACCTTCATAACCTCTGGCCCAGAGCCAGCCGTGATCTGATAAAAGCTGAGCAACGCGGCCCTCACCCGCATGGGCGAGCACCAGTAATGGTTTGCCATCAACGCCCGACATTAAAGTTTCGGCCGATGATGCAACATTGCTGTCAATCAACCGAAACCAGCGGCCCCATGTTGGCTTTCCATTATTTGAGTTTGGCAAGTTTTGCGTGACGGGGTGGCGGTTACCTTGGTTCGTTATGGTAGGTTTGAATGGGGCTTCCGAAACGTCTCCTGTGGGGGCTGCGGGCAAAATATCGGCCAGCGGCGTGCTGTAGAGGCCGTCGGAGTCAGCGTAGTCTGGACCAGAAGCCACCAGCAGCGCCCCGCCTTTGCGAACATATTCGGCAATGTTGGCGATGTAAGCGTCTGGTAGAATTGCTTGGCGGCGATAGCGATCAAAAATCACCAGATCAAACTGATCAAGCTTATCAATGAAAAGTTCGCGCGTTGGAAAGGCGATGAGGGAGAGTTCTTTTGTTGGTGTTCCATCTTGTTTTTCGGGTGGGCGCAAAATTGTAAAATGCACCAGATCAACTGACGTATCAGCCTTCAACAAATTGCGCCAGGTGCGCTCCCCCGGATGCGGCTGCCCAGAAACAAGCAAAACGCGCAGGCGGTCGCGGATGCCTTCAATGACTGAAACTGTGCGGTTGTTTTGCGTGGAAAGTTCACCGTTCCGCAAAGCGGTAGAAAGTTCGACAACATTTTGTCCAGCGTGCTTGATTGGAATTTGCGCATCATTCACTTCACCCGGCGTTACATTCAGCAAACTTGGTTCTTCGCCAGCCACTTGAATGGAAACTTGAACATTAGTGATACTGCGATCAGATTCTTCTACATGAAATTGCAGTGATTGATCTTGACCAACAATGCCAAAATGCGGGCTGCGATCTATGACGATGCGGCGGTCACTTTCACTTTTGCTGCCAGTAATCAAGCTATGTACCGGAGCGGAGAGGTTGGCCAGATTTTGCGGTATATCATGCACCTGACCGTCGGTGATCATGATGGCCCCGGCGTAACGGTCTTTGGGAATATCGGCTACGGCGCGATTTAGCGCAGCAAAGAGTTTTGTGCCGCCGCCTTCAGTGACCAAGCCTGACGTTACAGTGACCACGCGCAATTCTGTGTTTGGCAATTGGGCGATGCGCTGCTTCACATCACTCACAGCTTTTTCAGTTTGCGCGATGCGGCCCGCAAGAACTTGGCTTTGGGTTTGATCAATAACCAGAACCGCAATATCGTTCAGGGGTTGGCGTGCTTCCTGACGGATGGTTGGGTTAGACAGGGTTGCCACAAGCAGTGCTGCCGTTGCTGTGCGTAAGGTTGCTCCGCGCAGACCTTTTACAATAGCGATGAGAATGAATGCGAGGGCGAGTGCGGCAAAACCGGCAATCATTGGCCACGGTAACAGAGGCACAAATTCAATGCTCATGTCATTGCCCTAATCTTTCGAGCAAAGCCGGAATATGCACTTGGTCGGTTTTATAATTGCCAGTGAGCGCATACATGACGATGTTCACACCCACTCTAAATGCCATTTCGCGCTGGCGGTCCGAGCCGGGGATCATGGCATTCATGGGCTCGCCTTTGTCGTTCAAAGCCCAAGCGGCAGCATAATCATTTGAACCAATAATAACTCCAGAAACACCGTCCGAATTATTGGCAGCAGCATTGGCGTCTTGGGTTTCAACCCAGAGCGGGCCGCCTTCATAACGGCCCGGAAATTTTTTGAGCAGATAGAATGAACGGGTGAGAACGTGGTTTTCCGGAACTGGTTCCAAGGGTGGAATATCAAGATTTGCAAGGATGCGTTTGAGGGCATCACCTGAAGCGCTGCCGCTGCCAAAGTCGCCGCCGCTATTACGCAGATCAAAGAAAATTGTGCCGCCATTTTTCATAAAACTATCAAGCTTGTTCAAAGCAGCATCACTTGGAGCTTGATCATTTTCTGTCACCGGCCAATAGAGGAGGGGATAAAAAACTAAATTATCAGTTTCGATATTGATGCCAATTGGATCGCCCAGTGCGGCTGATGTGCGATCATCCATCACAAGGCCTAAGCCCTTAAGACCCAATTCGCTCGTTTGGTCAATTTCGTTGTTGCCCGTTTTCACATAGGCCAAATGCGTCTCTAAGCTTGCTGCCATATCTGATTGATCATCGGCTTTGGCTTTCGGTGCAAAGGGCATTGCAAGAATGATGAAAGCGATCAAAACTGTTGCGATTGAATTTTGTGGGCGGCGGGTGAAAGCGCCTGCTAAAAATAGTGCAGCCAAACAATCCAGCAGGAACAGTGCTGCGGCTGCCATAAATAGCTGTGGAGCCAATGCGGTGGTTTCGGGTGCTACAGGCTTTTGCAATGGCACGGCGGTGATGGGCGCAATATCTGCTTCGGCTAAATTAAGATTGATGGCGCGTTCTTGGCCACCACGCATGTAAAGCCCGGCTGGCGTTTGTGGTGAAGCAGAGGCCAGTTCAAATTTTATAGTTGGAATTGACTGGATGGTTGTGGTGGGTGAGATGAGTTCGCCTGCGCCCGAGAGGATAAGACGTGGTGCAAAGTCTGCTTCATTTGCTTCACTGGCACTTGCTGCCCCATTGCTTCCGGCAGCTGGTGCCAAGGCCACAATGTGCTGAAGCATTTCAACAAATGTTCCTGAGAGCGGCAGGTTGGACCAATCAGGATTTGCCGTAATGTGAAACAGAATGATCAGGCCTTTGCCTTGTTTCGCTGCAGTGACCAGTGGTGTTCCATCGGCCAAGCTGCTCCAAGTTTTTTCGGCAAGGCTGGCATCTGGCTCGGCCAGAACTTGACGCGACACGGTGATGCGCGGATCAATTTCAATTCCGGCAAAGGGACTTTTATCGCTAAAGGCCTGCAAAACCTGTGGGGTTTCCCAGCTTAGAGCATTGCCTAAATTGCGGTCGCCTTCACGTAGAGTTACCGGTAGCAAATCATCGGTTGAAGCAGCTAAACGGGGTCCAGCAAAACGCAACAGCACACCGCCTTTTTCAATCCATGGCCTGAGTAGATCACTGGTTTCCTTGGTCACTTTACCAATATCGGCCAGCACCAGCATGGAAAGTCCGGCATCAAGCTCGGCTTTCAAATCATCATTGGTAGCTGGCTCATGCACATCGGCAAAGGGCGTGAGCGCGTTGGTCACATAATGCAATGGCGATAAAAGGGGCTGGGCGGCTTCTTGCGAGGTTCCAGTTTGAATGGCGATAGTTTTGCGCCGCCAGCGATCATCAAGCAATTGGGTGGCCCCGGCTTGGTGATCATCGGCAATTGAAATTTTCTGGATTTCATTGCGCAGCTCAACCGGCAAATTGATTTTTGTAGATACTGAATTTTTACCCGCGAAATCCAACGGCATGTCTGCCAGCACGCGGCCATCGCCGGCACTGGCTTGCAAGATTGCTGTGTTGGAAGCATTGGGGCTGCGTAGGGCAGTGATTTTAATATCAGTGCCGTCAATTGTAGGCTTGGAAAGGGCAATCGGCAGATCAGCATTGTCAAGCGTGAATGCAGTGAGCGTGCTGCCATAGAGTTTGGTGAGACCAGTTGCGAAAGAGCCAGATGAGCTCGCATCTAAACCATCACTCAGCCAGATCACTTGAGCAGCCTCTGGTCTTTGGGTAGTGAGGCGCAAAAGTAAATTTAGGCGATCAGTGTTTAAGGCCTGTGGTGCCATCGCCCGCACAAAGTTTTGCGCATCGCCCGCAGACATTGCTTTCAATGTGAGTGGTGGTGAGTTTGGCGTTGTGGTTGCCACGGTTACAATGCGGTTAGCAGCGCGGGCTTCATTTAAAATGTTGGTTAGAGTCTCTTGACGCTTTGGCCAAGATTTTGCAGCGGCCCAGCCATCATCAATGATTAGCAACAATGGTCCTGAAGTTTGATTGGTAATGGTGCCTCGGTTCAGCATCGGGTGCGCCACTGCAAAGATTAGCAGTGCCGCCATCACTAGGCGCAACAGCAATACCCACCACGGCGTTTTGTCCGGTGTCTCTTCCTTTGATTGCAGGGTGAGCAGAATGCGCAATGGTGGAAATTTTATACTTTGCGGGCGTGGCGGTGTGGCGCGCAGTAACCACCAAAGGACAGGAAGTGCCAGCAACCCCCAGAGCGCCAACGGTGTTATGAAACTGAGATTGCCCATTACGCATCACTCACTTTGGCATGGAGTGCGAGCAGGCATTTTGTGAGTGGTTTATCGGTACGGTGAACAGTGAAGCTCCAGCACAAGCGGGCGGCGAGTTGTTTGGTAGAGTCGCGCTGGGCTTGATAGGCCGCCACATATTTTTCGCGCAAGTTTTCAGTTTTGGGTGCGAGATATTTTTGTGGGCTATCGAGGCCCAAAAATTCCACGCGGCCACCATAAGGTAAAGTCTCTTCGGCGGGATCAGCAATTTGTACCAAATGCCCACGCACGCCACTTTGCGCCAAGGGCGTGAGAGCAGCTTTGATCTCTGCGGGATCGTCCAAGAAATCGGAAATCAAAACGGCAGCGGATTGGCGCTGCATGTTTGTGGGTTTTGGCAGTGGTGCCTCATCCTGGGTTTCGCAATGCTCGGCCATTTGGCGCAAAGCTAATCTGCCATGGGCGGCGCGGTGCAAGCTGCCAATTGCGCCGATACGTTCATGGGCGCGGATGGCGAGGCTGGCCAATGCAAGTTGCAAGGTTTGCGCAACATCGCGCTTTGTTTCACTTGCCAGATGCGATTTGAAATCCATGCGCGGGCCAGCATTGGACCACATCCATAAGGTGTTGGCCGCTTCCCATTCATTGTCGCGGATGTAAACCGAGTCAGATTTTGCAGACCTATGCCAATCAATGCGCTGGGTTGAATCGCCAAAACTATAATTGCGATATTGCCAGAAGTTTTCGCCAGGCCCTGCGCGTCTGCGGCCATGCACGCCAAGGATCACCGTGGCAGCAATGCGCTCGGCCTTCACCAAGAGTGGGGGAAGGCTTTGCGAAAGTTGCTCGGCGCGTTGGCTTTGCACGTTATGCGAGGCTCTTTGCGAGATGGGCGATGATTTGCGTTACCGTAATGCCATCGGCACGGGCCGCAAAATTCAGCGCCATGCGGTGTTTGAACACGGGCTCCAACAAAGCAATCACATCTTCAACTGAGGGCGAAAGTCGGCCTTGCAACAAAGCCCGAGCACGGGCGCAGAGCATCAAGGCTTGGCTGGCGCGTGGGCTTGGGCCCCAAGCCACCGAGTCATTGATCAGCTTATCAGCATCTGGTCCCGGCCTTGCGGCGCGAACTACTTTGAGAATAGCGTCAGTCACTTGTTCGCCCACGGGCACTAAGCGTGTTAAGCGTTGAGCATTAAGCAAATCTTCCGTTGTGAGAACTGCTTTCGGCACATCTTCTTCAGTGCCTGTGGTGGCAAATAACATGCGGCGTTCAGCATCCAATGGCGGATATGAAATATCAATTTGCACAAGGAAGCGATCAAGCTGGGCTTCAGGCAAAGGATAAGTGCCTTCTTGCTCAATTGGGTTTTGCGTTGCGAGAACATGAAAGGGTTCAGGCAGATCATGGCGCTCGCCTGCCACCGTCACATGATGTTCTTGCATCGCTTGCAACAAAGCAGATTGGGTGCGTGGGCTTGCGCGGTTGATTTCATCGGCCATGAGCAATTGGCAAAACACGGGGCCGGGCACAAAGCGGAAGGCCCGTTTGCCTTTGTCATCCACATCAAGAATTTCTGAACCCAAAATATCGGCAGGCATCAGATCAGGCGTGAATTGCACGCGCTTTTCGCTGAGGCCCAGAACCGTGCCGAGCGACGTTGCCAGCTTGGTTTTGGCAAGGCCCGGAGCGCCGACGATCAAGGCATGGCCACCAGCCAGAATGGCCACCATGGATAATTCAATCACATTATTTTGGCCAAACACAACTTGGTTTAAGGCATCGCGGGCCAGTTTAAGTTTTGTGGTTATTGCTTCAACGTCATTAACAGTTTTCTTGGCCATTGGTCCTGCTTTTCGGTTTTCGGTGTCTTGTCACTATCTCGCCGTAGAATGGCTTAAAAGTGGCATTAGACACCCGCGACTCATTTTGAAACTTGTGTATAGAATGGAACTATGACGACGACGAGTGATGTGAGCAATCCGCTCAAAGGATTATCAGACGTGGTTAAGGCTAAAGGCCTGCCACCTGTTCATCTATGGAACCCGCCATTTTGCGGCGATATCGACATGCGCATCGCTGCGGATGGGCTGTGGTATTACATGAATTCACCCATTGGCCGCATGCCGTTGGTGAAGCTGTTCTCATCAATTCTGCGTTATGATGCGGATGGCAAATTTTATCTCATTACTCCAGTCGAGAAATGTGGCATTCGCGTTGATGATGCGCCGTTTGTGGCGATCCGTATGCGGGTTGAGGGCAAGGGGCGCAATCAGGCGGTTCATTTTGAAACCAATGTGGATGATGAAGTTTGTGTGGGGCCGGAACATCCATTGCGCGTTGCCGATGAAGAATACACAGGCGGGCTTAAACCTTATGTTTTGGTTCGCAGCAATCTGGAAGCCTTGGTTTCTCGGGCGCTGTTCTATGATTTGGTTGCCCTTGGCGTGAATGAAGGCGAGTGGTTTGGGGTTTGGTCTTCCGGCGTGTTTTATCCCATGCAAAGGGCTGCCGAATTATGAGTTTTGATTTTGATGATTTTCAAGCAAGGGCGAAGACTGGCTTGCGTGCCGAGCCGCCTCTAGGCTGGAACCGTTCAGATGATGATATGAATGATCGGGCGCGGATGATCCCTGATGGCATTGTGACCAAGCCTGCGGCAGTTTTAATTCCGATAATTTTGCGAAGTGCTGGCCCAACTGTTTTACTCACGCAGCGCCATGCCGATTTATCAAAACATGCCGGGCAAATTGCATTTCCGGGTGGGCGCATGGATGCGGGCGAAAGCGCATTGCAAGCTGCCTTGCGCGAGACTCATGAAGAGACGGAGCTTGCGCCAGAATTTGTGCGGCCTCTTGGCTATCTCGATGGCTACCTCACCATCACGCAATATATTGTAACGCCAGTGGTGGCATTGGTGCGCGAAGGTTTTAAATTGCAAGCGCAGCCTGATGAAGTGGATGATATTTTTGAAGTGCCGCTTTCATTTTTGATGGATGTACAAAATCGTCAAACGCAATCACGCGAATGGAAAGGCATGACGCGACATTTTTATGTATTCCCACATGGTGAGAGATATATTTGGGGTGCCACTGCGGGTATGATAAAGAACTTGCATGACCGCCTCTATGAAAACCCTTCCCTCTCTCTCTAAAGCAGCGTGGCTGAATGAGCCAAGGCTGCAAGCGGTGATGCGCGTGATCACGCAGGCTGGCGGAGAGGTTCGCGTTGCCGGAGGCGCTATTCGTAATTCTTTGTTGGGTGTGCCGATCAGCGATGTTGATCTCGCCACCACCATGTTACCTGAAGATGTGATGCGTGTGTGCAAGGCTGCAGGCTTTGCTGTTCACCCAACGGGGTTGGCGCATGGCACGGTTACGGTCGTGAACAAGGGCCAGCCTTTTGAGGTTACCACATTGCGCCTCGATGTGGAAACGGATGGTCGCCGCGCAGTGGTAGCATTCACAGATGATTGGCAAGAAGATGCGCTGCGTCGTGACTTTACGATCAACGCGATGTATTGCGATACAGTAGGTAAAATCTATGATTTTACAAATGGTTATACCGATGTTCTTAGAAAGAGAGTCAAGTTTGTTGGGGCTGCTTCTGGACGCATCAAAGAAGACTATCTGCGCATTTTGCGGTTCTTTCGGTTTCATGCGCGCTTTGGAAAAGGTGCGCCGGATAAGGCTGGTCTTGCTGCTTGCGTGAAGCTAAAATCGGGTTTGAAAAAGATTTCGGCTGAGCGCATTCATAGTGAAATGATAAAGCTACTGGTGGCTCCTCGCGCTATAGAAACTTTGAAAATTATGGCTGCTTCAAGTGTCTTGAAAACAATTCTTCCGTACACGGATGAGTGGCGAGTGATTATACGTTTGCCAGAGGACTCTCTATTGCGGCTTTTTATTTTGGCAAAGAAACCAAATGAGTTGAAAGATCGTTTGCGGCTTTCAAGTAGTGAAGCTTTGCGGATTTCCAACTTGATTGCAGCACCAGAATTGTCTCCAAAATTTAGCCAGCCGGAACAACGGACGTTGCTTTATCAGATTGGTGTTGCAACATGGTTGGATGCTGTGCATGTGGCGTGGGCGCGGTCTCATGCCAAATTGCCTTGGCAGGCACTTTTGGATTTGCCAAAGCGCTGGCCCATTCCAAAATTTCCGGTGACGGGAAAAGATTTGTTGGCCGCTGGTGTGCAGTCTGGCCCAACCATGGGTGACGTGTTGCAGCAACTTGAAGATTGGTGGGTGGCATCGGATTTTGCGCCCACACGCGAAGAACTTTTACAAAGGATCGACAATGGAAAATGACACCGACATCATCGTGATGAAAACCACAGGTAAGGGTGCGCCAAAAAAAGATGCAGGCAAGCCTGATAAATCGAAGCTGCTCAAGGGTTCCTACAAAACAAATACGTGGAACCATTTCAGCGGTGAAGATGGCCGCTTGCATTGTGGTATTTGGGAATCCACGCCGGGCACTGTGATGGTGGAATATGCTGAATGGGAGTTCTGCCATTTCATTCAAGGTGAGGCAGTTTTGACGCG
>JANLPA010000027.1:0-44402 GCA_031366855.1 Hyphomicrobiales bacterium | reverse complement strand
AGGCGCGCCCGCGCATCCTCCGGCAAGCCGGAAATTGTGACATCATAGCGCAGCTCAACAGCCGTCGAGACTTTATTGACATTTTGCCCACCTGGGCCAGAGGCCCGCATAAATGTCTCTTTAATGTCGCGTTCATCAATACTGAACGAATCGGAAATTCGGATCATTTGCGTTTTAAAGCGCCTTTCTGGTTGACGGCGCAAGCCTCATAGCATTAGAGAGGGGCCAATTATGCCCTTGTGGTGGAATGGTAGACGCGACGGACTCAAAATCCGTTTCCGAGAGGAGTGGGGGTTCAAGTCCCTCCAAGGGCACCATCACCTTAAACTATCAAAGCAAGTTGCGCTTGCCGCGCTTTTACCTCAATCTTAGTTGATTGAGCGAAACTCTTGGGCTAGCGCTAGTTCAATTAATTTTTCAACAATACTCAGGCGGGATTTCTGTGGCGTCTTACTTGCGAATTTTGATTGGTGTAGTTTTGTGTTTGGCAGTTTCAAATGCAGCTTATGCAGAAGTTAACACTGGGCCATCGCTCTTGTTTGATGCCAAGACGGGTGAAGTATTTAACCAAGACCGCGCCGGCGAACCTTGGTATCCGGCCTCCCTTACCAAACTGATGACAGCCTATGTGATTTTTAAAAGAATCAAAGAAGGCAAATTGCGTATGGATCAGGAAATTATAATTTCTGAACTGGCCCATTCGCAACCACCAAGCAAACTAGGCATTCCAACTGGAAAAACAGTAACCGTCGATTTTGCGCTGCAAGCCATGCTGGTCTATTCAGCCAATGACATGGCTTATGTTTTGGCCGAAGGTGCAAGCGGCTCCATAGCCTCTTTTGCACGCGACATGAATGCGGTTGCCCATGATTTAGGCCTACAAGCTACACATTTTGTAAATCCCAATGGCCTTCCAGATCCGCGTCAAATTACCAGTGCCAGAGATATTGGAATCATTGCTGCCTTATTGATCAATGAATTTCCAGAACACGCGCATTATTTCAAACAAGAGTTTGTGGCTGTCGGTAAGCGCAAGCTTTCAAACCACAACAGCCTCATTCGAATTATGCCCGAAGCCGTGGGCATGAAAACCGGATTTATCTGCAGCTCTGGTTATAATCTCGTGGGCTCTGCGGTTAAAGATGGCAGACAGTTGATTTCCGTTGTTTTGGGCGCGCGCAATGGCGGTCAACGGGCCGTGCTTTCAAAAAAGATGCTCCTATCAGGCTTCACCCGACAGCCAGAACCGTCTCAAGGAAAAGTTGCCGAGATCGTCGATCAATCTTATGGAGCCATTGTTCCTGCCGATATGGGAGCAGCCGTGTGCAAAGGCAGACCACCCACGTCTTTGGTAAACACGCGCGATATCTCTGGCTGGGCCGTTTCATTTGGGACTTATGATACCTTGGTAAAGGCCGACATGGCTTTGCGCGGCCGCCTTATTGCTCCAGCGGGAATCGATGCGGTTGGTAAGCATGGGGTTGTTAAAATGCCGGGCGGTGCTGGCTTTGCCGCCATGTTCTGGGGCATTGATCAGGCAACCAGCCTTTCCATGTGCAGCCAATACCGGGTTGATGGAGCGACCTGTGATGTGCTGCCCGATGAACTAGTAACTCAGATTGCCCTCTCCGCTCCCCCAGAAAAACCGCTCCCTGAAGCAACGACAGACGAAGGTTCAGATTCAGATCGTCCGCCTCCGCCAAGAAAAAATAAAAAATAGAAAATCAAAGGTCGCTGAATTTTCGCGATTTATCGAGCATCACCCGAATGGTATCAAGCTCACGCACCGACTGATAGAGTTTCTCAGACAAATTATTCAAAACTGCGCGGCCAAAATCGGGGTATTCTTTGGCAACTTTTAAAAATAATTCATGGCTAATACGTGCCGTTGAAACAATATCTCGCGCCGTTGCCGTTATAGAATAGGGCCCGGCCCCGATCATTGCTGTCTCGCCTAGAAAAGCTCCGGGCTCTGCTACGCCAACATCTTGGTCATTCTCGCGCAAGGATACTTTGCCATTGAGCAATACAAAAGCGGCTCGCGCTTTTTTGCCCTGAGTCATTAAATCTTCACCAATGGAGAATTCTTGGCGTTCAGCTGTAAAGGCCATGATTTGCAAAGGTACGGCATCGCAATTTCTAAAAATTGCAATTTGCCGCAAGGTTTCAGCATCTGCCAAAACACTCATGAAAAATCCCTGCCCATAATTTGCAGCCCACGCCCAAATCAACTCTAACTCCCTTTGACTGCGAAAAGCCCAGAGAATCAAGTGTGAGAATCAAGGGACCAACTTATAACCCCCACCTTCAGTCACTAAAATTTCGGCATGTGTGGGGTCGCGTTCAATTTTTTGGCGCAAACGGTAAATATGGGTTTCCAATGTATGCGTTGAAACGCCAGCATTATAGCCCCACACATCTTGCAACAGAGTTTCGCGCGAAATTGCCTGTTCGCCAGAGCGATACAAAAATTTAATGATCGAAGTTTCTTTCTCAGTGAGCCTGATTTTCTTGTTGTCGTCACGCACCAAAATTTTAGAGGCGGGCTTAAATGTATAGGGACCAATTTGAAAAATAGCATCTTCGCTGTGTTCATGCTGACGAAGATGCGAGCGAAGGCGGGCCAGCAAAACCGCAAACCGAAATGGCTTAGTCACATAGTCATTGGCACCTGAATCCAATCCCAAAATTGTATCCGAATCTGAACCTTGGGCTGTGAGCATAATGATTGGCCCCTTAAATCCATTGCGCCGCATAATCTTGCATGCTTCACGGCCATCCATGTCGGGCAAATTGACATCGAGCAGAACAATATCGGCATGGTCGGCCTTGAGCGCCTTCACACCAGCAGTGGCCGTTGCCACATCCACCACAGTGAATTCATCGTGCAGGCTAAATTGCTCTTTCAGGGTTTCGCGCAACATATCATCATCATCAACAATGAGGAGTTTTTTGGTGGTGGACATGAGGCTTTGAACTCGCAATTATGTGTTAGTCAGTGATGATCGAAACAACGCCGGATCGCAACACAACTCACCGTGAGCAAAACTATAACATATCTTCACGTTTACGCGAGAAATGCGTGTGCAAGCCGTGGCATGTTAAAAATGGGCCACAGTGTTTTTCCATGCCTACTTGGAAAATCCGGCCGCCGCTTTGCCAAACGCGAGGGTGATGGTGCCAGCCCTAAGGGTAAATGGAAGTTAGAGCGGCTCTTTTACCGTCCCGATAGAATGGGCCGGCCGCTTTCCATTCTAAACAGCAAAGCACTTAGACCAGTTGATGGCTGGTGTGATGCTGCGGGCCACGGGCAATATAATCGCTATATAGCCCTACCTCTTACGGCCAGCCATGAGAACCTGTGGCGCAAAGACCAAGCCTATGATCTCGTGGTCACCATCAATCACAATCAACGCCCGCGCAAGCAATTTGGCGGCAGTGCCATATTTCTGCATGTGATCAACAAGGGTGCCTCGGGCACCGAAGGCTGCGTTGCGCTTTCTGAAAAACATTTGCGCCAGGTCCTAAGCCGCTGCAAACGCCATACTTATGTGGTGATTTGACGAGGCCCAAATACCGCAGAGCCAACCCGAACTACGGTAGCACCCTCGGCAATTGCAATTTCAAAGTCGGCACTCATGCCCATAGAAAGCTGCTGCAAGGAATTACGCGCAGCAATGGCCTTCAACATTTTGAAATGTGGTCGCGGATCTTGATCAACAGGTGGAATGCACATTAGCCCTACAATATTCAGACCATACTCATTTAGACACATGGCAATAAAAGCATCGGCATTCTCAGGTAAAATTCCTGCCTTCTGCGGTTCAGCCCCCGTATTCACTTGCACATAAAATTGCAAAGCCTTGCCCACAATTTTGCATTCTTTGGCCAAGGCGGCAGCGATTTTGGGGCGATCAACAGTTTGAATAACATCAAACAGCATAACCGCTTCGGCGGCCTTATTGCTCTGCAAAGGGCCAATGAGATGAAGCTTCACATCGGGATAGTCTGCCTGAAGTTGTAGCCATTTCGCTTTGGCCTCTTGCACACGGTTTTCGCCAAAATGCCGTTGCCCAGCATCCAACACAGGCCGGATGGCAGACACACCGTAGGTCTTGCTAACCGCAACCAATTGCGCAGGTGCTTTGATGCGATTCAAAACATTTTGATAGGTTTCACTCATGGCCGAACTTATGGCTGCGCTTGCAGGTGATTTCAAGGACTGGTACGGGAGAGCAGTGAACCGACCGACAAAGGAAGCCTAAGTGACCACCGAGCGCTATAACCACCGCGAAACCGAACCAAAATGGCAAAGTTTTTGGACGGAAAATCGCTGCTTTGAAGCCAAAGAGGACTATTCAAAGCCAAAATATTATGTGCTCGAAATGTTTCCTTATCCGTCGGGCCGCATCCATATGGGCCATGTGCGCAATTATACAATGGGTGATGTGATTGCCCGTTTTCGCCGAGCTTGCGGGTTTAACGTGCTGCATCCGATGGGTTGGGATGCCTTTGGGATGCCTGCGGAAAATGCTGCCATTGAACGCGGCATACACCCAAAAACCTGGACCTATGAAAACATCGTCACCATGCGCGGCCAGCTTAAATCCATGGGCCTGTCATTAGATTGGAGCCGTGAATTCGCAACCTGCGACCCCACTTATTACATGCATGAACAGGCCATGTTTATTGATTTCATCAAAGCTGGCTTGGTGGAACGCCGTGTTTCTCTCGTGAATTGGGACCCCGTTGATCAAACAGTTTTAGCCAATGAGCAAGTGATTGACGGCAAAGGTTGGCGTTCTGGAGCAGTGGTGGAAAAGCGTGAGTTGGCGCAATGGTTCCTCAAAATCACGGACTATGCTGAAGATTTATTGACCGCATTAGATGGCCTCACCACTTGGCCAGATAAAGTCCGCTTGATGCAAAAAAATTGGATCGGCCGCTCCGAAGGAATGACCTTTACGTTTGAGCTTGAAGACGCCACTGGCAAGAAACTCGATGAAGGTCTGACGGTTTACACTACCCGCCACGATACTATTTTTGGCGCGAGCTTCTGTGCGGTTTCCGCTGATCATCCCTTGTCTAAGCGCATTGCTGAGCATAACCCAGCCTTGGCCGAGTTCCGCAAAGAAGTGGCGGCGCTCGGCACCAGCGAAGAAAACATCGAACGCGCTGAAAAGCGGGGGTGCCCGCTTGGCGTGTTTGCACGGCACCCGTTCCGCGAAGATGTTTTGCTTCCGGTCTATGCCGCCAATTTTGTGTTGATGGGTTATGGCGAAGGCGCATTGTTTGGCTGCCCCGCACATGACCAACGCGACATTGATTTTGCCAATAAATATCATCTACCAATTATTCCAGTGGTGGCACCACGCGGCACTGATGCAGCCAATTTCAAAATCACCACTGAGCCTTATCTCGAAAAGGATGGCGAAGATTCTGTTTTGATCAATTCAGAATTTTTAAACGGCATGACTGTGGCCGAAGCCAAAGCTGAAGTGGCCCGACGTTTTGAAGCCGGAGGCATTGGCAAACGCACCGTGAATTTCCGCCTGCGTGATTGGGGTGTCTCTCGTCAGCGCTATTGGGGCTGCCCCATTCCAGTTATCCATTGCCAAACTTGCGGCATTGTTCCGGTTCCTAAATCGCAGTTGCCAGTTCAGCTTCCAGAGGACGTGACCTTTGATAAGCCGGGTAATCCGCTTGCCCATCATCCAACTTGGAAGCACGTAAACTGCCCCACATGCAATGCGGCAGCCCTTCGCGAAACTGACACGTTCGATACATTCATTGACTCGTCTTGGTATTTTGCACGGTTCACATCGCCTCGTGATGCAGAGCCAGTTAATGCTGTAGCTGCAAAATATTGGTTGCCGGTTGATCAATATATTGGTGGCGTGGAACACGCGATTTTACATCTGCTCTATTCACGCTTTTATTCGCGCGCCATGCACAAAACTGGTCACCTCAATGCCGATGAGCCTTTTGCTAGCCTGTTCACGCAAGGCATGGTGATCCATGAAACTTTCAAAACGCAAGATGGCGAATGGGTTTTGCCATCAGATTCTATCCACAAAGACGGCAGTTGGATTCACGCAAACACAGGCGAACCCCTGATTGTTGGAGGCGTTGAAAAAATGTCAAAGTCCAAACGCAACGTTGTGGATCCTGACACAATTATTGCCTCTTACGGTGCCGACACGGCGCGTTGGTTCATGCTGTCGGACACACCACCTGAACGTGATATCGAATGGACTGAGGCCGGTGCTGAAGGTTCGTGGCGGTTCACGCAGCGCATCTGGCGAATGATCAATGACATTGCTGAATTGCCTAATTCGGAAGCAACGATGGGAGCTGATGGTTTAGCGTTGCGCCGCATATCTCACCGTACCGTGGTGGCAATTACTGATGACTTAAATGGTCTTCGTTTCAACCGCGCCATTTCGCGCATTTATGAATTGACCAATGCCATCGGCCCTGCCCTTCAAACCGCAAATAAATCGTCTGATTTGAGTGGTGCTTTGCGTGAAGCTGGTAATTTCTTAGTGCTGCTGATGGCTCCCATGATGCCGCATTTGTCTGAGGAATGTTGGACTTTGCTGGGGCAAAAGACTGCTGTTGTGAACACCATTTGGCCTGCAATTATTGCTGAATTGATTGCTGTCGATGAAATAACTTTGGCCATTCAGATCAATGGCAAACGCCGCGATGAAATTACCGTGCCAAAGAATGCAGATCGCGCTATGTTGGAGGCCAAGGTTCTTGAATTGGACAATATCAAACCCGCTCTTGAGGGCAAACTTGTGAAAAAAATAATTGTGGTTCCAGATCGTATCGTCAACATTGTCTGTGTGGATGCATGATGAATTTCGCACGATTTTTTGCTCTGATGGTTTTAGTACTGCTCACAGGCTGTGGATCTTACCGCCCACTCTACGGCACCAACGTCAACGGCAGCAGCGTTGTTACCGAGCTTGCTGGCATGACCGTCGCAGAGCAGAAAACCCGCGCCGGGCAATTGGTGCGCAATGATATTCTATCGGGGATTAGTTCCGATGGCACATCACGTTATGAATTGCGATTGGTGCCATCAGAAAATACGAGCTCTGTCTCTTCACTGGCGGGCACCAATGTGAAGCGCATGAAATATGCGTTGTCTGTCGCATTTGAGCTGGTTGATTTGACCAGTGGTACCGTGATCAAACAAGGCACGAGCTTCTCCAATATTTCTTATGATACAGTGCGCGAACCCGTAGCTGATTTGCAAGCGGCTAACAATGCGCGGGATCGTGCTGCCAAAGAAATCGGTCAAGATTTGCGGCTGCGTTTAGCTGCCGCTTTATCTTCTAAATCGAGTTGACGCTGAGCTGTGGCCGTCCTTCGCACTGAAGATTTTGAGAGTTTTCTAAAGCGAAAAACAGGCACTATGAATGGTGTTCTGATTCATGGAAGTGACGAGGCTACAATCGCAGCCCTTGCCCGCAAAGCTGCCCAAGCTGTGATGGCAAGTGACGAGAGTTCATCGGGCATTTTGCGTTTTGAAATGTCATTCCTGAAAGATGATCCCAGCCGCCTTCTTGATGAATTTTATGCCTTGTCGCTCTTGGGCGATCGTCGTGTATTGTTGATCGAGGGTGCTGATGAATCTGCGCTCAAATTTTTGGCTCCTGTGATTGCCAGTACTTCGGTAGCTAATTTTATAGTTCTAACAGCCGAGAATCTGAGCAAGTCATCAAAACTGCGTGTGGCTTGTGAAGGTGCAGAACTATTTGGCAGTCTTGTCATTTACGACGAAAATGAAGTGGCGCAGGCGGCCCGGATTAGAAAATTATTTGCCGCTGATCAATTATCGTGGGTGGGTGATGCCGAGCAATTGTTTTATGCAACTGTGGGAACTGATCGTGCGGCAGTTGATCAAGAAGCCGCCAAGCTTGCTCTCTATTGTTTGGGGAATTCTCATGTCACTGAAGAAAACGTTGAAGCAATTTGTGGAGACACCGCAGCCTTTGGCACTGATGAATTGATTGATGCCGTTTTAGCCGGCGATCTAGAAGCGGCTGACCGCATGGGTTCAAGCCTCGATACTGAATCAGCTGGCGCGCGTGGTGTATTGCCTGTGTTGTTACTGCATCTCACAAGGCTCCAAGCATTACATCTTGAAATGGAACGTGGGGCCACCATAGATATGGTGGTGCGAAATTCTAAGCCTACGATTTTTTTCAAACGGCAAAATGCGTTTAAGTCTCAGTTGAAAAAACTTGATCTCGAGTCTCTAATCGTGATGCAACAAAACATTGCAACGGCCATTTTGCAGAGTCGTAAAAATGCCGATTTATGGGAAGCCATCACCAACCGAGCATTGTTATCCTTGGCACGCTCGGCCAGAAACTAAATTAGCCAGCAGCTCCCGTGAGGCGCCGCACAATTTCATCGAGCTGATCAAGATTTTTATATTGGATGTTAACCGCTCCGCCTGCGCCTGTGTGCTTAATGGCGACGCCTAAGCCCAATGCTTCACTTAGATTTTTTTCAAGTGCCCGCGTGTCAGCATCTTTTTCAGACTTGGCAGGTTTTCCTGCTTTTGGTGGCTGGCCCCGCGCCAAGTCTTCGGCCTGACGCACAGTGAGATTAAGCTTAATAATTTTATCAGCCAAATCAGTGGGTGATTCTGTTGCGATCAATGAGCGCGCGTGGCCCGCAGTCAGACTGCCATCTTCAATTTGTTTTTGAATGGCTTCAGGCAAACTCATCAACCGCATGGTATTTGCAATGTGACTGCGACTTTTACCAATAGCATCGGCCAATTGTTGTTGCGTATAAGCATATTGTTCGAGCAGTTGACGGTAAGCCCGCGCCTCTTCCAGAGCATTCAAATCGCTGCGTTGAATATTTTCGATCAGAGCGATTTCTAAAGTTTCTTTGTCGTCAAGCTCGCGGATCAGAACTGGCACATCGTGGATGCCAGCACGTTGACTGGCACGCCAGCGACGCTCACCGGCGACAATTTCAAAACTGCCATCGGGGCGTGGGCGAACGACGAGCGGCTGGAGTAGCCCCTTATCACGCAAAGATTTTGCTAGGCTTTCCAAATCTTCTTCGGCAAAATGTTTGCGTGGGTTATTTGGATTTGGATGCAGGAGCTCAACAGGCACATGGCGCAGGCTGCGAATGTCTTGGACCACTGATTCTTCCGAAGCATCATCGCCAATCAAAGCGGCGAGTCCACGCCCAAGTCTACGTTTTTGTACCTGATTCATGCTTTAGTTCCTATTTAATCTTGGACTCGAAATGTTCCGTTTCCGAATCGATTATGCTGCCCGCAAATCGCGCTCCCGCCGAATAACTTCAGAGGCCAGTTTAATGTAGGCCTGCGACCCAACACAAGTATGATCGTAAAGTAATACAGGTTTTCCGTAGGACGGCGCTTCGGAGATGCGCACATTGCGCGGTATGACCGTGTGATAAACTTTTTCACCCAGAACACCCCGAACGTCTGCCGCAACTTGCTCGGAAAGGCTATTGCGCTTATCAAACATGGTGAGCACCACGCCTTGAATGGTGAGGCGCGGATTCAAAGTCGTACGCACCCGTTCCACAGTTTTGAGCAGCTGGCTCAAGCCTTCAAGCGCGAAGAACTCACATTGTAGCGGCACCAAAATAGCATCGGCGGCGGTGAGTGAATTGATGGTGAGCAAATTGAGCGAAGGCGGGCAATCGATCAAAATATAGCTATAAGATTTATGCGGCATCATGCGTGCAATCGCATCGGCCAAACGGTGAGTCTTGCGGTCTAAATCGGCAAGCTCAATTTCCGCACCCAAAAGATCAATGGTGGCTGGCGAGCAATCAAGCCGCGGTATGGCCGATTCAATAATAACTTGAGCAAGTTCTGCCTCACCAATCAAAACATGATAGGATGACTTTTGATTTGTTTTGCGGGTAATACCAAGCCCAGTGCTGGCATTGCCTTGCGGATCAAGGTCAATCACTAAAACAGTTTCGCCAACAGCCGCCAAGGCAGTGCCTAAGTTAATCGCAGTCGTGGTTTTGCCAACGCCGCCTTTTTGATTGGCAATGGCCAAAATGCGTGGGGCCGTTTGTGCATCAACAGACATGACTGATTTCCTTTACTGCCAAAATGACCGCGAGTGGATCTGTCACACTGGGAATGGACTCAGATGTGATCTGCCAATGCTTAGCAGCTTCGGTGCGCTCCGTATTAATATCTTGTCCCTTGTGGAAAAGACCAACAGCACCTGATTGCAAGAATGGCGACGCTAAATCGAGAAGCAATGGCAACGGCGCAAAAGCTCTGGCTGTGACCACTTGAACCGTTGGCATTTTGATCGGTGCCTTTTGAGGCTCAAGCCGTTCGCGGTGTATCACACCAGCGCATTTCATTTGCCGCAGAGCTTCACTCAGGAAGGCCGCTTTCTTGGAATTAGCTTCATACATATGAACAATGGCTGGCTGTGTTGCGGCAAGAATCAAAGCAGGCAAGCCTGCACCAGAGCCAAGATCAGCAATGGCACTAACGCTAAGCGGCAGCAGAGGCAGGAGTTGCAAACTGTCAATCACATGCCTTTGCCACACATCACCAATGGTGGAGGGGGCGACAAGATTTATGTGCTTTTGCCAATCCAGAAGAAGCTGAACATAGATTTCCAGCTTATTTAAAGATTCACGTGAAACATTAAAACGGGCCAAGCTATCGAGCGAAGGTGTTTCCATGGTTTAGGCTACACGGGCCGATTTTGGCTTTTTGATCGAACCGAGCAAACAAGCCAACCCAGCCGGAGTCATACCGTCAATGCGTTGGGCCTGCCCAAGAGTCTCAGGCTTCACCCGTGACAGTTTCTGACGAAGCTCCATGGACAGACTTGGTATGGCGAAATAATCAATATCGGTGGGGATGGCATAGGACTCGTCGCGTCGCAGCGTTTCGATCTCCACATTCTGCCGTTCCATATAGCCTGAATAAAGCGCATCAGCTTCCAAGGCTTCCTGAGCGAAAGCGGGCAGGACACCTATCTCTGGCCACAGCTCAATCACCCGCGCCAAGCCGACATCTGGCATGGCAATAAGATCAAGCGCGTTGCGAGATTTACCATCCTGATTGACCCGCAGACCAAGCTTGGCGGCCGCGGACGAAGTGAGCGAAAGGCCAGCAGCTACTTGGCGGGCACTTTCGAGGATTGCGATTTTTTCATTAAACTTGGATTCACGTGAAACACCAACCATCCCCAGCTTAATGCCCATGGGCGTTAACCTCTGGTCGGCATTATCAGCACGCAAGGCGATGCGATATTCCGCACGAGATGTAAACATGCGGTAAGGCTCGGCCACACCGCGCATCACGAGATCATCAATCATCACACCCAAATAACCATCGGCGCGGTTGAAGGTAACTTGCGAGCTGCCAAAAGCAGCCCGCGCAGCATTCAATCCCGCTACCAAGCCTTGCGCAGCCGCCTCTTCATAACCCGTAGTGCCATTGATCTGCCCAGCCAAATAAAGCCCTGGCAAGCGCTTCACTTCCAAACTATGCGAAAGTTCGCGCGGGTCCACATAGTCATACTCAATAGCATAGCCGGGGCGGATGATTCGAACCTGTTCCAGCCCTGGCATGGAATGGATGAAAGCTTCCTGCACATCTTCAGGAAGCGAAGTGGAAATGCCGTTCGGATAAACCGTGTCATCGTCCAGCCCTTCTGGCTCCAAAAACACCTGATGTGCTGACTTATCTTTGAAGCGATGAATCTTATCTTCAATGGAGGGGCAATAGCGGGGCCCTGTTCCTGTGATTTGGCCAGAATAGAGCGGCGAGCGGAGGATATTATCGGCAATGATCTGATGCGTCTTTGCCGTCGTGGAAGTTATGAAACATGAGATTTGTGGTGTTGTAATTTTTTTAGTCAGGAAAGAAAAAGGCACCGGCGGTTCATCGCCCTTTTGCTCTTCCAAAATTTTCCAGTTGATTGTCTTGCCATCTAGTCGCGCTGGCGTTCCAGTCTTAAGGCGGCCCAGCACTACTCCGGCATTACGCATCTGTTCGGAAAGTCCGCGTGCCGGAGGTTCACCAACTCGCCCTGCCGAGATTTGCTTTTCGCCAATGTGAATCAAACCGTTCATAAATGTGCCTGTGGTCAACACAACGGAAGCGGCCCGCAGCTCGCGGCCATCCTCGGTGCGAACACCACATACACGATCATTCTCGATGATCAACGAGAAGGCTGCACCCTCAACAATTTCCAGATTGACTTGTTCAGAGAGAACCCGCTGCATGGCATTGCGATAAAGTTTGCGGTCGGCTTGCGCGCGAGGGCCCCGAACCGCAGGACCTTTCGATCTGTTAAGCAGCCGAAACTGAATCCCGGCCTCATCAGCAACACGGCCCATGAGGCCATCTATTGCATCAATCTCGCGCACCAAATGTCCCTTGCCCAATCCGCCAATCGCAGGATTACACGACATCTCGCCGATGGTTGAATGTTTATGTGTGAGTAAGGCCGTGCGGGCACCAATTCGCGCTGATGCTGCCGCCGCTTCGCAGCCCGCATGTCCACCACCCACAACAATCACATCAAACACTTATTTAATCTTTCATTAAGACTTGAGCCATTTAGTCCGTTCACGGACGAAGGTCAAAGGCGGATTCGTTTCACGTGAAACATTACTTGCCGATACAGAATTCTGAAAAAATCTTTCCGAGCAAATCTTCAACATCAATGCGCCCGGTGATTGACGATATTGCGCGCGTTGCTTTACGCAGATCTTCCGTGATCAATTCTAAAGGTCGTTTCTCATCTTCAAGTGAATCATTAAGCAACCGAATCGTTTCTTTAACTGCGGCCACATGGCGATCTCGCACCACTATAGCATTGTTTGCCACAACAGCGCGCGCTTGAATCAAATTCTTCAATGTCTCAGTTAACTGATTCAAACCCTGACCATACTTCACAGAAACTGCGATAGCACCATCGTTTCGGCTCCGACTCGAATCCAGATCGCTCTTATTATGAACCACGACATCAGGGAAGCGCTCTGGCCCTACCTCGGTAAATACATCAGGGGCCGTCACCCACACAAGTATGTCAGCATCTCGCACTTCAGTTTTAGCCCGGTCAATCCCAACAGCTTCAATGACATCAGACGTGTCGGCACGAATGCCCGCCGTATCACTCACCACCACTTGCGCACCATGAAAATCAATCACGCGCTCAACCACATCGCGTGTGGTTCCAGCAATTGGCGAAACAATCGCCGCCTCGCATCCCACCAACCAATTCATCAAGGATGATTTTCCGGCATTGGGCGGACCAGCGATGACCAGTTTCAAACCATCACGCACGGCACCTGCCTTGGCCGAAAGTTCAACTGCTTGAAGAAGTTCACCGCGCAGTTTTTCAACGTTAGGCTTCACGTGATTCCACGCATCTTGAACCACATCATCTTCGTCGACAAAATCAATGGCTGCTTCCAGCATGGCCAAAGCAGCTGTTAGTTGCCCACGCCAATTTTCATAAACAGCACTGGCCTCACCCATAAACTGACGCATGGCCAACCGTCTTTGTGATTCAGTTTGAGAACTCAGAAGATCCGCAAGACCCTCAACCTCAACCAAATCCATGCGCCCATTTTCAAAAGCCCGCCGCGTGAAAGCCCCAGCTTCCGCAGGCACTACATTTTTGAATTTAGAAAATTCAGAAAAAAGCTTGGCAACCACCGAAGGACTACCATGAACATGAAATTCCGCCATGTCCTCGCCCGTCACCGTATTCGGACCCGGCAACCACAGCACTAAAGCTTGATCGATGAATTCATCATCAGACTTCAAATTTCGCAATGATGAAAAGCGTGGCTTTGGTAGTTCCCCACAAAGCTGGATCAGCACTTTGGAAGACTGAAGCCCAGAAACCCGAATGACGGCAATACCAGCCCTACCTTGTCCGCTGGACAAGGCATAAATGGTCGATTGCTCAATCATTTCGGATTCGAATCGATACCATTTCGGCACCCTTAGATTTTAGGCATTCATTGAATCGAAGAAGTCACTATTGCCTTTGGTCTGGCGCATTTTATCAACCAAGAACTCGATGGCATCCACAGTGCCCATTGGATTAAGAATGCGGCGCAGCACATAGGTTTTCTTGAGAACGTCGGCTTTGACCAACAGCTCTTCCTTACGCGTGCCAGAGCGCAGAATATCAATCGATGGGAACACGCGCTTATCGGCAACTTTACGATCCAAGATAATTTCTGAGTTACCCGTACCTTTAAACTCTTCAAAAATCACCTCGTCCATGCGGCTGCCGGTATCAATCAAAGCCGTGGCAATAATCGTGAGCGAGCCACCATGTTCGATGTTCCGCGCTGCGCCAAAGAAGCGCTTGGGGCGTTGCAGAGCATTCGCATCCACACCACCGGTCAGAACTTTGCCAGAGGACGGCACGACGGTGTTGTAAGCTCGGCCAAGCCGCGTGATTGAATCGAGTAAAATAACCACATCACGGCCATGCTCAACCAAGCGTTTGGCTTTTTCGATAACCATTTCCGCAACCGCCACATGGCGCGTCGCTGGCTCATCAAATGTTGAGCTGATCACCTCCCCCTTCACCGAGCGCTGCATATCCGTCACTTCTTCGGGGCGTTCATCAATCAGCAAAACAATCAGATAACATTCAGGATGATTGGTGGTAATTGAATGCGCAATATTTTGCAGCAATACAGTTTTACCTGTGCGCGGAGGGGCCACAATCAAACCACGTTGGCCTTTGCCGATTGGGGCCACAATATCGATAATTCGTGCCGAATAATCCTTGCGGGTCGGATCAGAAATTTCCATTTCAAGACGTTGATCAGGATAAAGCGGCGTCAAGTTATCAAAGTTAACCTTGTGCTTGGCTTTTTCTGGGTCTTCAAAATTTACGGTATTTGGTTTCACCAAAGCAAAGTAACGTTCGCCATCCTTGGGGCCTTTCACCGGGCCTTCGACAGTGTCACCGGTGCGCAGCGTATATTTACGAATTTGATTGTTGCTGATGTAAATATCGTTGGGGCCTGCGAGGTAATTAGCATCGGCTGAACGCAAGAAGCCAAAGCCATCTTGCATCACCTCGATAACACCCTCGCCAATGATTTCAACATTGCGCGCGGCTAAGTTTTTCAGAATGGCAAACATCAATTCCTGCTTGCGCAGCGCACTGGCAGTTTCTACTTCCAACTCCTCAGCCAAGCTCAAAAGCTCAGCAGGAGATTTGCGTTTCAGTTCGGAAAGCTTGATCTCTTTGAGATCGGCAAGATCGGTCATATTAAATTCTTTTTATGAATAACAGTCGGGCAGGACGCGCGACCAAAATGCAAAAGCCCGGCAAAACCGCGCTTGCGAACTGGCCAATAGCATAAAACATGAAGTCTGCAAAGTAGATTTAAACGAAGGGCTTCACGACCACAAAAATGACAATCCAAATCAATAATACTGTTGGAACTTCATTTAAAATCCTGAAATAGCGCTCCGTCCGTCCGCGCCACCCCTGCGCAAATTTCACGCAATAGGTCTCTAGCATTCCGTGATAAATCAAAAGCCCCATTACGCCCAACAATTTGAACGAAAGCCATTGATCAGACCAAGCAAAGCCAGAAGCTGTCACCAAATAGCCTCCGGCCAATAAAGCAACGACACAAGCCGGCCTCATAATAACTTTGAGCAAACGCCGTTCCATAATTTTAAATAAGGCATCAGTCTCCGAGCCAACCACCTGCTCGGTGTGATATACGTAAAGCCGTGGCAGGTAAAACAGTCCAGCCATCCAAGCTATAACCGCGACGATATGAAGAGCCTCGATCCACAACACCATCAGGAGCGTCCTTCATCATGGGCCCGCACAAACTCAACAAGCTTACCCACCATCTCTGGATCAACTTGCGGTGTAATGCCGTGGCCAAGATTGAAAATATGCCGCGCCATCGGCACACCGTCTAGAACGCTTGACACAGCCGTCTTCAAATCGTCAACACTCTCTAGCAAAGCACTGGGTGCGAGATTACCTTGTACTGCCACACCGAGTGGCAAACTCTCCATCACATCTTTTAAACTGCAATTTTCTTCAACACCAATTGCGGATGCACCGGTACCAAACGCAACCATCCCATGCTGCGTACCAACACCACGCGCAAAAACAATAATCGGAAACTGCGAATAGACGGACCGCACACCATCCACAATTCGCCGGATCGGCTCAACCACCAGCCGTTGAAGCGAATCCAAAGGTAAATCACCGGCCCAACTATCAAAGATTTGTACCACCTCAGCGCCAGCTTTAATTTGGCCCAGCAAATAAATAACTGATGCTTCAATTACCTTGTCAACAAGCAGCCCATACCAACTGGGGGATTCAAGAGCAGCCGCCAAAGCTCGCTTACGATCAGAGCTACCACCCTCGATCATATAGCTCACAACTGTCCAAGGCGCGCCACAAAATCCAATCAGTGTCTTCTCCTTAGCCAGACCGGACTTCACCAACCCAACGGTTTCCCATACCTTGGAGAATTCCTCAAAGCCTCCTGAACTTTTCAATCGCTTAACTTCGACCGCTGATTTTACCGTCTGTAAAACTGGCCCTTCACCTTCACGAAAATCGAGAGCAAGCCCCATGGCCTGAGGCACAACTAAAATATCTGAAAATAAAATCGCTGCATCAAAATCAAATCGGCGCAAAGGCTGCAAGGTTACTTCACACGCCAATTGAGGATTATAACAAAGATTGAGAAAACTCCCCGCCTTGTCTCGCACTGCACGATATTCGGGTAAATAGCGACCAGCCTGCCTCATAACCCATATGGGCCTGCGCTCAGGTGTGCGGCCTTGCAAAACATCCAATAAAGGTTTCAAACTTCTCACACCTAATCAAATAAGAGATTTATATAGATTGTAGATTCTGTTGGCCCATGAATAACGGATTCTATCGCAAAACCCATGTGGCCAATTGGAAAAACTGTGAATAAACTTTTATGAACTTGAAAAAACGAAATTTAAACTAACAATTACAATGATTTATAGATAAAATAGCAAAGCAACAACCGCACACAGAAAAACAAATCAAGCAAATTCAAAACGTAATTGTTAATAACATCTTAACTTATTAGCTCACAACCAAAGCTCTCCGCTGAAAACTGAAACTTATCCACAATTCATCCCAAAGCCATGCCAGCACCTGAAATCATCTTGGCCTCCACCAGTGCCATCCGCCAGCAACTCCTGAAAAATGCAGGCGTCGTCTTCTCTTGCCAAAGCCCGGCGGTGGATGAAGAAGAGTATAAATTAAAAAATTGCTGCTTAAACCCACAGGAACTTGCCGTTGCCTTGGCGGAATTAAAGGCCAAATCCATAAAATCGCCTAATACAATTATAATAGGTGCCGACCAGACACTGTCATGCAATGGCCGTCTCTTCAACAAAGCTAACACGTTGGAAGAAGCCAAGACTTACCTGCAAGCCTTGCGCGGCGAAACCCACCAACTCCATTCCGCAATTTCCATAAACCTAGCAGGCGAAACTCAGTTTTCAACAGTCGACAGCGCTCATCTCACAATGCGGAATTTCTCTGATCACTTTCTCGATAACTATATAGCCTCCAGTGGAAAGGAAATTTTATCTTCCGTCGGATGCTATCAACTCGAAAAACACGGTGCGCAGTTGTTTGAAAAAATTGAAGGCGATTATTTCACAATACTGGGTTTTCCCTTGCTGCCCTGTCTTGCTTTTTTACGCCAGATGAAGTTGTTGTTGCCATGAAAAAATCTTGCGTCATCGGCTGGCCAATTTCCCATTCACGGTCACCACTGATCCATAATTTCTGGCTGGCAAAACACCAAATTGCTGGAAACTATGAGTGTGTGGCGGTGGAGCCGCAAAATCTCGAGAAATTCCTAAAAAACCTAAGTAGGAATGGTTTTGTCGGTTGTAATGTTACCTTGCCGCATAAGGAAACAGCTATTGCCACAATTGATTATTGTGACGAGAGCGTCAAAGCCATTGGTGCTTTAAATACCGTCTATGTAAGGAATTCTAAAACCTATGCCACCTCCACCGATGGCGACGGGTTTTTACAAAATCTATCGGCCCACATACCAAATTTTACTCCAGCTGGCAAAAACATCACAATTTTAGGGGCAGGTGGTGCTGCAAAAGCTATTATTCACCGACTGCTACAAGCCAATGTTAATTCCATTACTGTGGCGAATCGAACTTTGACGCGAGCGCAAGAGTTGCAACGCAACTTTGGCCCGAAAATTATTTCAAGCCAGACAGAAAGTCTCAATCTGAAAAACTGTGATTTACTCATCAACACCACCTCACTGGGAATGAGTGGTCAACCTGTACTTGAGATAGATTTGAACTCTCTCTCTACCCAAGCAATTGTCGCCGACATCGTTTATGTTCCACTAAAAACCCAGCTAATCAAGACCGCAGAAGCCCGTGGCAACGCAACCGTTACAGGTCTCGGCATGCTATTACATCAAGCCGTATATGGCTTTGAGCTTTGGTTTGGCGTGAAACCGGAAGTAACACCTGAACTCTATGCGTTGATTGCCCGCGATATTGATCCGGAATTTTTGCCATGATTATTGGCCTCACAGGTTCAATAGCTATGGGAAAGTCTGAGGTCGCAAGAATCATCCGTACACTGAACATTCCGGTTTTTGACGCTGATGCCACTGTGCACCAAATTTATGAAGATGGCACCGCCGCAAAAGCCTTGAGCGCCATCTCCCCTGAAGCAATTGAAGGTAAAACCGTAAACCGCAAAATTCTAAGCGCTCACATTGCTAAAAATCCCGAACTGTTAAAATCAATCACCAACATCATTCACCCCATCGTAAATGCCGCCGAACAGAAATTTCGGTCTGAAAATGAGGGCTATCTGGCCGTCATCGACTCTCCTCTGATCTTGGAAAATGGCCGCGCTCGCGATATGGATCTTTTAATTGTAGTTTCTGCCGCTCCCGAACTGCAAAGAGCCAGAGCCTTGGCGCGCACCGAAATGACGCCCGAAAAATTTGACTTGATCATCTCAAAGCAAATGCCAGACGATGAAAAACGGGCCTGGGCCGACTATGTGATTGAAAATAATGGCACACTAGGAGAACTAGAAACCACAACCAAAGCTCTCATTGACCATATCAAAGAACAGGCCATCGCAAATGCGTGAAATTATTCTGGACACTGAAACCACCGGTCTCTCTCCCAGCACCGGAGATAGGATTGTGGAAATTGGGGCAGTGGAATTATTCAACCACATCCCAACGGGAAAAACCTATCATGTCTATCTAAACCCGGAACGCGACATGCCAAAAGAAGCCGAGGCCGTGCATGGCTTAAGTGCAGCTTTTCTGAAAGACAAGCCGCTGTTCAAAACCATCGCTAAAGAGTTTCTGGAATTTGTGGGCGATGCTCCGCTCATTATTCACAATGCCAGCTTTGATATGGGCTTCATCAATGCCGAACTTGGCTTCATTGGCGGCAACGCCATTCCAGCATCACAGGTGATCGACACTTTGCAAATGGCCCGAAGGTCTCACCCTATGGGACCCAATAGCTTGGACGCTCTGTGCAAGCGTTACGGCATCGATAATTCAAAACGCACCAAACATGGCGCTTTGTTAGACGCAGAACTTCTGGCCGATGTTTATTTAGAATTAATCGGCGGCCGGCAAACCGCTCTCATTCTGCAAGCCGAAACCAAAATTCGCAAAACCGAAATAGAAGTTGTGCGCTTCACCTCACGCGAAAGGCCAACGGTCTTACCACCTCGATTGACCGAAGCAGAGCGAGAACAACACCAAGCCCGTATTAACGAGCTTGGGCCAGACGCACTCTGGAATTAGGTTTTAGTCACAGCTTGCTGCTGCATGCGCTGTTGATACATGCCGGCAAAATCAATAGGGTCCAGCATCAAAGGCGGAAAGCCACCATTGCGTGTTGCATCTGCCAAAATTTGGCGCGCAAACGGAAACAACATCCGTGGGCATTCAATCAGCACAGCTGGATGCAAGAGGTTTTCAGGGAAATTTTCCAAACGGAACATGCCAGCATATAAAGCATCAGCGGCAAATATCACTTTCCCGTCCGAGGTCGCCTTGGCATCCAAGTGCAATTCAACTTCAAAATCAGATGGCCCCAAATTGCGCGCATTCACATTCACTGAAATGTTAATGTCAGGCTGCTTTTGCTGAGGGGCCAATGACATGGGAGCATTTGGATTTTCAAAACTGAAATCCTTCAAATACTGGCCGAGAATTTTGAGCGAAGGTTGTTGGCCTGGCTGCGGCGCTGGAGCAGACAAACGAGCCGATACAGCCTCCGCAACACTAACCACTGCTGGCTTGGCCGCTGCAACTGGCACAGGTTTGCGCGCTGATCCATTTGCTGGTTTTGCTGCTACTTTGCGCGCAGGTGCTTTCGGAGCTGGTTTGATTGTCTTTGCCATTTTCGCCTCGTCTGATATGTCTTTCCGCTAAAGCGGAACTTCAGATTCCCAGCTAACATGAAGGCAACTGAGCCGCAAGTGAGTTACAGTTCTGGCAGTCCTTGGGAATGGCTAAATTAATGACTATATCTACTATGTGTAAGAAGGATCTTAAGTTTGAGTTTTGACCCCACCAATCTTGTTCTGATAATTGCAGCGATCATGGTTTTCTGGAAATTGAAATCTGTGCTCGGCCAGCGCACCGGTTTTGAGCGCCCACCAACCATGCCCATTGCCACGCCAGAACCAAGTTCTAATGTCATAGACCTCAAACCCAATCCAATAAAGGCCGAACCAGTTTGGAAAAACTATGCCGAAGAGGGCTCAAAGCTAGCACAGGGCCTCGAAGCTATTGCTTCCCTGGAGAAGGATTTCACGGGGTCTGAGTTTTTGAGGGGTGCAAAATCTGCTTACGAAATGATCCTCTCCGACTTTGCTAAAGGTGATAAACTTGGGTTGAAACCGTTACTCAGTTCAGCCGTATATGACGGATTTGCCGCCGCCATTGATCAGCACAAAGCTGCTGGTGAAACCAAATTCTTTAAGTTTGTTGGGCTAAAATCATCAAAGATTGTGGGCGCTACCATGACCGGAAAACGCGCTGCAATTGAAGTTATGTTTGTAAGTGAAATGATTTCAGCAACTTTAGACAAAACCGGAAATACCATCGAAGGCGACACTAAAGCCATCAGCGATGTTTCTGAAAGCTGGACCTTTGAACGCGATCTAACTTCGCGTGATCCAAACTGGAAATTGGTGGCCACCAGCGATGCACTTGAATGAGGCTTTGGCTTTTTCTAATTTCTATCTATATCAGCGCTGCTCCTGTTTGCGCGGAACCAAAAATGTTTGAACCAATTTCAGTCTCAAGCCTTGCTGGCTGGCAGAATGATGATCATGCCAAGGCGCTTGAAACTTTTCAGCGTTCCTGTCGGGAAATTCTAACCACGGCGCATGGCTTCAAACGCCTCGCAAAATTTGGTGGCGAGTTAAAAGATTGGCAAGCGCTTTGCGAAACCGCACTAAAGGCCCAAAACGCCAAAATCTTTTTTGAAGAAAATTTTACTGCCTTTAGAATTCATGATCCCGATCGCCCGCAAGGGCTTTACACGGGTTATTATGAACCAGAAGGCGAAGGCAGCCTAACCAAGACCGCTGAATATCAAGTGCCGGTCTATAGCAAGCCACAGGACCTCGTGGCTCTCAGTGAGACCGATCAAACCAAACTCGGCTTGGCCTATGGAAGAATGGTTGCCGGCAAGGCGGCGGCTTTTTTCACCCGCAAAGAGATTGAACAAGGCGCACTCGCAAATCGCGGTTTAGAAATCGTCTGGCTCAAAAGTTGGGTTGACGCTTTCTTCATTCACATCCAAGGCTCTGGCCGTGTGCGCTTGCCCGACGGCAAAATCATTCGCCTCGCTTATGCCGCAAAAACGGGCCAGCCTTATACAGGCATTGGTGGCGTGCTTTTGGCTAAAGGTGTGGGCACTAAAGATACAATGTCGATGGAGCTTTTGCGCAACTGGATGAAGGCCCACCCAGCAGACGCGCGTGAATTGATGTGGACTAATAAGTCTTATATCTTCTTCCGCCAGATTGAGGTTCCATCAGCAGGCTTGGGAGCTTTAGGAGCCCAACAGGTTAATCTCACGCCCTTGCGCAGCTTGGCCGTTGACCGATCGATCTGGATGTTTGGAACCCCCATCTGGATTGATACCAGAACGCCACCTGAAGCAGGTGCCAAACCCTTCCAGCATTTAATGGTGGCGCAAGACACAGGCACAGCCATCAAAGGCTATGTTCGCGGTGATGTTTATTGGGGCTGGGGTGCCGATGCGAGCTTCAATGCCGGCCACATGAAGAGCGCAGGAACCATGGTGGTGCTTTTGCCAAAGCTGGTGGCAGCGCGTTTAAAACTATGAGTCGCAAAAATTTTGAAGTGCCGGATCATGGGCTATGGGATGAAGTTAAGCGGGCCATACAACCCTTGTCACTGCGCCGCCAGCTTAAAGCCAAACCAAAAATTGTTGGCATAATTTTACAGCGACACGCCGTGGCAGAACCCACCATCATTCGCAAACAGCTTCGCACCGAACCTCCAGCAATTTCCAGTTTTGATCGCCGCACGACACAAAAACTCGGCCGCGGCAACGCCGAGCCCGAAGCCCGCATTGATCTTCATGGCGAAAACTTAGAAACAGCGCGGCTGCAACTTATGCATTTTGTGGCGAGCCAACGCCAACGTGGTGTGCGCTTGGTCCTCGTCATAACGGGTAAGGGCGCCTCACCCTTTGCCCGTCACACGCTTCACGGCCACACCCATTTTCATACGCCAGAACGCGAAGGCAAATTGCGCCGCGAAGTACCTATGTGGTTTCACGAAACGGTTTTCCGGGCGCATATTGTAGGCTTTCAACCCGCTCATCCAAAACACGGAGGTGGTGGAGCATTCTATGTAAAACTTAGAAAACGCGAAGGTGAATAGATGACACCTTTTGGTGCTAAACTTCGTGAACTGCGCGCCGACCGAGGTATCACTTTGGCGAACATGGCCGAAGCTATAAACGTCTCGAGCGCCTATCTTTCAGCGTTGGAGCACGGCAAGCGTGGGCGGCCAAGCTGGCATCTGGTGCAAAGCATCATCGCCTATTTAAACATTATCTGGGACGAAGCCGAAGAACTCGTCAAACTCTCAAGGCTCTCCCACCCCCGCATCACCATCGACACAGGAGGCTTGGATCCCGAAGCCACCGAACTGGCAAACCGCTTGTCTAAATCGATTTCAAAATTAGACAAAGCAACTGTGAATGATTTGCTTGTCCGGCTCAAGGGCAAATGAGCTCCACCAATTCACATAAAGATATCTTTATATAGATATTGCAACAGCACCAGCTCCATGCTATCCGACCACTAACTTTTTCAGGAGCAAAACCCCATGTCTGCAGCCATGTCCGAATTCACCGATTACTATGTCGCCGATATCAGGCTTGCCGATTGGGGACGCAAAGAATTGGATATGGCTGAAATTGAAATGCCGGGCCTTATGACCACCCGCGCAGAATATGCGGCAGCCCAGCCATTGAAGGGTGCCCGCATTTCAGGCTCCTTGCATATGACTATTCAAACGGCCGTGTTGATTGAGACGCTGAAAGCTTTGGGCGCTGATATCCGTTGGGCGTCTTGCAATATCTATTCAACCCAAGACCACGCCGCTGCCGCCATCGCTGCCGCTGGCATTCCGGTGTTCGCATTCAAAGGCGAAAATCTGAAAGAATATTGGGCCTTCACCGCCAAGATTTTTGAATGGGATAATGGCAAAGTAACCAATATGATTTTGGATGATGGTGGCGATGCCACACTTTATATTCTGCTCGGTGCACGTGCTGAAAAAGACCCGTCGTTGATCGCTCATCCCAAGAGCGAAGAAGAAGAATGCCTCTATGCCGAAATCGCCAAACGCATCAAGCAGAGCCCCGGCTGGTTTGACAAGGTGAGGGCCTCCATCATCGGCGTGTCCGAAGAAACCACCACAGGCGTTCACCGCTTGTATGAAATGCAGAAGAAGGGCGAGTTGCCTTTCCCTGCCATCAACGTGAATGATTCCGTAACCAAATCAAAGTTCGATAATAAATATGGCTGCCGTGAATCCTTGGTGGACGCGATCCGCCGTGGCACTGATGTGATGATGGCCGGCAAAGTGGCCGTGGTTCTGGGCTATGGCGATGTGGGCAAAGGTTCTGCCCTTTCCTTGCGTGGCGCAGGTGCGCGTGTTGTGGTCACTGAAGTTGATCCCATTTGCGCATTGCAGGCAGCCATGGACGGTTATTCCGTTCAAACGCTGCAAGACGTTGTGGATACGGCTGATATTTTCGTAACGGCCACCGGCAATAAAGATGTGATCACCATTGATGACATGAAGCAGATGAAAGACATGGCGATCGTCTGCAATATCGGCCACTTCGATAATGAAATTCAAGTTGCTGAACTCAAGAATTTCAAATGGACCAACATCAAGCCACAAGTAGATTTGGTGAATTTCCCAAAAGGCAATCGCATCATTCTGTTGTCCGAAGGTCGCTTGGTGAATTTGGGCAATGCCACAGGCCACCCAAGCTTTGTCATGTCCGCTTCTTTCACCAACCAAACACTGGCGCAGATTGAACTCTTCACGAATGCCAAAACCAGCAAATATAAGAATGAAGTTTATGTGCTGCCAAAGCACCTGGATGAAAAAGTTGCGAGCTTGCATCTTGAAAAATTAGGCGTGAAACTCACCAAGCTTTCGGATGAGCAAGCAGCCTATATTGGTGTTCCAGAAAACGGCCCATTCAAGCCGGATTATTATCGTTACTAGACGCAAGAAGCCTCATTCCCGAAGCAGAGGTTTTGAGTCTATATCTGCTTGCGAGCGTGCCGACTGATTCGTGGCATGATGGGCGATGGGCGGAGATATAAGCGTGAAGGTGAAGGGCAGGGCATTCAGTCAGGCAGTTTGGAACTCTGTTCCAAAATCCTTGCCCGCAGCCGCACTCTTTGCGTGGTCCGCTCATTCTGCACAAGCAGCTTCAATAGCTGCTGAAGCAACGGGTCTTCTAAGTTCAGTCAGCTTGCTCTTCGTTGGTGCTGGGCTTGCGGCGGCTCTTCACCGCATCCGTAAACTGCAACGTTCAGAATATGCAGCGCGCAAACGCTTGGGCGAAATTGAGCACCAGTTGAATGAAGCAGAAGCGGCAATTCAATCCGAAGCCCAAATTTTGTTGACGTGGCGGGGCCGCGAGGCTTTGCCCGATCGCCTTTTTGGCAGCATGCATGGCCTTATAAAAATGCCATCAACTCTGGTTGAGGTGATGGAATTTTCAAAATGGCTGGAATCTGACTCAGCATCATTGCTGCGCGATGGTTTGATAAGTTTGCGTGAAGCAGGCCACCCCTTCAATTTGAGTGTTAAAAATATACATGGCGATTTGCTGGAGGCCGATGGTCGTGCTGCCGGTGGCTTGGCAACATTGCGCTTCAGGCCATTGGCAGGGGATCGCCGCCAAGCCAGTGAAACTCTTTATGATGCCCAAAAACTCGCCAAACAAGTTGAAAGGCTCAGCGCCTTGCTTGATGCTGCACCTTTTCCAGTTTGGATCAACGCCAAGGAAGGTGCTTTGAGTTGGGTCAATGAGGCCTATATCAAATCAACTGAAGCAGCAGATATTGATACTGTCCTCAAAAACAATATCGCTTTGGTGCGTCCAGAGAATATTGATACCAATAAACCTGATGCCAAGACTGGTTTGATTGGACGCGCTCGCGCCATTCAACAAGGTGCCATGCGCGCTTTTAACATCCACGAAATAGATCTCAACATTGGCCGCGCTGGTTTTGCTATCGATGTGACACCGCTTGAGTCTGCTGAAAAAGAATTAGACCGCCACATCAAAGCCCACGCCTCCACCCTTGATAAGCTCAACACAGCCATTGCCATTTTTGGGCCAGACCAACGCTTACGCTTCTTCAATCAGGCCTATGTTATGTTGTGGAACCTCGATGAAAACTGGTTGCAAACCCAACCCAGTGATGGCGAGATTTTAGACCGTTTACGCGCCAGCCGAAATTTGCCCGAAGAAGCAAATTACCGTGAATGGCGCTCAAAACAATTGGCCGTCTATACCAATCTCGAAATTCGCGAAACCTATTGGTATTTGCCCGATGGTCGGTCGCTTCGGGTGATTTGCGAACAGCATCCCTTTGGTGGTGTTACCTATCTTTATGAAAACCTCACCAAAGAATATCAACTCGAAAGTCGTTACAATGAACTCTTTGAAGTTCAGCGGGAGACCCTCGACAATTTGGCCGAAGCCGTGGCACTTTCAGGGTCTGATGGGCGATTGAAATTATTCAATCCCGCCTTCACGGAATTTTGGTCACTTGATGTGGGGTTCCTCAATCAAAAACCGCATATGGATCAATTGGCGCAATTGCCCAGCTTAAGTGTTGATTCAAGAACGGCCTGGCAAGATATAAAATTCAGCGTCACGGGAATTGAAGCCAATCGCAAAGCCCATGAAGGCCAAATGAATCAAGATGGTCGCATTCTGCACTATCGCGCCGTGCCCTTGCCTGATGGCAATGCCTTGCTCACCTTCACAGATGTGTCGGATACTGCAAAAGCCGAACAAGCCTTGCGTGATCGCACCGAAGCCTTGGAGGCCGCAGATCGCCTGAAAAACAGTATTCTCGCCAATGTGTCGTATGAAGTTAGAACGCCACTCACCAGCATTGTGGGTTTTGCTGAAACACTGGAATTGGGGTTTGCTGGTGCGCTGACAGACAAACAACGCGAATATGTGATAGACATTCGTAAATCGTCGGAAGAATTAAAAGCCATTATTGATGCCATCATCGACCTTTCCGCAATTGATGCAGGTCAGATGGAATTGAAATTGAGCAAAATTGATGTGGCTCAATTACTCACCGATACAGCAGAAAAATTCAATGACACATTGCAACGCCGCAAACTCAACATTGAAATTGAGATGGCTTCAGATGTCGATTTCATTGTTGCCGACGAAAGACGACTTGAACAAATATTAGCGCAACTGCTTTCAAATGCTGCAGGCTTCTCGCAGCCCAGCAGCACCATTAGAATGGGTGCGCGCAAACAGGCAGAAAATTTACAATTTTGGGTGGCTGATAAGGGGCAGGGCATAGATCCAGAATTTCAAAATAAAGTTTTTGAACGCTTTCAATCCAAACCGCGCCCCGGCAGCCACCGCGGCGCTGGTCTTGGCCTTGCACTGGTCAAAAGTTTTACCGAATTGCACGGTGGTAAGGTGTCTTTGATTTCGAAAATTGATCAAGGAACGACTGTGGTTTGCAATCTTCCAATTGCTGGCCCACGAAAACCCGAGCGCGTTTTAACCGCGAGCAAAGGGCGAATTGCTGCGGCATGACCAAGAGCCTTGAACGCCACTATGAATTTAACAGTCCAGCAGAAACTGAAAAATTTGCCGAGATAGTTTCTCTTTGGGCAGGACCCGGCCAATTGATTCTATTGAGCGGCGATCTTGGCGCTGGCAAATCTACTTTCGCTCGGGCCTTTATCAAATCCATGGCAGTAGGTACAGATGATTTTGATATTCCAAGCCCCAGCTTTTCCTTGCTGCAAACTTACGACAATACCAGGCTCCTAATTGCTCATGTCGATCTTTACAGGTTGAATTCAACTGCTGAGGCAGCAGAGCTTGGCATAGATGAACTCATACCCACCCATGTGGTCTTGGTTGAATGGCCAGACCGATTGCCGGAATTTGAAGCCCAAATCTTGCATTTGCATTTTTTAGGAACAGGAAACACCCGCCACGTTAAGCTGGTGGGTGAAGGTGCATGGGTTGAAGCTCTGTTGCGCAATGAAGCAGTTGAAAAATTTCTGGAGACATCCAAGTGGAAGGATAGTCCTCGAAAGTTTTTAGAAGGCGATGCTTCGGCGCGGCGTTATGAAACGGTAACGCTCAATGGCAGCACCAGCATTTTAATGGATATGCCGCAAAAACCTGATGGCCCCCCCGTAAGAAATGGTAAGCCCTATAGTGCCATTGCCCATCTTGCCGAGGGAATTTCATCTGTCGTGAATGCCAATGAGGTGCTGCTGGCCCAAGGCTATAGCACACCCATCATTGCGACAACGGATATTGGTAATGGTCTGGCCATCATTGAAAATTTGGGCACTTCAGTATTTGGCAACATGATGCGAAGCGGCTTGGATATGCATGAACCCATGCAAACAGCCGTTGCTATGCTTGCTGATATGGCCACCAAAGAGTGGCCAGTTACAATTCCAAGCTATGATGTGGAAGCACAGGTGATTGAAACCGATCTTCTCATTTCATGGTTCTGGAAATTTCTGCATGGTAGCGAACCAGCACAAAGTCTCCATGATTCCTTTGAAAAAATCTGGCGACAAATTCTTCCTCTTACAAACTATGAGAAATCCCATTGGGTGTTGCGTGATTTTCATTCTCCAAATCTCATTTGGATTCCTGAGCGCAAAGGTTTGCAGCGTGTGGGCCTCATTGATACGCAAGATGCTGTTCTTGGTCATCCAGCTTACGATCTTGCTTCACTCTTGCAAGATGCGCGCGTTGATATTGAATTTGCGTGGGCCGATGAACTTTATGATCACTATGAAACTTTGCGCAGGCAGCAAGGCCCATTTGATAAAGATGAATTTTCTGCAGCTTTTGCTGTGTTGGGTGCGCAGCGGGCGACAAAAATTCTGGGAATTTTTGCAAGGCTAGCCATGCGCGACGGCAAGCCCGCCTATCTAAAACACATGCCGCGCGTCTCGCATTATTTAAAGCGCAATCTTGAACATCCGGCCTTGGCACCTTTGAAGATATGGTATCTTCACCATATACCAGAAGCCTTGAACGTTAAATCCACATGACAATTGGCCACACAGCAATGGTTCTCGCAGCTGGGTTTGGAACGCGCATGCAACCACTTACCAGCACCAAGCCAAAGCCCCTGATCGAAGTGGCAGGCAAACCGCTTATTGCTTACGGCTTTGAGCGTTTGGTTGAAGCTGGTGTTACAACTGCTGTTGTTAATGCGCATTATTTGCCCGAGCAAATCGCTGCATGGTGCAAACTTCAGTCTGCTCCCAAGACTATAATTTCAGATGAGACAGATGCCATTCTCGATACGGGGGGCGGCATTGTGCGCGCCTTGCCGCTGCTTGGCACCGAACCATTTTTCGTTTTGAACAGTGATAGTTTTTGGATTGAGAAGGGCGAGCCAGCGCTTGCGCGTTTGCGCCAAGCGTGGACCGATGAAATGGATTGTCTCCTTCTTCTGTGCGATCCTCTGAACACTACGGGCTATGATGGCCAAGGTGATTTTATCCGAAGCCCTGATGGACGTTTGTCGCGGAAACGAAATAGCCCAAATGCAGGCCTCGCTTATATTGGAGGGTATTTGGTGCATCCCCGCCTATTTATAGATGCGCCAGAAGGCAAATTTTCAATGAACCTGTTGTGGGATAAAGCCATTGCTGGGCAGTGTTTGTTTGGTTTAGAACATCGTGGTCATTGGTTGCATGTGGGCACACCAGAATCGATCATCGAAGCTGAACAGTATCTCAAATTGGAATAAGCCATGAACGCCATGGGTTGCCGCGTTTATAACATTGCACCAGGCGGAGATTTTTTGCATGTGCTGGCGCGCGAAATTCTATTGGGCTTTCCCTTCGCGCAAAACCACCGTGAAAAACCACCATTGCCAAACTGGACAATTTTGCTGCCAACGCGGAGAGCAGCCCGCATATTAGGATCAATTCTAGCAGAAAACTGCGGCCGCACTTCGCTTCTGCTTCCCACAATCAAACCCATTGGCGATATTGATGATGGCAGATTACAGGATGTTGGAACCGCCGCAGATATTCCTGCCGCCATTTCAAGAACAGGCCAGCTTTTTATCATGCTGGATATTCTTAAAAACTGGGCCGTCCAAAATCCGCAAGCTAAAATAGCGTCAGAAATTCAGGCCTCTCACATTCAGAGCCTTGGCCTGGCTGATAGTCTTTTGCAACTGGTAGATCAAATGGAAACCGGGGAGACCAATCTCGATCTGCTCACCGAAGCCTATCACGTGGAGCTATCTGATCATCGCACAGCATTGCTCAACCTTCTTGGGCTGTTGAAAATTGAACTTCCAAAGAGACTGATTCAAGAAAATCTTATGGGGCCAGCCGCACGACGCAGCCTGTTGATCAGACTAGAGGCCGATCGAATTTCACAATCGAAGCTCAACGGGCCAATTATCGCAGCGGGTTCCACCGGCACCATTCCCGCCACAAGAGCCTTATTGACAGCAATCGCTAACCACCCAAGTGGGACGGTGGTCTTGCCGGGTATTGATCTCGATATGTTGGATAAGGATTGGGATTCAATTGGCCCTGACCATCCACAATTTTCGCTACAAAATTTGATTGTAGAAATGCACGTTGAACGCCGCAACATCATTTCCCTCAGCACAGGAGATCCAAATCGCAATTTAATGAGCAGTGAACTCATGCGCCCCTCAAACAGTGCCGAAAACTGGCACGTGCTTTTACCAAAGCGCAGCGCTGACATGAACTCAGCAATCGAAAATCTACATTTCGTTAACGCGCCTGATCGCCACATAGAGGCACGCGCAATTGCGCTCATTTTGCGCCACGCACTAGAAACACCCAACCAAACAGCGGCCCTCGTAACACCCGATCGTGATTTGGCCCAACGTGTAAAAACTGAATTAGCACGGTGGGACATTGTAATCGACGATTCAGCAGGCGAGCCCCTTCATCATTATGGTATTGCGGCCCTTGCAACGCTGGTTTTGCAAGCCCTTGAAAACGGATTGACCTCAGCCGATCTATTAGCGCTGCTCTCCCATGCAGATTGCACACTCGGAATGCAGCGTGAAGAGTTTAAAAAAAATCTGCGGCTTTTAGAAATTGCGGTCTTGCGTGGTTATAGCAGTGGCATTGGGCTTGGCGCGGTTAAGCAATCTCTCACCCGTGCAATGGAGGCTAAGCGAAATAAATCGCATTCACATGCATTGGTCTCAAACATGTCGGATAATGATTGGCTTGTCCTTCAGAGTTTCATCGAAAATATCATAGACACACTCAAACCTTTACAGCAAACAAGTTTGCATTCTGGTCGAGAGCATGTCTCAATTTTTGAAGCCGTCCTTAAGAAACTTGCTCCAGAAGCGGATTGGACCAAGCCAGAAAATCAGAATTTTTATGCCGTCATGGAAGAGCTCCATGATCAGGCGTTTCGATTGCATCCGGGTAATTTTTTGAAAGTGTCTTCACTCATTCTTCATGTGTTGCGTGAAAAAACATTTCCATTTTTGAGGTCAACTCACCCAAGACTTGCTATTTACGGTGTCTTGGAAGCACGCCTAGTGCCATGTGATATTCTGGTATTGGGAGGGCTCAATGAGGGGCGGTGGCCAGCAACGCCAGACCCTGGACCATGGTTAAACCGGTCGATGCGAACTCTGTTTGGCATGCAATTGCCCGAACGCGACATTGGCGTATCAGCCCATGATTTCACGCAAAGTCTAGGCTACGTAAATGTCTATCTCACTTGCTCCAAACGATTGGATGGCGCACCACAAATTCCCTCGCGGTGGATGTTGCGGATGCAAACTATTATACAGGCGGCGGGTCTTACCGCCGAAGCGCTGGATGCAAATTCATGGATCGATTTGGCGCTTGCTTTGGATGCAAGCCCTTTGCAAGCGCCCCATGCAAAGCCAAAACCTCAGCCTCCGCTTGCAGTAAGGCCAACCCACTTCAGCGTCACTGAAGTAGAAAAACTGATCCGTGATCCCTATTCGATTTATGCTAAAAAAATATTGGAAATTGAACCTTTGCAGGAACTGGCACGTGACCCAGATGCGGCTCTGCGTGGCACCCTGTTTCATGAAGTTTTAAAAATTTGGAATCAGCACCAAGCTCTCTCACTTTCAGAAGATCCGCATAATTTACTTCTGCAAATTGGCGAAAAGCTGTTTGAACCTTTGCGTGGCGATCCAGAAATTTCAGCATTCTGGTGGTCACGGTTTACACGCATCGCAGCTTGGGTCGCCGACGTGGAACCTCACTTCCGCGAGACGCTAACCAAACTGCATGCCGAAATCAGCGGGAGCATCGAATTCGATATTCTAAACTCGACTTACAAATTAAGTGCAAAGGCAGACCGCATCGATATTTTGAAAGACGGCTCAGCACGCATCATTGATTATAAATCCGGCACTCCCCCGAGTGAAAAAACTGTGCGCAGTGGTATCAGCCCGCAATTGCCGTTGGAAGCTGCCATTTTGCTGGCAAAAGGTTTTTCACCCATAACCCCCACATCAATTTCTGAAATGCTTTATATGCATATCAACGGTGCTGACGCTGGCGGAGAAGTGAAAGAGATTAGCGCTGATGAGAATTTAGGTTTGAATGAGTTGGCTCAAGTGCATTTCAACGGTTTCAAAACTCTTTTAGAAAAATACCAGAATATCCAACAAGCCTATTTTCCACGCGTTGCCATACAAAAGGAAGACGACAAAACTGACTATGACCATCTTTCACGCCACAAAGAGTGGATGCTTGCGGGTGAGACATGAGCAAAGCTAAACACAAAGCTACGCAGCAACAGCGCGATGCCTCAAACCCTCAACACACTGTTTGGGTAACAGCCAATGCCGGCTCTGGCAAAACCCATGTTTTAGTGGAGCGCGTTGCGCGGTTATTATTGTCAGGGGCCGAGCCGTCGGCAATTTTATGTATCACCTATACCAAGGCAGCCGCGGCTGAAATGTCGTCGCGTTTGTTCCAGCGTCTTAGCAAATGGACCATCATGAGTGATGATGATCTTGTCTCTGAGTTGACGGAACTTTGCGAAGAGGTGCCTGATGTCGAAACATTGCGCAAAGCCCGCAGGCTTTTTGCCAGAGCGCTTGAAACCCCGGGTGGGTTAAAAATTCAAACTATTCACGCGTTCTGCGAAAAACTCCTTCAGCAATTTCCTGTTGAAGCAGGCATGGCTCCCGGATTTCGGGTGATGAATGACCGCGACAGTGAAGCACAGTTTTCTGGCGCTATTTCAGAAATATTAGAAAATGCTAATCCGGCAAAAAATCCAGTTTTGGCCAAAGCATTTGCAAGTGTTATTTCATATCTATCAAGCAATAGTTTTGAAAGCCTCATCAAACAATTTTTGAGCAATGCCAAAGGATTTAGAAATATCTTTGCAACAGATTTAGACCAGGCTGGATTTTCTCTCATTTTGAAGAACAGCTTAGGGCTGCTGCTCGACAGCACATTGGAAAATGTGGTGGCCGAACTTTCGGGTATTGATACATCCAAATACTTTCATCATGCGAATATTTTATCTGAAATTAGAATCCACGGCAAACATGATACAGTTGCGCATCTGAAGAACATAGCGCTCACACCAAGCAATATAGATAATTATAGAACATTGTTTTTGACGGCCAAACACGAACCACGCGCAAGCCTAATCTCAAAGGCTACACTCGAGGCCCACCCCGCTACGGCGGATTTTTTGGAGAGTGAAAAGCAGCGTTCGATCGACTTGCTCCATTGCCATGATCTGCTCGTCCGGATTGAAGCAACATGCAGTCTCTTTGTCATTGCCAGGGCAGCCCACACTAAAATAGAACTTAGAAAAAGATATTTGGGTCAATATGATTTTGATGATTTGATCAGCCGCACGACCGCTCTGCTAAGTTCATCGCGCGCTGCTCAATGGGTTTTATATAAACTTGATGTGGGGCTTAAACATGTCTTGGTCGATGAGGCCCAAGACACCAGCCCCGCACAATGGAAAATTATTTCGACATTGGTAGAAGAATTTTTTGCAGGTCAAGCGGGCATGCAGCCTGCCGACCGAACATTGTTTGTGGTTGGTGATCGCAAGCAATCGATCTACAGTTTTCAAGGTGCAGATATTCATGCATTGGCGAAATCGAGAGCCGAACTTTCCAACCGCATAGCTGGTGCAGGAAAAATATTATCCAAAGTCGATTTGGATATTTCTTACCGTTCAACACCAGAAGTGCTTGCTATTGTGGATCGGGTCTTTCCACCGAACCAACCAGCGCGTTTGGGTTTTGCTGTGGATGACCAAACCGAAAATCCGCATCAATCAAACCGCTTCAATGAAAAAGGCCATTTTGAACTTTGGCCTTTGATTGAAGCTTCTGATGATGATGTTGAAGACAAACCGTGGGATGCGCCAGTTGATCAAGAGCCAAGCCGTCACCCGCGACGTTTGCTGGCACGAAAAATTGCCGAAACACTTAAGTCATGGATTGGAAAACGTGAGTTGGTCTCTCAGGGGCGTTTGATACAGCCGGATGACATTTTAATTTTGCTGCAATCTCGCGGTCCGCTGTTTTCAATGTTAATTTCTGAACTGCGAAAATTGGGGGTTCCAGTTGCAGGTGCTGATCGTTTGAAATTGCGTGAAAGCCTCATTGTGCAAGATATGCTCATTCTCCTGCAGTGGCTTCTTATTCCGCAAGATGATTATGCTTTGGCTTGCGTTTTAAAAGGCCCATTGCTTTCTCATGCTCTCACAGAGAACAATCTGATAGATTTGGCAGTGGGGCGCGGAACTTTGTCATTGTGGAACAGGCTTCAGCAGAGTTCTGACGAAAATGTGGCGCTTCTTTTAGAGTTCCACAAGCAAACTCTGGTGATGGGTCCCTATGAATTTTTTGCGAATCTCTTGAGCAGGTCAAGGCTGAACATCGTCAAAAGATTAGGTACCGAAGCCATCGACGCTAGTAATGCATTTCTCGATCAAGCTATGGCCTATCAACTTGAGCATGGATATTCCTTGGCCGGATTTCTCCATTGGTTTGAATCGTCTGACACCAATATCAAACGCGAAATGGAACAAGCCGCAGGCGAAGTGCGCATTATGACTGTTCATGGTGCCAAAGGTCTTGAAGCCAATATCGTCTTCTTAGGCGATGCGGCTTCTGTGCCCTCTGGCGGCCGCAGCGAACCCACGCTGTTGATAGCGCCAGACACCAGCGACGCAGCTGGCATTCCACTTTGGGTTTTGGGCAACTTAACCGAAGCACCAAGCCTGAAAGGATGGAAAGACCAAGCCAAGCTAAAAACCCAAGCCGAGCGCAACCGCTTGCTCTATGTTGCCATGACCAGAGCCCGCGATGAGCTCTATGTCTGTGGCATAAAGGGCAAAAAAAAGATTGAAGCAGAGAGCTGGTATGCCACGATTGACGCAGCGGTTGGGAGCGCTCAAACACCCTTTGCGGAAACAATTGAGCCCGAGACAGTGCCTCATAGTTCTAAAAATTTAAAGCAGCTCAAAATTGAATTGCCAATTTGGGCAATGACTGCGGCGGTAAATGAAACTGGAAAATCCATTTATAGCCTCACGGGTTTGGTTGCGAAGTATAAGGCACAGGAAGTCGTCAAGAATCCAAAAGGCCAACGTCGAGGCACCGCAACTCACGCTTTGCTCCACGAGCTTTCAAATATGGAGCTAGCACGCCAAGAAACCTATGCCAAAAATTGGGCCAAGCGCTTGGGTTTTGCCGAGAGCGAGGCTTTGGGCCTATTGGAACTCATTCAGTCAGCAGAACTTTCGCCATTCTTTGGTCCGAACAGCCATTCCGAAGCCGAGTTGCGTGGAGCCTTGCCGGATGGCCGTGAAGTGAGCGGGCGGGTTGATCGATTGACGATCAAAGAAGATAAAATTTTCGTACTGGATTACAAATCAGATCGTTTCATTCCCGAATCGATCGATAAATCACATCCCTATGTGCATCAAATGGCGTTTTATTCAGCTCTTTTGGAGCAAGCCTATCCCAATCGGAAAATCAATGCAGCCCTGCTCTGGACGCACAACGCTAAACTCATGTGGTTAGAACCAGACTTTCTCACTCTCCCTCGCGTCGATGCGATAGAGGAATTAGAGCTTGAAGCACCTTGACCAATGGCCTCGGCACTCCTACCTCTAGGGCTCAAGAACCGATTTGGAGAATTTGCAATGTCCACCCATAAAGTCACCGATGCCAGCTTTGAAGCTGATGTAATCAACTCAACGACCCCCGTGGTTGTCGATTTTTGGGCAGAATGGTGTGGTCCCTGCAAAATGATTGGCCCAGCTTTGGAAGAAATCGCCGCCAGCCTTGGTCCAAAGGCCAAAATTGTGAAGATCAACATTGATGAAAACCCCGGTGCCCCTTCCAAATATGGCGTGCGCGGCATTCCAACTTTGATGGTGTTCAAGGATGGCAAATTGGCTGCCACTAAAGTGGGAGCAGCCCCTAAGAACCAATTGCAAAGCTGGATTGAAAGCTCAATCTAACGCTTGGCGGCACCGCTGACTATGGAAGGCGTCTCGCCGGAATGGGCGGCCAACACATGGCCTGCCAAATAAAGTGAGCCACAGATAATAATTCGCGGGATTGGTTTCAGAAGTGAAGCCTGCTCTAGTGCTTTTTCAAGGCTGGTTGCGGGCGTTGCCGTAATGCCATTGTCTTGCGCGATGGAAACCAAATCTTCAGCGCTGATGGCATTGGCTTCATCTAGAATGGTGAGCGTGAAAATATGGCTCACCACATTTTTGAAATTGGCAATAAACGCACCCGGATGCTTTGAATTCAGCATGCCCCAAATCATCACCATGTTGCGCTTGGGCATTTCGCGCAAAGCCTGTGCGAGAACCACACCAGCCGGGCCATTATGCCCACCATCAAGCCAAATCTCAGTTTCAGGCAAAATATATTTGCGCAAATGACCTGCACCTAAATTTTGTAAACGCGCAGGCCAAGTGACATTTTTTAAGCCAGTGGAAATAGCATCGTCTGAAATGCGTGCATCATTTAAAGCGCGAACCGCAGCGATGGCATTGCCCGCATTATCAATCTGGTGCGGGCCTACCAATGCTGGCAGTGGCAAATCCAACAAGCCATCTTCATCTTGAAAAACCAAGCGACCATGTTGCACAAAACTTTGCCAATCTTGATTAGCGATTTTGAGGGGAGCACAAACACGCAAAGCCACCTGCTCAATTTCATCACGCACCTCGCGCGATTGCGCACCTACAATGCCAATGCAACCGCGCTTTAAGATGCCAGCTTTTTCACGAGCGATTTCTTCAATGGTCTCGCCTAAATATTGCTGATGGTCTAACCCAATCGATGTGATCACACTAACCGCTGGGCCGTCAATCACATTCGTCGCATCCAATCTTCCACCCAAGCCAACTTCCAAAATCAGATAGTCGGCCGGTGTTCGCAAATAGGCAAGAAATGCCGCTGCCGTGGTAATTTCAAAAAATGTAATGGGCTCTGCGCCATTGGCCGCTTCGCATTCTTCGAGCAATGCCGAGAGCGCATCCTCCGAAATCAACTCGCCTGCCACCCGAATGCGTTCGTGAAAGCGCACCAAGTGGGGCGATGTATAAGTGTGAACTATAAGTCCCGCCGCTTCCAAAATGGCGCGAGTCATCGCTAGTGTAGAGCCCTTGCCATTGGTGCCTGCAATGTGAATGACCGGCGGCAGCTTACGCTCTGGGTTTCCGAGCTTGGCTAGAATGCCGTGCATACGGTCTAAACTCAGATCAATAATTTTGGGATGCAAGCTGAGAAGCCGCATCAATATGGCATCACTGCGGGCCATAAATTAGGCTGGCACCAAAGCCCCAACGGGCGCTTCATAAACAGATGATTTTGTCAGTATGCGAGCAAGGCGCGAAACCGTTACTTTCATCTCATGGCGATGCACGACGCAATCCACCATGCCATGATCTTTCAAATATTCAGACCGTTGAAAACCTTCCGGCAATTTTTCACGAATGGTCTGCTCAATCACACGCTGGCCAGCAAAACCAATAATCGCATTGGGCTCAGCCAAATGCACATCGCCCAACATCGCGTAAGAAGCCGTCACACCGCCTGTGGTTGGGTTGGTGAGCACAACAATATAGGGAAGTTTTGCCGCGCGAAGTTCCTGCACTGCAATTGTCGTGCGTGGCAATTGCATCAGCGAAAGAATGCCCTCTTGCATGCGCGCGCCACCAGATGCAACGAACATAACGAACGGGCACTGCTTGGTCACCGCATGGCGCATGGCTGCAATAATGGCATCGCCTGCTGCCATGCCCAACGAACCACCAATAAAGCCCATGTCCTGCACCGCAACCACCATGGCTTGATCATTCACTTGGCCATACCCTGCTTGCACTGAATCTTCTTCGCCAGATTTTGCTTTGGCATCTTTCAAGCGGTCCACATAGCGCTTTTCATCTCTGAATTTAAGCGGATCAACCGCAGCCGATGGGGCCACCAGCTTTTCAAACTCGCCCATGTCAAACATCATTTTAAATCGTTCATCAGCTGGCATTCGGTGATGATGGTTGGAGCCCGGAAACACAAATTGATTGGCTTCAAGGTCTTTATAATAAACCATTTGCCCAGATTCAGGGTCCTTGATCCACATATTCTCAGGCACATCGCGCTTAGTGACACCAAGCAGACTGCGAAAGCGGGGGCGAACGAAATTCTTAATCCAATTCATAACTAACTCCTCACGCCCTTGGCGATTTCAGCCACGAGTCTATGCACAGCTTTAGGCGTTTTTGCGGTGGCCTTGCCTTTTTTGTCGAGGCTGTTTGCAATGGCACTCACCAAAGCCGAACCCACCACCACACCATCAGCATCCTTAGCAATTACGCGGGCTTGTTCGGCAGATTTCACACCAAAGCCAACGCAGATGGGCAAAGAGGTATGCTTGCGCAACCGATTAACATTGGCCTTCACGCTTTTAAGATCAGGAGCCTTGGTGCCCGTAATACCAAGAACTGAAACATAATATACAAAGCCAGATGTGTTTTTAAACACAGCAGGCGCACGTTGGTCGTCCGTTGTTGGTGTAGCAAGCCTGATGAAATTAATGCCCGCAGCCATAGCAGGCAAGCACAACTCATCATCTTCCTCAGGCGGCAAATCAACAATGATCAAACCATCCGCCCCCGCCTTTTTGGCGTCAACCAGAAACTTATCAACGCCATAAACATAGATGGGATTGTAATAGCCCATCAAGACAACGGGCGTATCTTTGTCTCCAGCCCGAAAAGCCTTCACCAGTTTCAGCGTCTTCTTCATAGTCTGGCCATTTCCCAAAGCCCGAAGCCCGCCCGCCTGAATGGCCGGGCCATCGGCCATGGGATCAGTGAAGGGCATCCCGAATTCGATGATGTCAGCGCCGGCCCTGGGCAGGCCCTGAATAATTTTCAGCGATGTCTCATAATCAGGATCACCAGCGGTAATGAATGTGACTAATGCAGCACGGCCTGCTTCTTTCAATTCAGCAAAGCGGCGGTCAATGCGCGTGGTCATAATTTCACTCCCAGAATATCAGCCACAGTGAAAATATCTTTGTCTCCACGCCCACACATATTCATCACCATCAAATGTTCTTTCGGAAGCTTAGGTGCAATTTTCATCACATGGGCAAGAGCGTGCGAGGGCTCAAGAGCCGGGATAATGCCTTCGAGTTTGCAGCAGAGTTGAAACGCCGCCAAAGCTTCCTTGTCCGTAGCAGAAACGTATTGCACACGCTTCATGTCATGGAGCCACGCGTGCTCTGGTCCAATGCCGGGATAATCGAGGCCAGCGGAAATTGAATGGCCCTCAGTGATTTGCCCATCATCATCCATCAGCAAATAAGTTCGGTTGCCATGCAGAATACCGGGCTTGCCGCCGGTGATGGAAGCGGCATGCTTTTTCTTGAGGCCGAAACCAGCGGCTTCCACACCGATAATCTCAACTTCCTTATCATCAAGAAATGGGTGAAACAGTCCCATGGCATTGGAGCCGCCGCCAATGGCAGCAACCAATGAATCTGGCAAGCGGCCTTCGCGCTTCATCATTTGCTCACGGGTTTCGCGGCCAATCACCGATTGGAAATCGCGCACCATTTCAGGATAAGGGTGAGGGCCAGCCACCGTGCCAATGCAATAGAATGTATCTTCTACATTGGCCACCCAATCCCGCAGTGCTTCATTCAAAGCATCTTTCAACGTGCGTGAACCAGATTTGGCAGGAACCACTGTGGCCCCCAAAAGCTTCATGCGAAACACATTGGGCATTTGGCGGGCAATATCAACTTCGCCCATATAAATAATGCACTCTAAACCAAAGCGCGCGCAGGCTGTAGCCGTGGCCACGCCATGTTGGCCAGCACCGGTTTCAGCAATGATGCGTTTTTTGCCCATGCGGCGTGCCAGCAGAATTTGGCCCATCACGTTGTTAATTTTATGGGCACCTGTGTGATTAAGCTCATCACGCTTGAAATAAATTTTTGCACCACCAAGATGTTCTGTCATGCGTTCAGCAAAATAGAGGGGTGATGGGCGGCCCACATAATGCTCGAGAAAATCGTCAAGCTCAGCTTGGAATGAAGGATCAGCTTTCGCATCCTTATAGGCCTGCTCCAATTGCAAAATCAGCGGCATCAAAGTTTCCGCCACAAAGCGCCCGCCATAAATGCCAAACAGGCCTTTTTCGTCAGGGCCGGTGCGATAAGAGTTTGGAGTTGTCATAAGTTATCCTCGTTTCGAGCGCTTTTAGCGGCCTTGATAAATTTCGCAATAAGGTCAGCATCCTTGATGCCATAAGCAGATTCAACCCCTGATGAAATGTCAACAATGGGGGCATGTGTGATACCGACGGCCTCTGCCACATTATCTGAGTCAAGCCCGCCCGAAAGCATAAACTGGCCGCTAATGCCTTTGAGCAGCGTCCAATCAAATGACAGACCGTTGCCACCTGGAAGCAAGCCTTTTGGAGCCTTTGCGTCGAACAAGATCAGCGCTGTTACATCACGGTAAGCTTCTGCCGAGATCACATCATCCGCAATCTCAACTTTAATTGCTTTGATTATTGGCGTGTTGGTAAGCATATGAATTTCAGCAACGCGCTGTGGTGTTTCATTGCCATGGGCTTGGATGAAATCAGGCCGCACATCACGCGCAATGTTTTTTAGAAGCTCATCATCAGCGTCCACCACCAACGCCACCACTTGTGCAAGCCCTCGCGCTTGGTCAGCCAGCGCTGCTGCTTGTGCAAGCGAAACATTGCGCGGGCTTTTGGGAAAGAACACCAGTCCAACCATATCAGCACCATGGTCCAATGCGGTTTGCACTGTATCTGAAGTTGAAAGCCCACAAATTTTAACTTTGGCCATTATGCCAAACTCCGTAAAATATCTGCTGCAGCTTTGGCAGGATCAGCAGCACCCGTAATGGCCCGCCCAATCACCAGAATATCGGCACCTGCATCCACAGCAGCTTTAGGCGTGGCCACCCGTTTTTGATCATGGGTGACAGCATCGGCTGGCCTTATACCCGGCACGACAGTTAAGAATTTGCGCGGCATTGCGCCCCTGATATTTGCAAGATCAAGCGGGCTGCACACCACACCGTCAAGACCTGCCTCATGGGTGAGCTTGGCTAAATTCAGAGCGTGCGCGTCCGTTTGGCGAGCATCAAACCCAGCGGCCCAAATATTTTCATTGGAGAGTGATGTGAGGATGGTAACAGCAATCAGCTTGGTGTCTCCGCGCACGGCTTCGCGTGCGGCTTTCATCATATCCAGTCCGCCCGTGGCATGAACATTGGTAATCGCAGGTTTCAGCGCCATCAGCGATTTCAAACCTTGCGCTACCGTGTTTGGAATATCATGCAACTTCATATCAAGAAATATTGGAATGCCAGTGGCAGCAACTGCATCATAACCTTTAAAGCCATGGGCATAGAAAAACTCCATGCCGATTTTTAACATGCCAATATGGCCCAAAAGCAACCTGGCCAAAGCCACAGCACGCTCCAATTCTGGAGTGTCTAAAGCCACACATATGGGGTTTGTCTTGGTCATAAAAATGAACTAGCGCGAATTTAAACTTGGCGCAAATGCACCATGACCGCAGTAGCTAAATCTTCCAGTGCTGTGCCACAAGATTTAAACAGCGTGATTTCACTCTCAGTTTTCCGGCCCATCATTGTGCCACGGCAAAGCTCAAATAAATCACCCTGAACACGTGAAAATTCAAACTGTCCTTCGGCTTGGGCTTGAATCAAATCACCAGCTTCAGCGGCAGCCCCTTCACGGGTATCCACATAAACCCGCGAACGGCCCACAGCTTCAGCATCCGTCTCACGCATGGTGGGTTTGAAGGCTCCGGCCAAATCAATATGGGTGCCGGGTTTCAGCCAAGCGCCTTTAATAATAGCTTGGGTAGAACTGGTGATGCCGGAAATAATATCAGCCTCGGCCATGGCAGTTTGTAAGTCCGTAACAGCCTTCGCCGTAAATCCTTCACCACTCAATTCGGCCACAAGCGCTTCTGATTTTTCAGCTGTGCGGTTATAAATCAAAACTGTTTTAATGGGTCGCACAGAAGCATGAGCCCGCACAAAATGCGCACCCAAAGCACCAGCACCAACCAACACTAAAATTGAAGAATCTTTGCGCGATAAATAATCCGAAGCCAAGGCTCCCGCAGCAGCAGTGCGCCTACGCGTAAGTTCCGTACCATCCATCATCGCCACAGGTGTCCCCGTCGCATTGTCGATTAACAAATAAACACCTTGCACGGTGGGTAAACCTAAAGCGACATTATCAGATTTGAACGTTACAGTTTTGAGGCCAGTGAACTCTTTGCTCCATGCGGGCATCAGCAACAACGTAGTAGTGGCCGACGTGTCGTGATGATGGCGCACCGGAGTTTCAATCCCGGCGCGAAACCCTTCGCGAAGCGCTTCAACAATATCTCTATAAAGCGCGAAGCCAGCCAGCTCTTTAGCCGAAATCCATTTCACGGAGTGAGGCCAATATAGGGTGCAATCGCTTGCTCTGAAACGGGCTGCGCCCTGCTGGCTTCAAGTTCGCGCTGCAAGAATGAAACCTCACGGCCACGCTCACGCGCTAATTTGCGATGCTTGCTTTGGCCAACCCAACATGTGGCCCAGCCCACCAAAATGCCAATGAAAATTCCAAAAACAAACAAAGCCCAGAGGGGCATGTTGATCGACAAAATAGGGGATTCGGATGTAAACGGATCAAGCGAAAGTCTGGTCAATTGTCTGTTGGCAACAGCAAAGGCAATCACCAAAATCGCAATTGGCACGCCGATAATCCAACGGAGAATACGAAGCAAATTTTTAAGCCTTGTCGTTAAGACGAGCGCGGAGTTCTTTGCCAGTCTTGAAAAATGGCACACGCTTTGGCGTTACATCAACGCTTTCGCCCGTGCGCGGATTGCGGCCCATGCGGCCATCGCGTTCCTTCACCGAGAAGGCACCAAAGCCTCTTAGTTCAACACGCGATCCACCCTTCATGGCATGAATAACCTCATCAAAAATTTTATTGACGATGCGTTCCACGTCACGGTGATAAAGGTGGGGATTCTTGTCGGCAATCTTTTGCACGAGTTCAGACTTGATCATGATTGTGGTCCGAATGTTTGAAGCATTTCAATAGGGTGCCAAAGAGTAAGCCTTTCGTCAATAGAGCGTTTTGACATTTCATTGAAATGTCAAAATCGCCTTCAGCTTAAATAACGAGAAAAATTCAGGTGATCTCATAGAAAAGGACCAGCTCCATTACTGAAAGCTAGCCCTTACAATTTCTAAGCAGTTATACTTCGCTGTCTTTTTTCTTCAAAGCAGCTTGCAGAATGTCGCCAAGTGATGCGCCTGAATCAGACGAACCATATTGCGCAACGGCTTCGCGCTCATCAGCAATTTCCATTGCCTTGATCGACACGTTAACCTTACGGGCTTTGGCATCCATGGCTGTAATCAAGCCATCGAACTTTTCACCAACGGCGAAACGATCAGGGCGTTGACCATCACGGTCACGCGCCAAATCAGCACGCTTCACATAAGCCGTGATGTCAGTGTCAGCAATGCGCACCTCAAGTCCGCCATCTTCAACCTTCAACACTTCGCAAGTTACTTTGGAGCCCTTACGTGGTGCGCCACCTTCTGAACCAGAAGATTTAGGCGATGATGAAACAACCGAGCCTGAACCTTCGGTGAGTTGCTTGATGCCCAGTGAGATGCGTTCTTTTTCTTGGTCAACATCAAGAACAACGGCTTTCACCATATCGCCCTTTTTATAATCCTTGATGGCTTCTTCGCCAGCACGCTTCCAATCCAAATCAGACAAGTGAACCATGCCGTCCACATCGCCATCAAGGCCAACGAATAGACCAAACTCAGTCATGTTCTTCACTTCGCCTTCAAGCACGGTGCCCTTTGGATATTTCGAAGCGAA
>JANLPA010000171.1:0-9132 GCA_031366855.1 Hyphomicrobiales bacterium | reverse complement strand
CAGATTTAAATTTCATAAATTTGCTTTAGCCAGTGCGCCCACATGCTGCAAGGCTTAGAAATTTTTGGTGAGGCGAAAGTCAACGGCGTGGGAGTCGTAGTCAAAATTGGCAACGTTACTTTGGTTGCGCGTATAGGTGTAAGATAATGCTGGTGCAAAACCCATAATGTTGAGATCGCGTTTGGTGAGTTCAAGGGAGCCAATGTAGCGATGGTCTTGTCTTGTGACACCAGTTATAATGTTAAACTCATCAAAATTTGAAAATCGAGCCTGAGTGTCGGCGTTGACGGTAATGCCCATGGGCAATTCTTTGTAGATGGATAATCCTGCATATTTTGTGTTGTACGAAACGTCTTTGCTTGCGGCATTGATTTGGTCATAGCCGCCCATAACTGTAAATGTGAAACTTTGATCAATGGCATGGCTGAGAGACATGTTATTCAGCGAGGCAGTGCCATTTTGAAGATTTAACTCACCATAATTGCGCCATTCAAATGTCGAACTGGCATTCAAGCTGTTGCGCTGAGTAAGCTGCTGCACGAGCGAAACGCGTGGGCCATAGCTATAATAGCTGACGTCGCGGGCAATTGGATCAATGGATTGGCTGGCCACAGCACCTGCTGCAATGTATCCCTTGCCCAAGAGATATTGCAGCGAGGCGGATTGGCTGAAAAATAGCGAATCGAAATTTGAATCTTTATAGATCTGCGCGCCAACATTGCCAGCGACAACGGCGCGCAATTTATTACCCAAGCGTTTGGAATAGCCAACACTCACACCTGTTGAAAGGCCAACACCACTGGTTTTTTGTTGGGAAACTGGGATGTTTCCATATCCGTGAAAATATGGCGAATAGACGGTGGAATGCGAAGACCCATTATTCATATTGGTGGTTGGGGCTATTGAAATATAGCCATTGAATTTCAGCGGATGATTTGCATCGATCTGATCAATGAATGACTTAATGCCAGCAGCGTCAGTTTCATTGGGGGCTTCAGCCTCAAGAAGCTGAAGATGGTGTTTGGCACTGTCGCCTTCATCAAGTGCCACAAGTGTTTTAGCTAATTCGGCGCGGACCAGTGTGAGGCCTGGATCATCGGCCAAAGCATCGCGGTAATTTTGGACGGCTCCGGTTAAATCACCGTGATCTGCTTTGATTAGACCTGTGATGAACAGTGTGCGATCTGCTGCGTGTTCACCCTGCAAAGGGAAGTGCTGAATGAGTTCGGCGGCATCGTCTGATTGATGGGTTTTGGCCAAAGTGATCAACAGACGAACACGTTCGTTTTCGGGCATTGCTTGATAGGCGGCAATTTTTTCAGCGCTGATTTGTGTTGCAGCCTGCGCCGCCGAATTTAGGCAAACGAGGCCAAGTGCAAATGGCAACAAACAGTGAAGAGCGCGCTTAGCTGCGCGCCCTTTTGAGATTTTGTTTTTTGGCTTTGAAATCATGTGGCCTGCCTTAAGGCGTGGTGCCATGAATTGCGCCGCCAATTTGCAAGTAACCACGCGTAGGATTATTAACAGGGTCGCCGCCGATCGGCTGGGGAGAGGTGGCATCGACGTTAAATATGCCGGTGAATTCTTTGCCAGTGGCTCCGAAAAGTGATCCATAGAATGGGCTTGCGTCTGCACTTGAAAGCCAACCGCTATTTGTGGTGTCCATGGCGGCAGTGCCGGTTACTGAATTGCCTGTTGCGGTAAATCCGATTGTGCCGTTCAGCAGAATCTTTTCGTCCATCCACCGTTGGTAGTCGGGATTGATTTGGGGAACTCCGTTTACAGTGACGATGTCATACGAACTGTCTGCGGCTAATGTGCCCCATGTTTCTGGCCTCAGTGTCCCTGTAACAGCTTTTGTGCCGAAATTAACATCAACGCTGCTGCTGCCTGTTACACCCCAATTGTTGTTGTGCAATAATATGTGGCCAGTTCCTGAACGATCCTCATACCAATTCGAGGTTTGTGCTGTGGCTGCAAATTTGCCGGTGTAAGTTGCTGATGCGACAGCGGGCATTTGGGCTGTTGTGGTTTTTTGGGCGGCAGTGCCGCCCGGTGTTGGATCGTAGTCTTCAAATGACCAAGCTTCATGTCCAGCTGCGCCGGAGCCGCTGGTATCATCCCGGTAATGGATGGCGCGGCTGTTGTTGAAAGTCCAAACCTGTAGCACTTCGTCGGCTTTGCCTTTCACATAATAACGATATTCTTTGTAACCGCCGCCTGGCCCAGTGCCGGGACCTGTAGTAAGGTTAGTTGTAGTGTGGGTGCTGCCATAGACATTTTCCGCCATTGTCTTGGTTTTTGGCCAAGCAGTATTGTTGGCTGACTTCGTGTCGATGGCGAATGTAGCGGTGCTGGGGCTGCTTGCAATTTTTAGGGTTGATTTGGCGGTGCCAGATGTGGGCGCTAAAAACAGGCTTTTTTCCAAAGCAATAGTCGTATCACCAGTGGCCAAAACTGTTGTGTTTCCGGCATTGGTCGATGGCGTGACGGGTGTTACTGGTGTTACCGGCGTAACAGGCGTTACGGGAGTGTTCGCCGTGGCGCAATTGCCTTGGCTTACCCCGCACACAGCCACTCCTGATGTTGCAAGGCTTAAGGCTGAGCCATCGCCGGCCACGCAGCCGGATAAAGCTGTTGTTGTTGCTAATATCGCAGATAAATATACAAAACGCATGATACTCAATCCAAACTAACCCAGTTATTGTTAAACTTGGACGAGTTGTTCTAATTTTGCGTTAAGCACTCTCAATTTTATTTGGTTCAAAATGGCACAGATGATTCATAATTTTGAAACGTGGTATGAAGCCACTGCAACGCGCGGTGCTGCTGCATTGCCTCTTTCACAAAAACTCAATTCCGATGTTTGTGTTGTGGGCGGTGGCTTGGCGGGGCTTACCACCTGCTTGGAATTGGCGAGGGCTGGGCTTTCAGTTGTGTTGCTTGAAAAAAATCTCATTGGCTCTGGCGCATCGGGGGGCAATGGCGGGTTTGTGTCCAGTGGCTTTGCCTTGGGCATGGAAGATGTGGCAAAGCGTGTGGGGCAGGATGCGGCGCGCGCACTTTATAATTTATCGCGGAACGGAACAGATTATGTGCGGCGCGAAGTTGCAGCCACAGATAAAATGGGTGAGGGTTGGATGGTGGCTTCGCGCCATGATGACCATGGTGGGCTTAAAGCTCATGGTGATGAGATGCAGCAGCACTATGGTGAAGAGGTGGAGCATTTCTCAGTGGAGCAAACGCGGGCGCGCCTTACAAGTTCGCGCTATTTTGAAAGTTTAAAATTTGCAAACGCATTTCACATTCATCCCTTGCGTTATTGCTTATCGCTTGTTGCAAAAGCGCGTGAGGCAGGGGCTGCGATTTTTGAAAACAGTGCAGTAATTTCTTCGCAGAAAGATGGTCAAGATTTTGTCGTGAAAGCTGCTCTCGGTGAAGTGCGCGCACGCCATGTTGTGCATTGTGTTTCATCCACGGGGCGCAACGTTCATAAAACATCAGGCCGTGCGGTTTTGCCAGTGGCTACGTATATCGCGGTGACGGAACCTCTGAAGCAAACCTCTATCAACACCAGCGCCGCCATTTCCGATACGAGGCGGGCGGGAGATTATTATCGCCTTATTGATGAGGGCCGCATTTTATGGGGTGGGCGGATTACCACGCGCGTCTCGGAACCTTCGCACTTAGCAGAACGCATGAAGCGCGATATGCTTGCAACTTATCCAGCGCTCGGTGATCCCAAAATCGAACATTCTTGGGCAGGCTTGATGGGCTATGCTTTGCATAAAATGCCTTTAATTGGGCGCGATGCTGAAGGCCAATGGTTTGCCACAGCTTTTGGTGGGCATGGTTTGAACACCACGGCTATGGCTGGCCTCATTCTTGCTTCTGCCATTGCGGATGGCGACGATAGCTATCGCAGGTTTGTGCCGTTTGCACCACTTTGGGCTTTTGGCCAGTTGGGAAGGCTGGGTGTTCAAGGTTCTTATTGGTTGATGCAAATGCAGGACAAACGTGACGAATCACGTCTGTTTTCGTTTAGATAAGCAAGTATTGCCGCTGTCATGTTTGGCTGCTATGAGCGCACGCATTCTTGATGGGAAGTGAGCACCGCAATGTCGATTACTTTAAACGAAGATTATAAACCGACTGATGCCGAACCATTTATGAATGAGCGGCAGGTGGAATATTTCCGGCGCAAGCTCTTGGCATGGAAAGAAGATATTCTGCGCGAGAGCAAAGAAACTCTCACGCATTTGCAAGACGAAAATCATATTCTTCCAGATGTGGCAGACCGTGCTTCTTCCGAAACTGATCGTTCGCTGGAACTTCGCACCCGCGACCGCCAGCGCAAATTGATTTCAAAAATTGATTCCGCTTTGAAGCGTGTTCAAGATGGCTCTTACGGCTATTGCGAAGAAACCGGTGAGCCGATTGGTTTGAAGCGCTTGGATGCGCGGCCAACCGCAACACTTTCAATTGAAGCCCAAGAGCGCCACGAAAAGCGCGAGCGCGTTTACCGCGACGAATAATTAGCCGATTAGAACTTCGCGGGCTTCTTCAAGCAGGGCCTGCGATGAGGCGGCCAGAACATTGCCGCCTTGGGTTGGGTTATTGTCGGTCCAGGTGCCAACCACGCCGCCTGCGCCTTCAATGATGGGGATGAGGGCTGCGATATCGTAAATCTGCAAGCCAGGATCTAAAGCTATATCGAGATGGCCAGCTGCTAGCAGACCGAAGAAATAAGCATCGCCACCATAGCGCATTGATGTCACGGTTTTGCGCAAGGCCTGAAAATTTGGATGCTTATCATAAAGGTGAGGCGAGGTGGTTCCCGCCGAAGCCTTTGCCAGTGGAGCAGAGGCTCTAACATGAATGGCCTCAGTTTTGCCTTGTCGTTTGTGCCAAGCGCCATTTGGATTGCCATAAAACATTTCACCCACAAAAGGTTGGTTCATCACGCCCAGCAACGGTTTGCCGTCGCGATAGAGGCCAATCAAGGTGGCCCAGGTGGGCATCCCTATTACAAAGGAGCGTGTGCCATCGATCGGATCTAATACCCAGTTATAGGCTGAGCCCGTGGACTTAGTACCATATTCCTCGCCAATAATGCCGTGGTCGGGGAAAGCTTCCTCTATCATTTCGCGGATAATGCGTTCGGCAGCTTTGTCTGCTTCAGTCACCGGATCCCATTCGGCGGCGGCTTTCACAGTGATTGGAATGTTCTTGCGAAATTGCGGCAAGATGATTTTGGCCGAAGCATTCGCCAGTTGAAGCGCAAATGAGGTGAGTTTTTCGATTTCGGCGGAAGAATTCATGGGGCAAACCTTGGTTTTCACTAGGTTACACCACAGATATTGAGGTGACTAGTGCGAGATATGTTGCGTTGCAACAAGTCTTAATGCTCATGCGTTATTTGCATAGCTAAGCAATTTTTGTATTAAATTCTTTATTATCAATATGTTGAAAATATATTTTCACGATATTGTGCTTCTTTTGTCGCTTCGAGTGTAAAAGCGATGCAATAAGGCCTTGAACTTTTTATGCTGCACTGCCAAATTGGTTCTGTGAGATGAGCATTTATGATGATCTCTCACGGCCCTTCTTGGGCGTTTCCTCCCTAGACTTAGGGCCGATCACATTGGTGCATCGGCCCCTTTTTTTATTCAGCGGCCTCTCGCAACTGTTGGTCATGCGGTAGATATTCAATCAGATCGCGTATCACACTTTGCAATTGACCCTTTACCGCAGCAAAGTTCGAATTTTTAGCTTGAGTTTTTTCGTTCATATAAAGTGAACGGTTGATTTCAATTTGCAGGGCGTGGCGGTTGTGGCGCGGTGTGCCATGGGTTTCGGTAATAAAGCCACCAGCATAGGGCCGGTTGCGCAAGACTTTTAACCCTGCATCTTTGAGCAAGGTTTCAACAGTGTCAGCAATATCGCTGGCACAGGCAGCCCCAAAGCGATCTCCCAACACAATATCGGCTGCTGGCACATGCAGTGTTTTCACAGCTGAGCTGGGCATGGAATGGCAATCAACCAGCAGCGAAAATCCGGTGGCATTGTAACACTCGTTCAATAAAGCCGTTAGTGTGCGGTGATAGGGGCGGTAAATCTGTTCAACGCGGGAGAGGGCCTCATCCAAATGGATTTTGCCACGGTAAATCTCTTCTCCTTCTGCCACTAATTTAGGAATGGTGCCAAGGCCCGAAGCCACGCGCGGTGATCCCGGGTTCATGTGGCCGGGAAGGTTTTCATGGAACATGCGTGCGTCAAATTCATAAGGCTCACGGTTGAGATCAATATAGGCGCGTGAAATCAAGGCGCGCAGCAGGGGTGCGCCCAAGTTTTGACAAGAGCTAAAAAGCTCATCAACAAAACAATCTTCAGATTGACGCAAGGCTGACGCAGAGAGTCTAGAGTTTTGTAAAAAACTCAAAGGCAAGATTGACCCACTGTGGGGTGAGTTAAACACGATAGGCACTTGCCACTTTGCCGGAGCTAAGATTTCAAAATAGTGTTCAGGCATAGCCACCCTCAGCGCACACATATTCTGCGCTCGTTATTAAAAGCGCAAATTAGGGCCACTGTCTATGCCCACCTTCACGGCCTGTTTACCGCTTTTATACTATAGACAAGCCAAGCGATCATATTTGCGGCACATGGAAGCCTGTCGGAAAACTTGACCTAGCCCTGCTGCTGGTTAATAGAGAGAGTTATGGTAAAAATTATTCTTGCTGAAGACGATGATGATTTGCGGCGTTTTCTGGTGAAGGCCCTGGAGAAGGCTGGACATAGTGTAACACCCTTTGCCGAGGGAGCCAGTGCCTTTGAAGAAATCAAGCAAGACAATTTTGATTTGCTGCTCACTGATATTGTGATGCCAGAAATGGATGGGATAGAGCTTGCGCGCCGTGCCGCCGAGCTTGATCCATCGTTAAAAATTATGTTCATTACAGGTTTTGCAGCAGTTGCGCTTAACCCCGATTCAAATGCGCCCAAGGATGCAAAGGTTTTGTCCAAACCTTTCCATTTGCGTGATTTGGTGGATGAAGTGAACAGGCTGATGGCCGCCTAAAGCCCGCCCTTGCCTTCGATCATTAGGGCCGATATATGCCACTCACATGTGGGCGGTTAGCTCAGCGGTAGAGCACTACGTTGACATCGTAGTGGTCGTTGGTTCGATCCCAATACCGCCCACCATTCCTTTTCATGCGAATCATGCGGTTTTATAGGTTCAGCAATCATCCGGACATTTCCGTGGCTTGCGGCGATAGTCCGATCTCTGTTTGCCCAATTGCTCGTAATATTAACGGAACTGGGCAGCTCTGGGGGCGGGAATCTCTGATGCCCGATTTTTTGGTCAACGCACCATAGGGGAGTGCATCATGCCGACGGGCATTTGGTCGACGAAAATGCTTGGAGGCTTGGGCTTGTGTGTGGCATTTGAGAGAGCAAACTGTCGGTGTCCAATCGAGCTAATTCGAGTTGGTGTCTGACTCGACTAGACCTGCAGGAGGGCGCGTTGATCTTCCCAATGCAGGGGAAGGGGACATGCTTTGCGGAGCCGTTCTGGTGTGAGCAAGTGGGAATGATCACCCGTGATAATTTTCTCCAAAATATCTGGTGCAAGGAAAGTTAGTGTGATAACTCGGCTGACATAGGATTTGTCGAGACTTACCTCTTTGGCAAGGTCACTCAGTGAACCGTACTTACCAGTCGATAATCCTGCGAACCACAGCTTTGCTTGAACAATAAGATTGATGAGCAGTGGATTTGGCGCACTGCTGCCCGATGCATCGGTTCCAAGAATGAGTTTCATTTGCTTGCCGCAACGGAGGAGGTGGCTTTGAACTATTATTTGCAAAGTCCCATTTGTGACATCAGCGGTTTGGTTTTCTGTTTCGCTCCCAAGGGCTTCTTCATGGTTCAAAAACTGTAGCAGTTCTCTTTTGTTCAAGCTGATCGTGACACGGGACTTTTCGACAATTACTCGCTCAATCAGTTTTCGCACCGGCTGTGTGTCAGCTTGATTTTTATCGAGAATCTTTTCTACCAAGTCTTTGGCCGCTTGAATAAGTTTTGGAATCATTGTTGGCGTTGCGGCAATGTTTTCTGCCAACCAGTGATCATTGGTTAGTTTGGACGTGATTGCCTTGGTGATCAGTTCATGTAGATCGGCGGCAGGAACCCGCAAGCCCTCTTGGTCTTGGCTTGCATCTCTAAGGCGCTTCTCAGAAGTATAATAGTGGTACCGCTGTCCCTTCTTGTTGCAGTGTGTCGGAAGCAGTCTTCCGTTGTTGCTGTCGAATAACCCATCGACACCGTGAACACCGACAGCATCAACGCGAGCATTGTGCTGGGTGGGATGCCGATGAGTGCTTTGCGATTAATCATGAAATCGCGCTTTGAAGTGAGTTGCCGCATCGTTGGCCATGCGTTGGGTGCACCAACGGGCGTAAAAGTTGCCGAACAAGCGACCGAGCCAATAAGAGACGGGGCCGTCTGGCAGGGCATAGTCGATGAACACGCGAAGGTGTGACGACGGAAATGTACCCTGTTCGGATGGCATGTGATGGCCTTCGTGTCCGCCTGCTTCGTGAGCGGCTTCAGGTTTTGTGTCCGCTGCGGGTGGGGTGTTTGGCTTACCAGCCGCGGCGGGTATCGGTTCAGCTTTTGGTTCATGAGCGGCAGTGACATCCGGCTGGCCTTCGGGCGTTGGTTCGGGCTTGGCGGCGGAGGTCGGATCTAGTTTGGCGATGGGTTCGGATGTAGCGTTTGGCTTATCGGCGACGGCGGGCTTAATTTCTGATTTGGCGTCTGGTGCGGCAGCGGCTTCTGGCTTTGCCGTTACGTCGGGCAGCACTTCCAATTTAACTGCAATTCCTGGTGCTACCATGAGGCTCACGCCGACCAAGGTCGTAGCTTTCGCTTTAGCTGTCGAAGAGGTTGTCATATTGTGCTTCGCGGCACCTTTGGCCGCCGATTTTAGCTTGGGCGCTCTTAAAGCTGTCGTCTTTGGTTTAACCGCTGCAACAGACGGTGCTTTCGTCTTAGAGCCTGTGGCCTTATCTCTTGATGGAGCGCGCGATGAAGTTTGTGACTTAAGCGCTGATTTCTTAACTGACT
>JANLPA010000144.1:0-10133 GCA_031366855.1 Hyphomicrobiales bacterium | reverse complement strand
AAGCAACTGGTGTTGGGCTTTTGCGTCTTCTTGCGCCTTCTTCAAATCCTCATCGAGAATTTCAACTTTGGCTGTGCCTTGCAAGCTGGCCAATAATGCTTGCACCTTATCGCGCACCAAAACATTTCGAATGGCGCTCTTCACCTGATCATAAGGTTGGGCTGCACCCATTTTGCGATCATCCATGCGGATCACATGCCAGCCGTAATCGGTTTTAACCGGGGGTGAAATTTCGCCAACCTTCAACTTGAAGGCAGCATCAGAAAATGCCGGAACCATTTCAGGGGCTGTGAAATAACCAAGCTCACCACCATAATCCTTTGAGCCATCCAAGCTATATTGCTTGGCCAAATCTTCAAACTTTGAGCCCGCTTTCAACTTTTCTTCAATGTCATTGGCTTCTTTTTCGGAAGCCACCAGAATGTGGCGCGCGCGCACGCGCTCGGTTTGCTTAACCTTGGCCGATTCTTTATCGTAAGCCGCTTTGATTTCTTCTTCAGTAACGGCAGGCGCAATTTTTTGAGCTAAATAAGAATCGCGCAAGGCTTTGGCTTGGTAAGCAGCCAGACGGCGCTTGTAATCATCGCTGTCGCCAATGCCCTCTTTTGCTGCCACTTGGGCGAGCAAATGGCGCTCAATCAGAAACTCCACAACGAAGGGAAAACGCAGCTTGGCTGGCATGTTTGGTAATTGGCCAATCACGTCATCAAAGGCCATGCGCACTTCCGAGGTTTTGATTTCATAGCCGTTGACCGAGGCCACGGCTTTGTCTTCGCCAGTCAATGCATCAGCCGTTGTGGACTGGGCAAATACAGGTGTGGATATTGCAAGAGCCACTCCAACTGCCGAAGCGAGGAGGGATGATTTCAAAAGTGTGTGAATGCGCGGCATGAATTCCATCGGTTGTCTTTTCGCCTAAACTATTTGCTATATTGAGCCCTTGGCTTGGAAACAAGGCAAGAATAAGCCTTTTGACGGGCTGTTGCGGCAATGCAACAGGTTGAAAATGTCGCAGCTTCACCCTATCTCGCTGGAAACTCCCTCACGCTTTGGCCTTTGGGGTGGCGAACATTGCTAAATTGAAATGTTTACGCCGCACCATAGGCTGGGCTAGAAGACCGCCAAAACGGGGTCATACTCCCCTAAAGGAACGAATCATATGCTTGGATTGAGTACCATTGCCGCAAAGATTTTTGGCACGACCAATGACCGTAAATTGGTCAGTTTTCAAAAACGCGTGCCAGAGATCAATGCGCTGGAAGATCAATATGCCGCGATGAGCGATGCTGAACTTAAAGGCCTGACAGCCCAATTCAAGGCCGAGATTGCTGGCGGCAAGAGTGTTGATGATCTGTTGGCACCAGCTTTTGCTGCGGTTCGGGAAGCGGCAAAGCGCAGTTTGGGGCTTCGCCCGTTTGATGTGCAGCTGGTGGGCGGCATGGTTTTGAACGCTGGCATGATTTCAGAAATGAAAACCGGCGAAGGCAAAACCTTGGTTGCCACACTGCCGGTTTATTTGAATGCGCTTGAAGGCAAGGGCGTTCACGTGGTGACGGTGAATGATTATCTGGCCAAGCGCGACTCAGCGTGGATGGACAATGTTTATGGTTTCTTGGGCCTCACCACTGGCGTTATTGTGCATGGGCTTGATGATGCGCAGCGCCGCGAGGCTTATGCTTGTGATGTGACTTATGCCACCAACAATGAGTTGGGCTTTGATTACTTACGCGACAATATGAAATATCATTTGAATGAAATGGTGCAGCGCGGCCACCATTTTGCAATCGTCGATGAAGTTGACTCCATTCTCATCGATGAAGCAAGAACACCGCTGATCATTTCTGGGCCATCGGAAGATCAATCTGGTCTTTATAATGCGTTGGATCGTTTCATCCCCATGTTGGTGGCTGCGGATTTTGAACTTGATGAAAAGCAACGTCAGGTTACTCTCACTGAAGTTGGCAATGAACATCTTGAACAGTTGCTCACATCTGCTGGCGTTATGAAAGGTGGCTCGATGTATGATGCTGCCAATATTGGTATCGTGCATCACATTCAGCAGGCACTTCGCGCCCACACACTGTTTCAAAAAGACAAAGACTATATTGTTAAAGATGATGAAGTTGTGATCATCGATGAATTCACGGGCCGCATGATGACGGGGCGGCGCTATTCGGATGGTTTGCATCAGGCCATCGAAGCCAAGGAGCATGTGACGGTGCAGCCGGAAAATGTGACCATGGCGTCGGTTACATTCCAGAATTATTTCCGCATGTATAAAAAACTTGCTGGCATGACGGGCACGGCTTTGACGGAAGCTGATGAGTTCCAAGATATTTATGGTTTGGAAGTGATCGAGATTCCAACCAACGTTGAAGTGGCACGTTTGGATGAAGACGATGAAGTTTATCGAACAGCCAAAGAAAAATATGCCGCTATTAGTGACACGATTCGTGCGGCGCGATTGCGTGGCCAACCTGTGTTGGTGGGCACAACTTCGATTGAAAAATCGGAAGAGATTTCGGCTTTGCTGAAAGACCAAGGCATTGAGCACAGTGTTCTCAACGCGCGTTTCCACGAACAGGAAGCCACGATTATTGCTCAAGCTGGTGCGCCTGGTGCTGTAACAATCGCCACTAACATGGCGGGCCGCGGCACGGATATTAAGCTTGGTGGCAATTTGGATATGCGCATTGCCACCGAGCTTGGTGACATTAAGCAAGGGGCCGAGCGCGAGCGCCGCATTGCTAAAATTAAGGATGAAATTGAATCACACAAACGCACCGTGCTTGAAGGGGGCGGTTTGTTTGTGATTGGCACCGAGCGCCATGAAAGCCGCCGCATTGATAACCAGTTGCGTGGTCGTTCTGGCCGTCAGGGTGACCCCGGTCAATCGCGTTTCTATCTCTCACTGCAAGATGATTTGATGCGCATTTTCGGTTCTGAGCGTTTAGATGGCATGTTGCAAAAGCTTGGCCTGAAAGAAGGCGAGGCGATTATTTCATCATGGATCAACAAGGCGCTGGAAAAAGCCCAACAGAAAGTTGAGGCGCGCAATTTTGATATTCGCAAAAACTTGCTGAAATTCGACAATGTGATGAATGATCAGCGCAAGGCGATTTTTGATCAACGCATTGGCATTATGAATGGCGAAGAAATTTCCGAAACCGTTGATGATATGCGCCACGATATTATCGGCGAATTGATTTCCAAGCACATTCCGGAAAATGCTTATGCTGAACAGTGGGATGCAACTGGCCTTCGCGAACGTTTGCGCGAAGCCGTGGCCATTGATTTCCCGGTGGATGAATGGGCCAAGGAAGAAGGTATTGCCGATGAAGAAATTAGCGAACGCGTAACCTCTACCACCGATAAGTATTATGGTGAAAAGCGCGAAAAATATTCCACCGATATTATGAAGCAGGTGGAAAAATCGGTATTGTTGCAAACATTGGACCGCTTGTGGCGCGAGCATATTGTGGCCGTTGATTATTTGCGCCAGGTGATCCACTTGCGTGGCTATGGCCAGCGCGATCCTCTCAATGAATATAAAACTGAAGGCTTCACGCTGTTTTCAGATATGGTTACGCGGTTGAAGGAAGCTGTGACAGGGCAATTGATGCGTGTTGAAATTCAGTTTGGCCAGCAAGGCGAAGAGCTGCCCGATGAAACTCAATTGCCCCCCATGGCAGCCCATCACATTGATGCAAGCACCGGTCAGGATGATGTGGGCGAAGGTCTGCCAATGCTGGGTTCAGCCGCTCTGGGTGCCGCTGCACTTGCCGCTGCGAAGTTTGACCCCAAGAAGCCAGAAACCTGGGGCAAAGTGGGCCGCAACGATGATTGCCCCTGTGGCTCCGGCAAAAAATTCAAGCATTGCCATGGGGCTTATGTCTAGCACGCAAAGCATTTACCCAGTTGCGCAGTTTTTTATATCTACGATAAATAAGCTGGCCGATATTTGCATCCGCATCCTGATGAAATACAAGTGGCATTGGAGCGATGCCCGTTATTGTGGGCCACCCATCCATGCTCGCTAATACAGATAGCAGTGCTTGGTCTTGGCGATGGTTGCCGCGGTTGGAGCCTTCAGGTGCTATACATTCTTTGATGCTTGCGTATTTTGCCCAATTGGACAGCAATTTGATGGCCGATTTATTTTGCGTGTCAAATGCAACACCAGTTGCGGCCAACATTTCTTCATCCGCCTTCCAATCTGAAGGTAGATTGAAAAATTTCAGCATGCCAGGATGCACCCATCTTCCTATAGTTCCTTGAGAAGATGTGCGCCAAAATCCGATTTTTGCCGCAATTTCAATAATTGGTATCAGTGGTCCTGTAATAATGTTGCCAGCATCCATCCAGCAAACAATGCCACCGCGCTGTTTAGCAACTTCCGCAATGATTACGGGCTTCCAAGCAAATCGACCTTGCGCAATTCTTATATTGAAAAAATCTGGATATTTTGAATAATCGAAAGTTCGAATTTCGTAGCTGAATTCCCTCCTAATTTTTCGCAGTTGCTTTGGCGTCATGCCAAGATCATATATAATCACCGATATGTTTGGGGCATGGTTTTTGGCGCTGGTCAAAAAATTGTATAGAGATTTCTCGTGGGTGAAATCGCTCCCCGTCACCAGAGTTACCTTTGGTTCAAGTTTTTGATGCATCATCAGTTCCATTATTAAGTTCAGCTTGCAATAGGGTGTGGGTGCAACTGTCCCTTTCGGCGCATTTACTGTCATTGAGAGTGGCTGTTGCTGCAATCAAGATGTTGCTCTTTTAAAAAGTCGAAGCATTGACATGGGCACTATGTGTTTCCGATACTCCGCAAAAATTTTGAAGTTTTGCGGCGAATATACAAAATAGGATCGCCAATAAAGTCCGCATCTTGCTGAAATACGACGTTCGTTGAGCTGGAAGCCTTGGGTTCTGGCCATCCAGCAATTCCGGCGAGAACTGCCAATAAAGCTTGGTCTTGGCGGTGATTTTTGCGGTTTGATCCTTCGGGAGCAATACATTCTTTTATTTGGGCATATTTGGCCCATTCCAACAATAATTTCATGGCAGATTTATTTTGCGTATCAAAAGCGACTAATCCACTGGCGAGCATTACCTCATCTGACTTCCAATCATATGGCAAATTGAAATAAGCCAATGTAGCAGGATGGGTCCATCTCCCAATTTTTCCACCGGATGAAGTGCGATAGAACCCAACATTTTTAGCTTCAGAAACTATTTCTGAAATTGGGCCTACAATCAAATTTCCTGCATCCATCCAACATATAATCCCGCCGAATTCTCGTGCAACTTCTGCAACAATTACTGGCTTCCAAGCGTATTCTCCGGCATTGACTTTAATATTGAAGTAGGTGGGGTGTGTGGTGTAATCGAATTTGCGCACCTCATAGTCGAATTTTTGCTTCAATCGGCGCAATTGAAAATTCGCCATACCCAGATCGTAAACAACCACGCGGGCTAGTGGCGCGTATTTTTTCGCACTAGCCAGAAAATTTAGTAATGTGCGTGCATGGGTGGAGTCAGCCCCAGTGACCAGTGTAAGACTGGATGTTTTCATAATTTTACTTTCAGAACATCGGCCAATCTCGCCGTAGCACTCCCCGGCTTTAGTGGCTTCGGTTGGCTTTCATGGGGTTTCCAGGCCATGGCCCAGGCGACTTCTAATGTGGCGTGGATGCGGCCATCTTCATCTGTGAAATTTGCATGATAGTGTTCGGCCATTTTGGTGAGGAAGCGGCGCGAAACGAATTTGCCACTGCGGCCCAGCAGTGGATTGGCATATCCGAAAGATTTTATTTCACGCATCAGGGCAAACACGTCCGTATAGCGAACTATCGTATGGTCGATATCAGCCACAGGCAGCGCCAGGCCAGCGCGCTGCATGAGGCCACCCAATTCACGAACGCCAATCATGGGGGCCACGCGCGGGGAAACGCCGCCAGTGATTTCCAACTCAGCATCAAGCCAGCATTGCCGCAGCTCATGCAAAGTGTCGCCAGCGAAAAATGCCACCAGCAAAAGGCCGTCGGCTTTGAGGGCGTGGCCCAATTGCGCCAAGTGCCCCGGCACATCATTCACGCATTGCAAATCCAAAAGGCTGATGATGCAATCATAATGCTGGTCTGGCAATGTGAAGGCATCGTTAGCACTTGGTTCAATCTGCTTAACGTCATCAAACTTTCCCGACACTTTTAAAGTGTCCACAATGATTTGCGAGCTTTGCGTGATCACCAAAGCCTGCGGCAAGCGGCGCATGATCAATGACAGGCGCTCATCCAATTCGGCTGATATATGATTTTGCAGAACTTCAGTGCCGCTGGCCTTTTTCTGGCGGGCCAGATAAAGTGCGCGGTTGAAGATTAAGGGTGTTTCATCAATCATGGATGATCTGCTAGCGGAAAAACCAAAGCGTTTCCAGTTGAAGTCTGTGCTGCCGTTTTTGCGCGGGCTGGTGGATTTGGTGACACCCCCTAAATGCCTGAGTTGCCGTGATGATGTGCAAATGGGGGCCAGCCTGTGCATGGGTTGTTGGCAGAAGCTCACCTTTCTGGAAGCCCCGCTTTGTGATGTGCTCGGCCTGCCTTTTGCCTATGATCAAGGGGCTGGCAGTTTGAGCGCGCAAGCCTTGGCTGATCCACCGCCGTGGGACAAGGGCCGCGCTGCCGTGATTTTTGACGATGCCGCGAAAGGTTTGGTGCATGGGCTTAAATACCGTGACAACACTGAAGCCGGATTGTTTATGGCCCGCATGATGGCGCGGGTGGGACGAGATTTAGTGGCCGAGGCTGATTTGATAATGCCCGTGCCGTTGCATAAATCACGGTTGTGGAAACGGCGCTTCAATCAGGCGGCATTCTTGGCGCAGCCCATTGCGCAAGATGCAAACAAGATTTTTGCTACCGATATTTTGTTGCGGAGCTTACCCACGCGCCAACAGGTGGGTTTGAATGCTGAAGCACGGCGCAAGAATGTGCGGAAAGCCTTTCAGGTTCCGTTTGAAAAGCAAGCTTTGGTGGCAGGCAAAAATATATTGCTGGTGGATGATGTGCGCACCACGGGGGCCACGCTGGCGGCCTGCTCGGAAGCGTTAAAAAAGGCGGGGGCGGCGCGCGTTAATGTGCTCACCTTCGCCCTTGTGAAAGAGCCGCACCGAATGCATATAGAGGCATGATGGAAAATATTATGCCGAAGATTGAAATATACACAACGAATGCCTGCGGGTTTTGCGCAAGAGCCAAGAACTTACTAACCCGCAAAGGTGCTAAGTTTACGGAAATTGACGTGAGCTATGATGCTGCTGAGCGCGATCGCATGACTACGCGCACGGGCGGTCGTCGCAGTGTTCCGCAAATTTTTATTGGTGAAACCCATGTGGGCGGCAGTGATGATCTCTCTGCGCTGGATGCAAAGGGCGGGCTTGATGCGTTGTTGGCACAGCCATGAGTTTTAAAGCGGGTCTTATCCAACTGCGCTCATCGCGTGAGATGGCGACAAATTTGGAGGAGGCTTCAAAGCTCATCCGCCAAGCCGCCTCGCAAGGAGCCACATTTATTTCAACACCTGAAATGACAAATATTTTTGAGCCGGATCGTGAGCGGCTTAAAGCTGTAGTGATGACGGAAGCCGAAGATTCATCCGTACACGGATTTGTTGAATTGGCGGCGAAACTTAAAATCTGGTTGCATCTGGGTTCATTGGCGCTGAAGGGTGAAGATGGCAAACTGGTCAATCGCACTTTATTGCTTAACCCAAAAGGTGAGATTGTGGCGCGTTATGATAAAATCCATTTGTTTGATGTGGATTTACCTAATGGTGACAAATACCGCGAGTCCGACACTTATACTGCAGGTGCGCAAGCTGTAAAAGTGGACTTGCCTTTCTGTTCGCTCGGTCTTTCGATTTGTTATGATATACGCCAGCCTGCTTTGTATCATGCGCTGGCCAAGGCTGGGGCCAATGTGTTGGTGGTTCCTGCCGCCTTTACAGTGCCCACGGGCAAGGCCCATTGGCATGTGTTGCTGCGGGCGCGCGCTATTGAGACGGGAAGTTTTGTGATTGCAGCTGCGCAAGGTGGCGCCCATGATTCAGGACGCGAAACCTTTGGCCACAGCAAGGTTGTGGACCCTTGGGGCAAAGTGATTGCTGAAGCGGGCGTTGATCCTGAATATCTGCTGTTTGAAATTGACCCTGCAGAATCAGCTGCCGCCCGCGCCCGCATTCCGGCTTTGGTGCATGCGCGGGAGTTTACGCTCTCTGAGGTCAAGGCTTGATCAGGTACGATCTCATCTGTGCCAAGGGCCATGAATTTGATGGCTGGTTTTCTGATAGCGCCGCTTACGATAAACAAGTCAAGCGCGGTCTGATTTCCTGTACGGTGTGCGGCGTTACTCAAATCGAAAAACAAATCATGGCTCCAGGCATTCCTACCAAGGGCAACCGTAAATCTGAATCACAAGCCATGACCGCAGGCCCGGTTGATCCGCGCGCTGCCGCGATGATGCAAATGATGCGTGACTACCGCAAGCATGTGACGGATAATTCCGAAAACGTCGGCCATCAATTTGCCGATGAAGCTCGCAAGATTCATTTCAAAGAAGTGAAGGAACGCGCCATCTATGGTGAGGCAACTGCTGATGATGCCAAGGCGCTGATTGATGAGGGGATTGACGTGCACCCGATCCCACGATTGCCTGAGGATGGGAATTGAGTGATCAAGCATAACTTATTTGCTTCCGCTCCTTAAGCGGTATTCATCTAATTTCGTTGGAAAATTCAGCATATTTTTTTCGCAATTCGACATTAATATTGTCATGTTGACTAACTATTGAGGGAATTAAAGAAGCGACTGATTCATTGTTTATTCCCATTTTTGCTAGTAAGCCATGAATAGTACTTGTTACATTTGAAACAAGAGTTTCATATTCGATTTCGATAGGCGTCAATTTGAGTTCATCAAAAAGCATTTTCCAGTTGTTTTCCGAGTCGATTACATGTTGCAATGCAGTCGAAATAGCCAATGCATTAAAGGGGGGTATTTTTGCAGGCAATGGGTCTAGTTTTGCATGTAGTGACGACCAATGGCCAGTTACAATGGCGCGATAAAACGAAATTGCTTGGTCAAGCTTGTCACTACGTTTAATGAAAATTAGATACTCAAAATCTGCGAGAAACTTTTTAATGACGTTGTTGTCACCGCTGTCGAGCCATTGCTTTATTTGTGACAAATGAGCCTTGACACCAAATACACCATTTTCCGTTGAACGTGTTCTTTGCAAATCGTTCCAGTATATGTCTCGTGACACTTCAGTTGTGTTTGTGGCCTTACAATAACATTCGATGTAGGCCATGTTTAGGTACTCGAGAGGTCTTCCCGCGAGAGAAGTTCTATCGAGTAGGTCCGCAAGTAATGAGCTACCGGAGCGCTCACTGCTGCAAATTAGGTAACGCTTGGTGATTTCTTTTTGAGGTAACAAATTGCGATTTGGATGCATATTAACTGCGGCAACTTTTTTGCGGAGCTCGTTTTTTTTGTTCACGTCTCTTTACCTTTTTCTTCAATAATAGTTTGGTGTGGTTTGGCAACTTGCTGTTGTTAAGCGGATCTATAATTTTGTTGTTATGCCCTCTGCGCCACCAACATGTAATTCACATCCATATCTTTGGCCCTGCGCCATTCGCCAGCTATCGGATGATAGGTGACGCCGCTTTCGGTTTTGGTTGTTGCGCCGGATTCAGCGAGCCAGTCTTTCAGTTCGGATGGCTTAATAAACTTTTCCCACTCATGGGTGCCTTTTGGCAGCCAGCCTAAAATGTACTCGGCACCAATGATGGCAAGGCCGAAGGATTTTAGGGTGCGGTTTAAGGTGGCCACGAACATGAGGCCGTTTGGTTTCATCAGGCTGACACAGGTTGCGGTGAAGTTTTGTGGATTGGCCACATGTTCGATCACCTCCATATTGAGAATCACATCGAATTTTTCGCCAGTGGCAGCCAAGTCTTCGGCGGTGCCAATACGGTAATCGATGTGAAGTTCCACTTCTGCGGCATGAACGGAAGCAGTTTTGACGTTTTTCTCAGAAGGGTCTACGCCCACCACAGTGGCCCCTAACCTT
>JANLPA010000124.1:0-13821 GCA_031366855.1 Hyphomicrobiales bacterium | reverse complement strand
ATCAGCCACCGCCCGCTTTAGCAGGAACAGCAGCTTTTGGGGCCTTGGCTGGCGCTGCACCTCTGGTTTCCCATGATGTGGTGCCAAGCGTTACGATAGCTAATGGTGTGAGGCACACGTACATAACTGGAAACACAAAGGCCATGGTGAGGAACCAAATGCCATTGGTGCGGCCCTCTTCCGGTAGCTTGTGTTTGTTCAGTTCATAAGCAAGCGCAAAAACCGAAACCAACAGCGCATGCAAAATCATCGGCATCACAAAGCCAAGGCGCACAATGTGAACCACCAAGGTGATTGGGTAAAACAAAAGCAATAATTGCATCGAACAATAATGCACCAACACCATAGGATGATACCGCGTCAGGAAAGGCAGCGCGGTCAAGAAGTCCACAATATTAGAACGACGCCAGCGCAACTGCTGACTGATATAGCCCGGCATTTTGGGCGGCGCTTTTGTGAAGCAGCGCGCGTGGAAACACAGCCGCGTTTTATAACCACGTTCCACCAGCTTGCGGGTCAGGAAGCGATCTTCACCATATTTAACTTCATCACCCAGAAATGTGCGGCTTTCAACATCATGGTCCACCGCAATCAAAGCTGAGCGTCGATAAAGTGTCAGACAGCCTGAAAGGCACATCACGTGGCTGAAGGCATTCTCAAGGTTTTTAAGGAAGTGGTAACCAATCCAATATTTTACCGTCTGCATTCTGGTCAGCCAAGTTTCATTGGCATTGACCACAAACACACAGCCACCAACCCCGTCAGCACCCGTGGTGTACATATGGCGCACGAGAACGCGCACCACATTATTGTCAACAATAACATCAGAATCAACCGACATGATCAGGTCAGTGTGGGTGACCAGAACTGCGTTTTTAATTCCAATGCGCTTGCCAACATTTTTCACATTGCGCAAAACTTTCATCCAAGGATAAGTTTCCGCAACCTGTAAAAGATAGTCATAAGTTCCATCCGTCGAACAGTCATCGACGAAAACAACCTTTAATTTCTCACGTGGATAGTCCAGAGCATCAAATGCCGCTGCGGTTTTAAGAATGGTGGGGCCTTCATTAAACACCGGAACGATGATCGCCACAGTGGGCCAGACAGGTGGGTCAATATCGTAATTTTCCAGAGTGCGGCCATCGGCCAAGCGCAGAACGCTGCCGAATAAATAGCGATTGGTGAAAACAACCATCACCAGTATCGCAAAGATCCACTCAAGATAAGATAACGCTAACATACCCACACGCAAACGCACGACCGTGCACCGGCCATTGCCGTGGGTGTTAAAGATCAAAAATTGCGCTTAAGTTAATTCGAGGTTGTATTGGGGTGTAGAATTTTTTAGTTAATAAAAACCAGTTGGTAACCTTTCGATGGTTTTAACCACGCCGCTTTACGCCTTCTCCATGGATTTGAGTTCTTTCTAGCCTCCTAACAAATCTCCTGGGGAGGGGAAAACCATGAAGAGCAATGCTGTAATTGCCGCGCAATTACATTCGTTTGAACAGTCCAAAACATCAGCAATCCGCCTTGTTGAAGGTGAGCCATGTGCTCTGCCTGATGCTGCAACCGCCTGTGTCGCCGTCATCGGTCTGGGCTATGTGGGCCTGCCTTTAACATTAGGATTTGCCAAAGGCTCACGCGCCATTGGCTTTGATATCAATGAAGGCAAAGTGGGCGAGTTGAAACAAGGCCTCGATTTCACCGGCGAAGTGACAGGCACTGAGTTGAAAGAAGCCAACGCCGAGTTCACCACTGATGCATCCGCACTGAAGAACGCGGATGTGATGATCGTCTGTGTGCCAACGCCTGTGAACAGCCACAACCGCCCAGATTATGGCCCCTTGCTTAGCGCCAGCCGCACCATTGGCACCCATATGAAGCGGGGCGCGGTGATTGTGTTTGAAAGCACTGTTGATCCCGGCACTACGGAAGATCGCTGCTTGCCAATCATCGAAGCTGTGTCTGGCATGAAGCTCGGGCTTGATTTCAATTTGGGTTATTCACCAGAACGCATCAACCCAGCCGATCCAACGCGCAAATTGGCCGATATTAAAAAAATTGTCTCAGGCTCAACACCAGCTTGTGCTGATTTTATGGAAGCACTTTATGGCCGCGTCATTAAAGCTGGCCTTTATAAAGCCACCTCAATTCGAGTGGCCGAAGCTGCAAAAATTTTGGAAAACACCCAGCGTGATGTGAACATTGCCTTGATGAACCAAATGATGATGCTGTTCGATAAAATGGGCATTCGCTCAACAGATGTAATTGCAGCAGCAAGTTCTAAGTGGAATTTCCATCACTATCGCCCAGGCCTCGTCGGTGGTCACTGCATCGCCGTTGATCCCTATTTCTTGGTTGATGCGGGCAGACGTCATGGCCTTGCAATGGAATTGGTAGCAGCAGCGCGTTCGGTGAACGAGCAAACGTCACTTTACATCGTCGAAAAAATCGAAGAGCTGATGACCCATCGCCGTGGCGTGAACAAAGCCAAGGTGCTTGTGCTTGGCCGCAGTTTCAAAGAAGATTGCCCCGATACACGCAACTCCAAAGCCTTTCCGATGATGGATGCATTGTGGAACCGCGGTGCTGAAGTTTATAACTTCGATCCCGTGGCCTTCGATGATCACTTTGAAGGTGGCCGTGGTTCAGTTAATATCGAAGACCCAGCTGCCCATGGCCCTTATGATGCGATCGTTGTAACGCTGGCGCACAATGTGTTCCGTGAACAATTCGATGCTGCATCACTAGCAGCACTCGCGCACAAGCACGCGCCTCTTATTGATATGCGTGGCAATTTTGAAAGCGTAGAAACCAGTGATTGGTTCAATTACTGGCGCCCATAGCACAATTGCGTTTAACCATTGGTGGGCCCGGCAGGACTTGAACCCGCAACCAAGCGGTTATGAGCCGCTAGCTCTAACCATTGAGCTACAGGCCCCCAATGGTGGCGCATGGCTACATTATTTTTTTCCACAAGGCTAGATCGTATTGTCGCAAATCTGTGCTAGAATGACTCGATGAAAAAGCAAAGCCTAACGCCTCAAGCTGCTGTTGAGCAGCTCATCTCCCTCCATAAAACCGCAACACAAGCCCTGCGCGACTGTTTGGATGCCTATTTCAAACAGAAAATTGTGCCCACGCCAGATCAGAAACGTCAGTTCTGTTACCCTGAATTGCGCCTCATTTATACGTCCAGTGGCCTTCAGCCCTCAATCGGCAGGGCCTATGCCAAGTTTCAAGGCCCGGGCACTTATGTGACAACCATCACCCAGCCCGCACATTTCAAACGCTATCTGATTGACCAGCTCACGCATTTAGCGCGCGACTATGACGCCACTATTGAAGTGGAGCTTTCCACCCAACAAATTCCCTATCCCTATGTTTTAGAGAAGGGCAATGAGTTTGGCTCTGGGCCAATAACGGCGGCAGAGCTTGCCTTGTATTTCCCTATTCCAGATTTGGCTTTGGTGGGCGATGAAATTGCCGATGGCCAGTGGGATCAAAAATCAGATGAGCCACTGCCTTTGGCTTTGTTTGATGCGGTTCGTGTGGATTATTCACTGAAGCGCTTGCAACATTATTCCGGCACCCATTGGGGCCATTTTCAGCCATGGATTTTGCTCACCAATTATCACCGCTATGTCGATCAGTTCATCAAATGGTCAGTCGAGCAATTGAACTTAGATGGCCCCTATGAAGCACTGCACATCCCCGGTGGCAAATCCATCACACGCGGAATGACCCAAGCTCAAATTGACGATGTCTATGCCTCAAGCCAATGGCACAAATTTCAAATGCCAGCTTATCATCTCACGAGGCGTGATGGCGAGGGTGGAGTTACACTTGTAAATATCGGTGTTGGTCCATCGAATGCCAAGAACATGACCGACCATTTGGCCGTGCTGCGCCCGCATTGCTGGCTGATGATTGGCCATTGCGGTGGCCTCCGCCATTCGCAACGCATTGGCGATTATGTGTTGGCCCATGCTTATCTGCGTGAAGACAATATATTGGATGATGTGCTGCCGCCGGAAATTCCCATTCCTGCACTCGCCGAAGTGCAAGTGGCTTTGCAGGAAGCCGCTGCCGCTGTGACGGGAGAAACTGGTGAAGCACTAAAAGCTCGCCTGCGCACCGGAACCGTGGTGACCAATGATGATCGCAATTGGGAACTGCGCTGGACCGCAGAAAGAAAGCGCATCAACCTCTCTCGCGCCATTGCCATTGATATGGAGTCCGGCACATTGGCCGCCCAAGGCTACAGGTTCCGCGTGCCTTATGGCACTTTGCTTTGCGTGTCAGATAAGCCCTTGCATGGTGAAATCAAATTACCCGGTGCCGCCAACGCCTTCTATGACCGCGCTGTGGGCGAGCATTTGCTCATCGGGCTTGCGGCCTTAGACAATTTGCGCCGCGAACGCTCTCGCCTGCATTCCAGAAAGCTCCGCAGCTTCGACGAGCCGCCATTCCGCTAACATAGACTTGCCGTAATCTCTTGGCACGAGAATTGTCGATGTGTGCAAATTTCAATCCTCAAACTCGTCATTCCCGCGCAGGCGGGAACCCAGCTTTGCGACAAGCACATGTGTCAAAGCTGGGCCCCTGCTTTCGCAGGGGTGACGGTTTAGGGGAGTTGGATAAAACCTTAACAATCAGGATTCACCGATGCTCAAATCATTACTCACAGTCGCTCTTCTCCTAACATCACTTTCCACTGCTCAAGCCGAGGAGGCTAAATTGGTTCGTAGCATTTCCCTTTCCGGCCATGGCGAAGTTCATGCCAGCCCCGATCTTGTAATTGTCAGCATGGGTGTTCTGTCATCGGCCGCCACAGCCCGCGACGCCTTGGATGCCAACACAAAGGCCATGACGGATTTGATGGCTATGTTGAAAGCCGAGAAAATCGAAGCCAAAGACATTGCCACGTCTAACTTCAACGTGGCCCCGCGCTATGATTACGGCCAGAACAATGGCCAGCCGCCTAAGGTTACGGGTTATGAGGTTTCAAACACTGTGTCCGTTACCTTACGCAAATTCGATGCAATTGGTGAGCTGCTAGACAAAGCTGTGTCTTCTGGTTCCAACCAAATTAACGGCATCATTTTTTCCATCGCAAACCCGCAAGCCGCAATGGATGAAGCCCGCAAAGAGGCCGTGAAAGATGCAAAACGCAAAGCTGATCTTTATGCAGCTGCAACATCCGTCACGATTGGAAATCTCATCTCGTTGAACGAAGGTACTGCCTATCAGCCACCGCAACCCATGATGATGCAAGCTAAAACCATGGCATCGGATGCCGGTGCCGTTCCAATTGCGCAAGGCGAACAGGTGATTGCGGTTGACGTAAATATCGCGTGGGAAATCAAGTAGGCGGAATTTAAGCAACCAAATTCCAATGGTGGGCTGCGTCGTCATAAATATGCAGCTCACCCAACCCAATATCAAACCACGCCCCATGCAGGCCAATTTCGCCTTTCTTTTCTTTCATGCGCAGCCAAGGGAATGTGCGCAAATTAGCAACCGAATGCTCAACTGAAGCGCGCTCAACAGCCGTGCCAAGGGTGGAATGATCTTCATGGTCTTCACGCACGGCATGGACCAAATCTTCCACATCACTCATCCATTTTCCAATGAAATCACCTTTTGAAAGTGGTGCATTGCCTTCCACCACAGCATGAATGCCACCGCAACGGCCATGGCCCATAACAATAATATCTTGAACACCAAGCGAGAGCACGGCAAATTCAATTGCCGCACTGGTGGAATGGTGTTTGCCATCCGGCGCATAAGACGGCACCAGATTGGCCACATTGCGCACCACAAAAATTTCACCTGGCCCTGCGTCAAAAATCGTTTCTGGCGCTGCTCTGGAATCGCAACAGGCGATGATCATTAGTTTTGGCTTTTGCGCGCCTTTACCCAATTTCAAATATCGATCTGCCTCAGCCGCATAGCGACCGGAGCGGAAACGTGAATAGCCGTCGAGCAGGTGGGCGGGAAGTGGCATTTAAGTTCTCTCAGTTTTGATAATTCATAGAGGGCTTGCAAGCGGATGGGAAGACGCGATATGCGATAACGATGAGCAAAATTCAATCCGTTTTTCCAACACTCATTTATCACGCAGATTTAACCAGTCCGCAGCGCCTCAATGCTGATCTTGAGGATGCTGCATTAACTCTGAGCGAAGACGACAAGACTGGCCAGCGCTGGTGCGAAAAACATGGCTATCCCGGCTACACAAGTTTTGCTTCGCAGTTTGATCTGCCAGCCATGATTCCAGCATTCCAAAAACTGGTGCGCGAGATTGATAAACATGCCGTAGCCTTTGCCAAGGAACTACATTGGGATATTCGCGGCGGCAAACCGATTTGCGATTCCATCTGGGTGAATGTGATGCCCGAAGGCGGCAGCCACACCTCGCACATCCACACCAATTCGGTGATCAGTGGAACCTATTATGTGGCAGTACCCCAAGGGGCTGGCCCCATTGTCTATGAAGACCCGCGCCATGTTTTGATGATGGCAGCACCGCAGCGCCTAGCCACCGCACCGCGCGAAATGAAATCGCACATCAGCGAAACACCTGCAGCTGGCACCTTGCTCTTGTGGGAAAGTTGGCTGCGCCATGAGGTGCCTTTGAATAAGGCCGAGGGCTTGCGCATTTCGGTGAGCTTTAATTATGTGATTGGCGCAAAATAAGTCAGTGCAACTTTCTGTCATCTTCGTCCTCCAGATGAAAGTTGCGCAAAATGTGATGGAACGCTGGCGCTAAGGCGAACCCCACGACAGCTAAAAACAAGAACCCGGAAATCAAGGCATAAAAGCCTTCAAAAACTTCGCCGGCCTTGTTGGGCATTGGGTCGAGAGGCCCCATGCCAGACAAGATCATCGCCGCATTGGCGAAAGACCGCACGAAATCCAAGCCGCCAAAGTAAGAGTATCCAGCCATTCCAACGCCAAGTGCCACAGCAATTAAGACCAGTGCCCACACGGCATTGTTTCTCGAACGCTGGACCAACTTCCGTTTGCGTATCATGACTTGAAAAGCCCGTCGCCCTGCTGGTCTATAATCAGTTGCCCTTTAGAAAGCGCAAAATCGGCAGCCTCTTCTGCATCAGTGAATTTATCGGCCCGCACAAAGCGGTGCTGTTTTCCATCTTTAGAAATCACCCCTGCCAGCTGATATTGCCCACCATCCTTGTATGGCTCCGCCGAAATCAAAAAGCCCTTATACTCAAGCGTTTTCACAGTTGCAGGCTGCCCTGCCCCGCCGCCAAATAAATTCTTCAACCAACCCATAATGAAACCCTCACCCAAAGCGATAACTTGAAGCGGTGATGTTTCCAAACACCGCCTGATCATAATAAACGCGTGTGGCTTTTTCATTTCCCGCCGCACCAACTGCCGCCATCATTGGAATAAGATGATCTTCCTGCGGGTGACACGCCCGCGCGGATGGAGCCTTCTCCCAGTTTAACAACATTTCCTCACGCTTTGCAGGGGCCGCCATCAACGCGCCATACAACCATGCATCAAATTCCGCCGATGGCAATTTTCCCTGCGGGCCAAAGCCGCGCATATTGTGATAGGAAAGCCCGCTGCCCACAATCAAAACACCTTCGTCACGCAGCGGAGCCAAAGCGCGGCCCAATGCAATGTGAGCCGCTGGATTATAATCGTGGCGAATGGCCACTTGGAACAGCGGCACATTAGCTTCCGGATAAATAATCTGCATCGGCGCAAACACGCCATGGTCAAAGCCTTGCGTGGTGTTCAAATGGGTGGGCAAGCCAGCCACTTTCAACAGTTCAACGACACGCGCCGCAATCACCGGCGCACCCGGTGCTGAATATTTTATTTGATAGGTAAAAGCCGGAAAGCCACCATAATCATAAACCATCGGCGGATTGGTAGCCCCCATCACCGCAAAATCATCCTGCTCCCAATGGCCAGAAATCATCAAAATCGCTTTAGGCTTTTCTGGCAATTCCGATGGCATGGCGGCCAGCGAAGCCTCCAGCGTCGCCATGCCCTTGCGCATATCTGGCAACCACGGCCAAGGCCCACCGCCGTGCGAAATGAAATATGTCGGAAGTCTAGCCATGTTAAAATCCTTTCTGCAATCCCGCCTGCCGCAAAATTGCATTTGCAGTGTGTCGGCTGGGGATGCCTATTAGCACGAGAAAATTCTTTTCTGTAATTGGGCTATACCAAATTTCATGGCTGCCTTTTCCTTGCCTTACCAGATAACAACCAGCGGCCTTTAACAAATCTCGCAAAGGGCGAACAAACTACGGCGCCATCAAGCAGCAGCGGCTTCACGCATGGCTGTGATTTGCAGGTAGACGGAACTTGGATCAACGCCGGGGTGATTGTCGGGCAATAAATCCATCGCCATCGCATTGATCTTATCCATCACACCGTCAAGTGTCGGAGCATCCGCCGCCGCCGGAATAGCATCACAATTCCCACTCCAAACCGAAGCCTCTTCGTCCCAAACCGCAGAAATAGTGAAGATCAATGGCTTTTGCATGAAAACATATTAAGACACTTATTCGTAAGTTTCAAGGAAGCTCGAAAGCACCTATAAACTACCGCGCAATTCTATTAGGCAAGTAACCTCATCGCCATGGCCAATTTTTTCCGCTTTGCGAATAGATGCTTTGACCGGCAAGAGATAACACCCCGACTTAGAATCCGGAAACACCGAAGTCTCAAACCGCGATGTCCTAACAGTAGCCCAAACCCGAACCGACCCAAACCCTCTGCTCGCCGTTTGCAAAAACTTAATCCGAGCCGAAACATCCGCAGGCAAAGTAACAAAATGCCATGCACTCTCGCCAGAGTATTTCCAGAGCGGGGAAGTGAAGGTGAAAGAGTTCATAATTTCACGATAGTCTATTTTTGTGAAAAGCTCACCATCGGAGAGTCAGATGACCAACAGAAAAAATAAAACAAAATCCAAGACAGCTAAATCTCAAAAGGTCGAGCTCAATTTGGATGACATTGACCCATTTGTAGATTTCAAAGAATGGTCAGCGCCGCAGATGAGAAGGCATATAAAGACTTATGAAATCGAAGGGCAAGTGGAACAGAGGCCTATAAGTTTACCGCTCACCCGAGAAAATACTTACACTTTCTGAGAGACAAAGCAGTCCGTTATAAACTTCTCAAAATCAGAACCATATTCAGTGTCGCTATCTTTGAGAATCTTCCACGCTTGTTGAAAGGCAGTTTTACGAAATGCCGTCTTGATCCCACCCTCCCAGACTTTCCATGCTTTATCGTCTATCAGACGACGCCTATTCAAATCCCACTCCTCAAAGCATAAATCAGCATAAGCGCGCATGTACCTCATAGTCTGGTCGTAATCCTTGTGGCGCTTACTTAATTTGAAGCCTCTTGAATTCACGTCTTCAGGAAAATGCAACACAATCTCAGCGTAGCGTTTCGTGTAGTCGGCATAATTTTGAAGTTTAATTTGTTGACGCAACCAGTGAAGCTGCAAGATAACAGCAGCAGCGCCAGCAATTGTTGCAATCGCAGTAACAGCTTACCACTTGAGCAGAGGAGCGATTGCCCAACACAGCCAACTCATTTTAAGTACTCACTCCGCAGCGACATGGCTCTTCACCATACCACCACGCTCGATCTCCATCCGCAAGGCATCGGGGCACATGTCAAAACCATTGGGCCAAGTGAGCGCGCCGTAGTCTAAGAACACCCGCGCAAAATAATCTGGGTCTGCCAAAGGAGCGGCAACATTATCGTGTTCATTTTTGAATCGCGCAAAATCATGTACGGCTGAATAGCCGTCAGAAAATGTCACGCGCAAAACATGCGGTGCAAGAACTTTTGTCTCAACAATCTTATTCAGCATCTAATCCTCCAATCGGATGAGGAAGTTGATTTTGTTGCGCCAAGCTCCAGTCTTCCATCAAAGCGCCTCGATTGAGCGTCGTCCACTCTTGAACCAGTTTCGTGGCTGTTTTGGGGAATTTGCCTTTCAGCATTGATCCCGTCTCGATAGAAAACGTCGCTTCGAACTCCCCGTATACAGCATGGAAATGCGGTGGGGAATGGTCGCCCAAATACATCCTAATTGCAATGCCATAGAAAAATGAAATCGTTGGCATTGCAAATGTCCTTAGTTATCGAGGAACGAGCGCAGCTTCCGTGACCGTGATGGATGCTTCAGCTTCCTGAGCGCTTTGGCTTCAATCTGGCGGATGCGTTCACGCGTCACACTAAACTGTTGGCCCACTTCTTCCAGTGTGTGATCGGTGTTCATACCGATGCCGAAGCGCATGCGCAGCACGCGTTCTTCACGCGGAGTCAAGCTGGCCAGCACACGCGTTGTGGTTTCGCGCAAGTTCGCTTGGATGGCGGCGTCGATGGGGAGAATGGCGCCCTTGTCTTCGATGAAGTCACCAAGGTGTGAATCTTCTTCATCACCCACAGGCGTTTCCAGCGAAATCGGCTCCTTGGCGATCTTCATCACCTTGCGCACTTTTTCCAAAGGCATGGACAATTTCTCGGCCATTTCTTCGGGCGTTGGTTCGCGGCCGATTTCGTGCATCATCTGGCGGCTCGTGCGCACGATCTTGTTGATGGTTTCTATCATATGCACCGGGATGCGGATGGTGCGGGCTTGATCGGCAATCGAGCGCGTAATCGCCTGCCTAATCCACCATGTTGCATAAGTGGAGAATTTATAACCCCGGCGATATTCAAATTTATCAACCGCTTTCATCAAGCCGATATTGCCTTCTTGAATCAAATCCAAGAATTGCAAACCACGGTTGGTGTATTTTTTTGCAATCGAAATCACCAGGCGCAAATTGGCCTCAACCATTTCCTTCTTGGCAATGCGGGCTTCACGTTCGCCTTTTTGAACCATGCCAACAATTTTGCGATATTCTTGAATTTGCAAACCAGTGGCCGAAGCGAGTTCAAAAATCTCATCGCGAATAACGATGATGGATTCCTTCTCGTCATTCACCCATTTTTTCCAACCATGCTTGGTCAGGCGGCCCACGCGCTTCAACCAATCAGCATCAAGTTCATTAGATTGATATTCTTTCAGGAATTCATCGCGCGGCACTTTATAAACTTCAGCAAGACGCATCAAGCGGCCTTCCAGAATGTTAAGGCGCTTGGCAATATCATAAAGCTGCTCAACCAGCGCTTCGATACGCGCATTGTTGAGCGAAAGTGATTTCACATTGGTGATAATATCATCGCGCAGCTTGCGATAACGGCGATCTTGCGATGGGGAAAGCCCCTCGCCTTCCTGAACTTCTTGGTCTTGCAATTTGCGTAAGCTTTTATAAAGCCTAGCAATCTCGTCGAAAACTTCGAGAACCTTTGGCTTCAGTTCTGCTTCCATTGCAGAAAGAGAAACGCCGAGATCATCGCCCTCATCATCTTCATCATCTTCAACATTTGGTTTGTCGAAATCTTCGGGCGAGAGAACATCAGAGAAATCATCTTCCGCACCACGGCGCGGTGGGGGTGCGCGTCGTGATTCATTTTTACTTTGCTCAGCACGCTTGGCTTCTGCTTGTTTCCGCACCTCTTCCTTGGGCGGCACATAAGGCATTGGCGTTTGCACAGATTGGTTCTGCTTGGCATCAGGGCCAGCATAAGTGGCTTCAAGATCGATAATGTCGCGCAGCAGAATTTTGCCTTCGTTCAATTCATCGCGCCAAATGATAATCGCTTGGAATGTGAGCGGGCTTTCGCACAAGCCACTGATCATCGCTTCGCGGCCCGCTTCAATGCGCTTGGCAATGGCAATTTCGCCTTCGCGCGAGAGAAGTTCCACACGGCCCATTTCACGGAGATACATACGCACCGGATCGTCGGTGCGGTCCGCCGGAGCCTTCGGTGCTTCCACCTTCATCAAGGCGGTTTCGGAACTTTCAATTTCCTCAACCTTGGCAGTCACGGATTCGTTTTCTTCTTCGCTCTCAACCACTGTAATACCCATTTCGGCGAGCATCGAATAGATATCTTCAATCTGGTCAGAAGTTACTTCTTCCGAAGGCAGAACTGCATTGAGCTCATCAAGGGTCACATAGCCACGCGCCTTGGCAAGCTTGATCAGCCGTTTGACGGCGGCATCTGATAAATCAAGAACTGGCCCATCAGTTGCATCATTAGATTCTGGGGCATCACCTTCTTCATTTGGCGTTGCTTGTTCTTGCTCATCTTTTCCGATTGGTTTACCGGGGGCAGGCATACGGGCCATAAAGTCTCAATCCTTCAAAAACCAGCAGATTGCTCTGCCGCATAAACTGATTCGGGGCCAACCTAGTCGTCACGCTGTTAATTGCTGTTTAACTATAAATCAGCTTACCTGATCCGTAGCCCGGCCAGACGCAGCGCCAAATCCCAAAATCTGGGCTTCAGAGCCAGTGGCCGAAAGCAATTGGTCGCGCACAGCAACCAGCGCATTGAGGTTTTCCTCGGTAGGTTCGCCAGCAAAAGCCGCTTCCGCGGCCTTCAACTCGCGATCGAGTGTGACGGCTTTGTGGTGTAAAGCAATCATTTGGCGGAGGCCTGTCCGAGCATCATCTTGTGCAGCATCAGGACCGAGGAACCACTCATTCAAACGTTTTGCTTGGCCTTCCAGCCGGTCCAACAGTGGACCAAAGCCTTTAGACAACAAATGACCCCGCAAGCCAGCCGATTCAAGGCTTTCTTCCGAGGACGTGGCTTCTAGGATAAGTGACCGCAGTGAGTCAAGCTCGCGTGAGGTGAATTCTGTCGCGGCAAATTGGCTCCAAACATCATGCAAAAGCTCGGGGTGGTTGATCACGGACAGCACAATCATCCGTTCGCGCCGTTCCGATGTGCTGGCAAAACCGGTTTTGCTGGCCAGAGCTTTAAGAGCTTGCGAAGGGGCTTGTGCCACTTCCCATGGCCTTTGCCCCCACTTTAAGCGTGGGGCAGCACGACCACCTTTGGTGAAAGGCATGTGCTGACCTTTGAACAAGCCATTCAAACGCTCCTGCAAATCCGCCAGATAATGCTTCTGCACAATTTCATCTTGAATTTGCCGAATGAGCGTTTTCAAATCGCGCTCAAACAAAGCTCGGCGCTCTGGCGTGGTGCGATCATTCTCGTTGAGTGCCCGTTGCCACAGCACGGCGGCCATGGGTTCAGCAGCCATGATCACGGCTTTGACCGCCTCCGGCCCTTCAGTTTTCAAAAGATCATCGGGGTCTTGGCCCTCTGGCAGAAATGCAAATTTGAGAGAATACCCGGGCTTCAACAAAGGCAAGGCCAAATCCAACGCGCGATAAGCCGCCTTCTGCCCAGCACTGTCACCGTCAAAACACAGCGTAGGCTCAGGAACCGTTTTCCACATAAGGGCCAGTTGATTTTCGGTGAGGGCCGTGCCCAGTGGCGCCACGGCTTCAGTGAAGCCAGCACGGAACATGGCAATCACATCCACATAACCTTCAACCGCAATCAGCTGACTGGACGTGTGGGCGGCCCCTCGCGCCTTATCAAAATTATAAAGAATCTCGCCTTTGTGAAAAAGTGGCGTGTCTGGCGAGTTGAGATATTTCGCCGGAACATCGGCCCGCAGCGCCCTGCCCCCAAAGGCAATCACGCGGCCCCGCGCATCACGAATGGGGAATATCACACGGTCTCGAAAGCGATCATAAGCAACTGGAATATGATCGCCAGAAACCACCAAACCAGCTTCGGCCATTTGCTCGACTGAGATATTCTTCTCAACCAAATGGGAGCGTAAGGCCGAACGATCATCAGGGGCATAGCCCATGCCAAATTCTTTCT
>JANLPA010000103.1:0-8378 GCA_031366855.1 Hyphomicrobiales bacterium | reverse complement strand
AAATAGGTCCAGATTCGCTATGTTGGCAGAAACTAATGGCCGTGTGGACTTACTCGACGGCTCCGTGGGGCAGATTGTGGGGCAATACCCTAGTTAGTCATAAATAATTGAATTATTTCATTATCTTATGGAGATGTGTTGGCGGAGAGGGGGGGATTCGAACCCCCGATACACTTGCGTGTATGCCGCATTTCGAGTGCGGTGCGATCGACCACTCTGCCACCTCTCCGCGAAGTGCTAATGCTTAGGCGATTTTGCCTTTTAAAAAAGTCAAAACGCTTAGGTCGTGGGCGTTCAATAGCCAACTGCAACGTTCCTGCCAACACTTTTCCTAAAGAATTGACTTGGAAGGCCAAACTGCTAGAAGCGCCAGCCATGAGCCCGGTTTTGACCATGAAACACAAGACAAGCACTGCTTTTGCGGTTTGCTTTGACTCAACTACGACCAAAACATCCAAAACATTGAAGAAAACCGCCTAAAGCGCCTCCTCCGGTCAAACACCCCGCGGGGGTGGATGGCCAAGGAAACCCGATGACGGAGCGCAACATGCTCTCGGGGGGCGGATTGGAATGAGAAGGAATTAGACTGATGGGTTATAGAGTTGCAGTAGTTGGGGCCACCGGAAACGTGGGCCGCGAGATGATGAACATTCTTGCCGAACGGGAATTTCCCGTTGATGAATGCTATGCCATTGCTTCGCGCCGCTCGATTGGCATGGAAGTGAGTTTTGGCGACAAGATTCTGAAATGCAAAGACCTTGAAACTTTTGATTTCTCCACCGTTGATTTTGTTTTGATGTCTGCTGGATCTGAAATTTCAAAAATATGGTCGCCGAAGATTGGCGCCACGGGTGCCATCGTCATCGATAATTCTTCGTGCTGGCGTTATGATTCAGAAGTGCCTTTAATTGTGCCGGAAGTAAATGCGCATGTGTTGGAAGAGTATATGAAGCGCAACACCAAACGCAACATTATCGCCAATCCAAATTGCTCCACAGCGCAATTGGTTGTGGCGCTGAAGCCGTTGCATGATGTTGCAAAAATTAAGCGCGTGGTGGTTTCAACTTACCAATCAGTTTCTGGCGCTGGCAAAGAAGGTATGGATGAGCTTTGGACGCAGACCAAAGGCATTTTCGTAACTGACAATCCAACGCCGAAAAAATTTCCAAAGCAGATTGCGTTTAACGTGATCCCACATATTGATGTGTTCTTGGATTCTGGCGACACCAAAGAAGAATGGAAAATGGTGGTTGAGACCAAAAAGATTCTTGATCCAAAAATTAAGCTCACCGCCACATGCGTGCGCGTGCCGGTTTTTGTGGGCCATTCCGAATCTGTGAATATTGAATTTGAACAACCCATCACTGCCGACGAGGCGCGCGATATTCTGCGTGAGGCACCAGGCTGTATGGTCATCGATAAGCGTGAAGATGGTGGCTATATTACACCAGTTGAATGCGCTGGCGACTATGCCACGTTCATCAGCCGCATCCGCGAAGATTCAACCATTGAAAATGGTTTGAACATTTGGGTGGTGTCAGACAATTTGCGCAAAGGGGCGGCGCTGAATACAGTGCAAATTGCCGAATGCATTATCAATCGCGGGCTTCTCAAAAAAGCCGCATAAAATTAAGGGCGGGGCCAAAACGTTTTGACCCCGCCTTTTTTTATAGTTCCTGACGGCTGCCAATTTCCACCACGCGATCAGCGGGCAAGTGGAAATAACGACTGGCATCATCAGCATTTCTCGAAAGTATTACAAACAACAAGCTTTGCCACAGTGAAAGCTCGCTGGTTTTGGCACGCTGCAAGGAGCGGCGCGATAAGAAATAAGTTGTTTGCATATCTTCAAACGTGAGGCCGCCGCATTTGGTGCGGGTTAAAGCTTTTGGAATATCAGTTGAATCGAGATAGCCAAATTTGGCATTCACACTCCAAAAACCATCGGCCAGTTTGGTGAGCGCAATTTGTTTGCTCTCCTCAACATAAGGCACATCGGCAACTTCCAAATTCAAAATGAAATTGTTTTCGTGCAGCACTTTGAAATGCTTCAAACTGTGGAGCAATGCTGATGGGGCATTGTCTTTCTGCGATGTGAAATAAACCGCCGTGCCTTTAACGCGGTGCACGGATGTGGATTTATTGAGCGAAGCGACCAACGTGTTCAGCGGAATAGCCGATTTTCGAACTGCATTCCGAATTTGCTGAACACCTTTGCGCCACACCCACATGGCGGCGAATATGGCCGCACCGATGCTGAGCGGCACCCAGCCGCCTTCAACCACTTTCAAGCTGTTAGCACCGAGGAATGAAACGTCGATAGCAAGCAATGGCAACATCACCGCATAGGTTGCGGGGTATGACCATTTCCAGCGGTTGCGCACCACAAACATGGCAAGAATGGTGGTGACGACCATGGTTCCCGAAACGGCAATGCCGTAAGCTGCGGCCAAACTGGATGACGATTTGAAGGACAACACCAAAAGGATCACGCCAAACATCACCATCCAATTCACTTGTGGCAAATAGATTTGACCAGACGTTGAAGCGCTGGTGAACAGCACTTGCATGCGGGGCAGTAAGCCCAACTGAATAGCTTGGCGGGTGAGCGAGAAGGCTCCGGTGATGACGGATTGGCTGGCGATAATGGTGGCTGCCGTTGCCAACACAACAACCGGAAGCAAAGCCCATTGCGGCATCATGATGAAGAATGGGTTTTCTAGGGCTTGAGGATTATTCAACAGCAATGCGCCTTGGCCTAAATAATTGAGCAGCAAGGCTGGTAACACCACGATGAACCACGCGTAGCGAATGGGGTTTTTGCCAAAATGGCCAAGATCAGCGTATAGCGCTTCGCCGCCGGTGACCACCAAAAACACGGCACCCGCCGAGAGCAAGCCCAACTTGCCATTGGCCATCATAAAGTTGAAACCATGGATCGGATTGACAGACTGTAAGATGCTTGGATAGCTGAGGATATGGGCAAAGCCTGACACGGCCAAAACACCAAACCACACCAGTGTGATGGGGCCAAACCACTGCGCCACTTTTGCAGTGCCATAAGATTGGGCTGCAAATAGAATGACGATGATGAGAAGCGTGATTGGCAAAATATAAGGATCAAACGCTGTGGTGACGAGGCTGAGGCCTTCGACGGCCGATAAAACTGAAATGGCCGGGGTGATCATCGCGTCGCCGTAAAACAGCGCTGCTCCGATGATTCCGAGAATGGGGATGATTGCATAGAATTTGCCACGCCCGCGTTGGGCCACAGCCATGAGCGAGAGAATTCCGCCCTCGCCGCGATTGTCGGCATTGAGCATGATCAAAACATATTTAACAGTGACAACGAGAATGAGCGCCCAGATCATCAATGATAAAATGCCGAATACAATTGGTTCGGTGACTGTGCCGCTTACACCCATGGCGGCTTTAATGGCTTCGCGAAACGCATAAATGGGGCTGGTGCCAATATCGCCGTAAACAACGCCGATAGACCCCAAGGCTAGAACTAAGAAACTGCTCGGCCGTGCAAGGCCGTGTCTCTGAATTGCTTCAGCGTCTTTATCCTCGCCAGCGGTTTGAGTGGTGGTCATGTGTTTTCTCCGTTTATGCTGCAATGCAGCAAGGGAGGCTGATATGCGCCTTTTTTGGGGGTGCCGCATATGCATTCGGTGCAGTGCTGGTGTGAAAGTTTGGAATGGAGCCCCCAAAGCAAAGGCCGGATGCTTGCGCACCCGGCCAATTTTAACCCCAGTCGCGGAACTATTACTTCGGCAACAATACTTTGTTGATCACATGGATCACGCCATTTGATTGGCGCACGTTTGCAGTAGAAATTCTTGCTTTGTTGCCTTTTTCATCGGTCACATAAACTTTGCCACCTGATGTTGTGAAGGTAACTTTGCAGCCGCCAACTGTTGTTGCAGTGTGCGAACCACCATCCGCCTTGACCATAGCCATCACATCCTTGGCCATCACGTTGCCAGCAATAACATGGCAAGTGAGAATCTTAACCAAAGTTGCCTTGTTTTCTGGCTTCAACAGTGTGTCAACAGTGCCAGCTGGAAGTGCAGCAAAGGCATCATTGGTTGGAGCCAAAACTGTGAACGGGCCTGGGCCTGACAATGTTTCAACTAATCCAGCTGCCTTTACGGCGGCAACAAGGGTGGTGTTGATTGGCGAGTTGACAGCATTTTGAATGATGTTCTTATTAGGGAACATTGCAGCGCCACCAACCGTTGGGTTTTTTGCAAATGCAGCACCAGTGCTGAGTGCGAGACCCAAAAGGGCCGTTACAATAAGTTTCTTGGACATAGGAATCTCCATCTTTTGAGTTTGAATTGGGAAAGGGGGAATGGTGCTTCAGAATTAAAGCACCATTCGATATTATTACATCTTTGGCAGAAGAACCTTGTCAATCACATGGATCACGCCATTGGACTGAATAACGTCGGCAATAGTAACAACCGCAACGCCACCAGCTTCATCGGTGACTGTTACTTTGTCGCCGTCCACTTTCAATGTCAGTTCGCAACCGCCAACAGTTTTCACCTTGTGCATGCCACCATCAGATTTCACCATGCCCATCACATCAGCGGCCATTGCCTTGGCGCCAATCACATGGCAGGTGAGAATTTTTGTGAGTGTGGCTTTATTTTCTGGCTTCAACAGATTTTCAACAGTGCCAGCAGGTAAAGCTGCAAAAGCTTCATTGGTTGGAGCAAATACTGTGAAGGGGCCGGCGCTCTTCAAGGTATCCACCAAGCCTGCCGCAACGACTGCTGCAACCAATGTTGTGTGGTCTTTAGAGTTCATGGCGTTTTCAACAATGTTCTTGGCTGGGAACATTTCTGATCCACCCACCATTGGGTTCATTGCAGCCAAAGCTGCTGTTGAAACAAGGCCAAGCAAAAGCGATGCAATAAGTGTCTTGCGCATAATCGTCTCCCGAATTTTAAAATTTGATCTGCATAATTGCGTGATCTCACATTGTTACGGGATGATTGTGAAATTGGTTCAGATTGGATTGGTCACAGCCTCTCACGAAAACGTGAGCATTAAATGTGCCACTGTGCCATGCCCAAAATCGGGCCAACTTTTCCTTGCTGCAAAACGGCGATACAAGACTTGGTATCAGCGGTCATAATGCCTTTGCGCGGCAGCTTTAATGTGGCAGCTGTGCCGTCCCACATGCCGGCCGGCACCAATTGGCGCACCACATTATGATAGGTGATTGTGTTTCCGGTGTTTTCACCACGCTCAATTTTCACTGTGACGGCGGGTGCTATGGCCATGAGCCACAGCGTGGTTTCAGAACTCGTTTGGCCTTGTGGCAAATCCACAATCAGTTCTTTTTCTGTGGCACTTATTTGAATAGCAACGGCAGGAGTTTTGCGTCGCGCAATGGCAATTGCATTTTCAACAGCGACTTGATTGCTTCCAACCACATGGGTTTCACCATTGATAATCATCTGCGGCGTGTACACATTGGTGTCTCCTCGCGAATGGGCATAATCCATTTGGCGAGTGGTGTATTCAGGTTTGGCCAGCGTATCGCGCCAGCCGAGATAATCCCAGTAATCAACATTAAGCGATACAACGGTAACGCCCGGTTGGGTGTTGAGCTCCGCCGCTAAGCGATCAGCAGGCGGGCAGGATGAACAGCCTTGGCTGGTGAAGAGTTCAACTAGCACCGGGGTGGTTGAGGCTGCAGCTGACTTAATGACGAAGGGGGCAGCAAACCCAACTGCTGCCATGCCCAGAGCCTTGCGACGTGTGAATGTGTTTAAGTTTTCCATAGTTCTAAAATGGAGGGTCTCGCATACACTATCAAATCACGGTTGGGTGAAGGCGGCTAGAACTGTACGAGTGGCTTGAACCCACCAAAGAACATGCGCTTGCCATCGAAGGGCATGGTCTTGGGATCAAACTCGGTCATGAACGGGTCTTTCATGATCTTTTTCCAACATTGATTGCGATGGGCCTTGGATTTAAAAATCAAATAGGCACAGCCAACCGTTTCATCGGGCTTGAGCTTCACCGATTTCTGAAACGAGGTAACTTTGCCTTCTTTCACGTCCTCAGCAATGGCCTCCACATAGGCAAGGGCACCAGCACGCTTCCACGCTGCGGCGGATTTTTTGACGAGAGATTTGTAAGCTTTGAGGTTTGCAGTTGGAATTGGAATGACCATGAAATCGAAATAAGCCATGTGGAGTTCTCCTGTTTGCGTTGCGACATAAGTTAGAGAAAAAAATTGAAAACTACAATGCCGTCGCCCTTCACCCGTTGGGAGAAGGTGCCCAAAGGGCGGATGAGGGCCTTGCAAAGAATGCATTCTTGATTGAAGTTGGTGGCATGGAAAAATCTCCACTCACTGTCTCTCGCGCACGTTCTTTGCGTAAAAGCGAAACAGGAGCGGAAATCAAATTATGGGGATATTTGCGGGGTCGTAGATTGGCTGATTTCAAATTCAGAAGGCAAGTTCCGATCCCACCTTACATCGCAGACTTTGCGTGTCTTAGCCATGGTTTGGTCGTCGAAGTGGATGGCGCTACTCACGGCGATCAACACGAGGTGCTCTACGATGAGCGCAGAACCGCATATTTGAAAACAAAAGGCTTTACCGTTTATCGCGTGATCAGCTTGGACGTGTTCAACCACATGACTGAAGTATTAGATGGAATTCTCATCATACTGAAACAACCGAAGCTGCGATAAGACCTTCATCCGCCCTTCGGGCACCTTCTCCCGAAGGGAGAAGGGTGATCATCCCGCCTTCGCTAAGTTCCTCAACACAAACTTCAATATCCCGCCATTGTTGTAGTATTCGATCTCGAATAGAGTGCCGATGCGGTACAAAGGTGAGGAGTTCTGTGCAAGGTCACGGCAATTTTATTCCATAGCAGGGGAACTTTCTGGAATATGACGTGTTTTATTCGCAGGTGCGTCTTAACCTATCGAGAAGGCGTCGGATATAAAATGTTTGTCCGGTTTTTCCTTTGACCAACGTCGAGTTGGACGAGTCCCTCTCCAGCTCGTCACTGAGTTTTTGAAACAAAGAGAAAACTGATGACTTATAAAGCTACAGACCAACCCTCCAAATCCAGCGCTGCGCACCAGTACATGAACGTTTTCATCGGCAAATGGCATGCCGAGGGAGAGTCCTATGCGGTGGGTCAGACGAAGAAGGAACCGCGCGGCTCGGTGGAAAAATGGGTCAGCGACGAGACTTATGATTGGCTACCCGGAAAGTTCTTCGTCATTCAAAATTGGGACGCCAAGACCGGCACGAACCCATTCAAGGGCACAGCGATCATCAATCTTGACGCTGACACGGGCAACTATGCGACGCGCTCCTACGAAAATCACGGCTTTATCCGCGATTACATCACAAAAGTCGAGGGCGATACTTGGACATTCGTCGGCGACACAGAACGCGCTCGCATCGAATTCACGGACGGCGGAAAGACGCAAGTGATCGCATGGGAATGGCGCAAACCGGGTGAAGTTTGGCTGCCACTGTGTGATCGGGTGGCGAAACGCGTAAAGTAAGTTATCGTGAGCCTCAGCCCGCCTTAGCCAAATTCCTCAGCACGAACTGCAAAATGCCGCCATTGTTGTAATAGTCGATCTCGTCGAGCGTATCTATGCGGCAAAGCGCAGTGAAGGAGGATGTGGTGCCATCGGCTCTTGTGACTTCGACCTTCATATTTTCGCGGGGTTTTAGGCCGTCGGCCAAACCTTTGATGGCGATGGTTTCATCGCCCTTTAGGCCAAGCGATTGCCAGCTTTGGCCTTCCATGAATTGCAGTGGAACCACACCCATGCCGACCAGATTTGAACGGTGAATGCGCTCAAAGCTTTGCGCAATAACGGCGCGCACGCCGAGCAAATTGGTGCCCTTGGCGGCCCAATCACGAGAGGAGCCGTTGCCATATTCAATACCGGCGAACACCACCAATGGCACTTTCTCGTGGGCGTAAAGCATGGCGGCATCATAAATGGCCATTTCAACGCCTTTAGGTTGATATAGCGTTAAGCCGCCCTCTTTCACATTTCCGTCTGGGCCTTTGACCATGTGGTTCTTGATGCGGATGTTGGCGAAAGTGCCACGCATCATCACTTCATGGTTGCCGCGGCGCGTGCCGTATTGGTTGAAATCAATCGGGCGCACGCCATTATCGGTGAGATATTTTCCAGCTGGCGATGCGGCCTTGATGGAGCCAGCAGGTGAAATGTGATCGGTGGTGATTTTATCGCCGAACAGGCCAAGGATGCGAGCACCTTTAATGTCTGTAATTGGCTTTGGCGTCTTTTGCATCCCATCAAAGTAGGGTGGGTTTTGCACATAGGTTGAGGTGTTGTCCCACGCG
>JANLPA010000091.1:0-7978 GCA_031366855.1 Hyphomicrobiales bacterium | reverse complement strand
GGAAAGCCATCGCCTACGATATGGACTCACTTTTTGCCTATCCTGGCGCGCGCTTTGCGTGGGAGGGAATCAAAAACCGCACAAGCGTAGAATTTCGCAAATATGTTGATGAAGTTTCCAAACGCCAAGCAGCTCTTGCCCCGCCGTCACCACCAGCAAACCCGCCAAAACGAAAGGCCAAAAAATGACTCTACAGGAAACCCTACAAATTCTCGGCGGCATCGGCGTTATCGCATCGATGATTTATGTCGGCATTCAAATCCGCAATAATGCCCGCGCTCTGAGGGCCTCAACTTACCAGCAGATCAGTGTCATTTCCATGCAGGGTTGGTTGGCCATGGCGCATAATGGCGAAACGACAGGCATCATGTTGCACGGGATGGATGATTTCTCCTCTCTCAATCGCGTTGAAAAAGCCCGTTTCAGATTTGTTGTCATGGGCTATGTCAAGGGTTTTGAAAACGCTTGGTTCCAAAACAAAATCGGGACATTGCTCGAAAATGACTGGATGGCCGCCACGTCGGACCTGCACTCATTCTTTTCAACGCCGGGCACTCATGCGGCCTGGCCCATGGTGAAGAATCGCTTCAATCCAGAATTCGTTGCCTTTGTGGATCAAGTTTTGCTGAAGCAAGCAGAAACCGTTGCCAATTATGGGCCACCGCAACCAGCGACAGTGAAATCCCCGCCACGCAAAAGCAAATCCACCAAAGCGTGACAAGCCCCCATCCATCCGGCTATGTTGCGCATCGAGTCGCAAATCACATTGAGTACACTGTAAATGCCTGAAGACCTTATGCGTTATGATCAATTGGCCCAAAACGCCTTAAAGGGCGTGGTGCGCGAAGCCTTGCGCAAAGTTGAAAAATCGGGTCTGCCCGGCGACCATCATTTTTACATTGCGTTCAACACCCGCTTTCCTGGCGTGTCTATTGGCGAGCGCTTGGCCGAACGATACCCCCGTGAAATGACTGTGGTGTTGCAACATCAGTTTTACAATCTCGCCGTCACCGAAGAGCGCTTTCAAGTGGAACTCACTTTCGATAATATTCCTGAAAAACTTGTTGTGCCTTTCGCAGCAGTAAAAGGCTTCCTTGACCCTGCTGTGCAATTTGGTTTGCAATTTGAAGTGGTGACCGAAGAGGCCGAAGCCAAACCCGCAATTTCACCAAAATTGGTTGTCAAAGAGTCCGAACCAAATGGAACTGATGGTGCCGATGCGCCAGAAGCCGAAACCGCACCCAAGGTGATTTCACTCGATGCATTTCGTAAAAAATAGATCCCTACTGAAACTCTTGAGCGTGGTGGTTTGTGCTGTAACTTTTATGGCGATGCAGCCTTATGCGCAAACCGTAAATGATCAAAATACCTTAGCTTCACTTGCCGCAACCCCTGCCCCTCTTGGTGACATTAATAAAATTCCTGCCAAGAAAATTTTCGGCAGTGAGAAGCTGCCCGCCAATTTAAAATCCCGCGCCATTGGTGATTATTCACGCGGTTGCATGGCTGGCGGTCAAGCCCTACCCGTTAACGGGCTAGCATGGCAAGTGATGCGCTTGTCACGCAACCGCAATTGGGCCATGCCGCAAATGGTGGATGTGCTTGAACGGTTGGCCAATGATGCTAAAAAATATGATGGCTGGAACGGCTTGCTGGTGGGCGATATGGCCCAGCCGCGCGGCGGACCCATGTTAACCGGACATGCCAGCCATCAAATTGGCTTAGATGCTGACGTGTGGTTTACGCCCATGCCAGACCGCACCTTGACCCCAAAAGAACGCGAAAACATTGCAGCCACAGTTATGGTGCTGGACCGTAAACATATTGATCCTAAAGTGTGGACGGAGTCTCGCGCCAGATTGGTCAAGCGCGCGGCCTCCTATCCAGAGGTTGCGCGCATATTTGTGCATCCGCCAATTAAAGCCGAGTTATGTAAATGGGCCACGGGCGATCGTTCGTGGCTTGCCAAAGTGCGCCCACTTTATGGTCATAACTATCATTTCCACATCAGGCTCAATTGCCCCGAAGGGATGGAGGGCTGTAAAAACCAATGGAAGCCAGCCCCCAAGGACGGCACTGGCTGTGGCGATGAGCTGGCCTATTGGATGGGCGATGTGCCTTGGACACCACATAAACCAAAGCCCGGTTCTAAGCCCTATGTCCCGCCGCCCCCCTTGACTCTGTCTGGCCTACCTGCTGAATGCCGCGCCGTTGTCGCCGCACCCTAACGTGCAGCAAAGACAATCACAGGCCAGGGGGCTTTTATGACCGCAGCTGCGACCAGTACAGGTACTTTTGATAAAGCCAAACTTAGACTGGCCTTCGCATCTATTGGCGTTGTCTTTGGCGACATCGGCACCAGCCCGCTTTATGCCATGCGCGAAGCCTTGCACCCAGTTGTTGCTGCTGGCGGAGACTTGCGCTTAGCGGTGCTTGGCGTTGTGTCGCTCCTGCTCTGGGCCCTCTTCATCATCGTTACCTTGAAATATGTCGTGATGCTCATGCGCGCCGACAATCAGGGTGAAGGCGGCATTCTCTCGCTTGTGGTTCTGGTTGAAAATCTGATCAAGAAAAAAGGCGGCATTGTGCTAGGCCTCGGCATAATTGGTGCCGCATTCTTTTTTGGTGATGCAATGATCACGCCTGCCATGTCTGTTCTCTCCGCTGTTGAGGGCCTTTCAGTTATCAATCCGGGCTTTGAACCATTCGTGGTGCCTATCACTTTGGCCGTGTTATTAACGCTCTTCACATTTCAATATAAAGGCACTGGTGGCGTTGCTGCTTTGTTTGCGCCAATCACTTTCGTGTGGTTCATCGTTCTTGCTGTCATCGGTATCTCGCATATCACGGACGATCTCGAAATTTTTAGTGCGCTCAATCCGGCCTACGGAATGACGATGTTGATTGATCATCCCGGCCTCGCATTGCTCGTGTTCGGCGGCGTGTTTTTGGCTGTAACAGGTGGCGAAGCGCTTTATGCCGACATGGGCCATTTCGGCAAAAACCCAATTCGCATGGCGTGGTCGGCTGTAGTTATACCTGCCTTGGTTTTGAACTATCTCGGTCAAGGGGCATTTGTAATTGCCCACCCCGAAGCAGTCGATAACCCATTCTTCCTCATGCTGCCATCTTGGGGCCTGGTGCCTTTGGTGTTGTTAGCCACCATGGTAACCGTGATCGCCAGTCAAGCGGTGATCACCGGTGCCTTCTCCATCGCCCAGCAAGCTATGGCCCTTGGTTTGTTGCCGCGCATGAATATCGTCCACACCTCTGAAACTGAAGAAGGTCAAATCTATGTGGGCCAAATCAACTGGATGATTTTGATTGGCGTTATCATTTTGGTGCTGGTGTTCAAAACCTCATCCAACCTTGCATCTGCCTATGGCATCGCCGTGAACACGTCCATGCTAGTGGATACAATTCTGGCCGTCGTGTTCTTCTGGCAATCGCGCAATCTGCCACGTTGGCTTGCCATCCCGGCTCTCATTTTCATTTTCGTGGTCGAGTTCACATTCTACATGGCCAATGGTTTGAAGCTGCTGCATGGCGGTTATATGCCAGTGCTGATTGGCGCAACCATCATCCTGATCATGCTCACATGGATGAAGGGCCGCAGGCTTCTCGCCGCCAAGCTGACCAAAGAATCAATCGAGCTCATTCCCCTGCTCGAAAGCTTGGAACGCCGTCAACCGGCTCGCGTGGCTGGCGCAGCCGTGTTCATGCAAACGCAACCGAAATATGCGCCGTCAGCATTGATGCATAATTTGAAACACAACCGTGTGCTACATGATAAGCTGGTGTTCATCTCCATCGAAACCGTAAAGCAGCCACGCTATGAAGGTGAACGGGTTGAGGTCAGCCAAGGGCCATTAGGGGCTTGGATTGTGGAAGCTAAATTTGGTTATATGGAGCAGCCTGATGTTCCAGCAGCCTTGCGCGCCTGTGCCGATAAGGGACTGGAAATCGACCCACGCCAAGCGTCTTATTTCTTGGGCCGCCGCGTTATCCGCATGTCTGCCCGCTCGTCCATGCCCTTCTGGCAGCAACGCATTTTCATTATGCTGGCCAACCAATCAGCAAGAGCTATTGAGTTTTTCCGCATTCCAGCCGATCGTGTTGTGGAACTTGGCATGCAAATGAGTGTGTAGTTATGGTTCGAGACTCGTAAGAACTCGTACCTCACCATGAGGAATATAAAACGCCCTCACCCTGATGTGCCGCGCCTCCGCGGCCTCGAAGGGCGGCGGCCACGAGGTATAAATGAAATCACTATCCCCCTTCTCCCTTCCTGACCGTTTCTGGCGTGGCAATATCCACACCCACTCAAATCAATCCGATGGCGCATTGCCAACCGAAGATGTGGTCAATGCTTATAAAAATGCGGGCTATGATTTCCTAATGCTTTCAGAGCATTTCATTCACCACTTCAATTGGCCCATCAACGACACGCGCAAATTTCGCTCCAACGATTTCACAACATTGATTGGTGTTGAATTGCACGCACCAGAAACATCTGCCGGAGAACTTTGGCATATTGTGGCGGCTGGCTTGCCGCTAGATTTTCCGCCCTGTGGCGCAAACGAAACTGGCGAAGAACTGGCAAGACGAGCCAGAGCCGCCGGGGCCTTCATCGGCATCGCCCACCCTGCTTGGAGCCAACTCACTTTGCAAGATGGCCTCGCCATTGATGCAGCCCACGCCGTTGAAATTTACAACCACGGGTGCGCTGTTGAAAATGATCGCGGCGAAGGTTGGTATCTGCATGATCAATTGCTGAATGAAGGCAAACGCCTCACCGCCTTCGCAACTGACGACGCGCATTTCAAAGGCCCTGATTATTTTGGTGGTTGGGTGAATGTGAAAGCTGAAAGCCTTGACCCAGATATTTTGCTACAAGCCCTAAAAGATGGCCACTACTATTCCAGCCAAGGCCCACAGCTGCATAACATTACACTCGACAAAAAAGAATTGATCATCAGTTGCTCGCCAGTCGATACAATCACCGTTGTATGTGGCCATTCGAGAACTTGCGTGAAAATCGGCAAGGCGATTACCGAGGCAACATTTGATCTCGCAAACTTAGAAAAGGGCTGGTTGCTGAAAAGACACAGCCCATGGTTCCGTGTGACCATAATCGACCACGCCGGAAAACGCGCCTGGAGCAATCCTTATTGGTGGGATGAGCTTGGTTGAATGCGCGTGCTAACGAATAGAGCTATCACAGCAAACGCAGCGCCTACATAGAACACTGGGGCCTGCCCGGCTTTGTCCCAAATCACGCCTGCCACAACACTCGCCAGCAATGCGGCCACACCGCTGACCAGAGCAAACACACCATAAGCCGTGCCACGCAAATCAGCCGGAGCAGAATCGGCTACCAATGTCGAAAGTATCCCCTGCGTTAGCCCCATATGCAGGCCCCAGATGGCAACACCTATCATCACATAAGTAGGCGATGGTGCCCAAGCCAAAACCAAATCCGCCACAATTAACGAAGTCAATCCAGCAGCAAATAATCCCTTGCGGCCCCAACGATCAGACAACACACCAGCCGGATAAGACGAGAGCGAATAAACCACACTCATCACCACCATCACCAATGGCACATAGGCCAGCGCCATTTTCGCATCAGAAGCGCGCAAAACTAAAAACGCTTCGGAAAAACGTGCCAGCATTACTGCGGCTCCCAGCAATGCTACCAGCCAAAATCCCCGCCCCAAATCTTTCGCTGTAGATAAATTGAATCCAGCTTTGCGATGATTGTCATTGGCAAGTTGAGCTGGCTCTTGCACGCCGAATGCCAATATGAGCACCGCAATCATTGCTGGCACACAAGCCACCCACAACACTGTGCGTAAATCAAAGGCCCACAAGCCAATAAGCGCCACAGCAATCAATGGCCCCACAAAGGCACCAATCGTATCCAGCGATTGCCGCAAGCCGAAGGCCGCACCGCGCTGGGCAATCGGCGTGAAATCTGCAACCATCGCATCGCGTGGCGCACCCCGAATGCCTTTGCCAATACGATCAGCAAAGCGCGCAAAGAACACAGCACCAAGGGATGTGGCCAGCGGAAACAGCGGCTTCACCACAGCGGCCAAGCCATAGCCAAACAGCGCCAAGTTTTTGCGGTTGCGCCAACGGTCACTCAACAAGCCGGAGAACAATTTTGAAATTTGCGCCGTGCCCTCCGCCACACCTTCAATCAAACCCAATAGAGTGGCCGATGCCCCTAAAGTACCCACCACAAACAATGGCAACACGCCATGGATCATCTCCGATGAGATATCCATGAACATCGACACAAACCCCAAAACCCAAACACCACGCGGAATTTTCATATGACCAACTTTGCGAATTATTAATCCTCATGCTATGCACCGCAGCAACCCAATCCAGCAAGTTAATAAGATGAAAAAGGTGAGTTGATCGTTTTGGCGTGTCGGTATCGTTATTGACAGGAACAACGGTCCATTATCACCCAATTGAGTGAACTAAGAAAACTCACTGTAGTCCGTAGATTCGCGTTGCAAGTGCACGAACATCCTCAGTGATTTCACTTTCCAAGTCGTCGAGATATTTGATAAATTCTCCTACGTTGGCCATGGAGAAAATCCGTGCTCGGTAGTGCAGGTCAGAAGCAAGAGGTTGTTCGGAAAGCAAGGAGGCACACTCCTTATCAATGAACATCGCATCGACGTAAGGCGAATAGGTTGAAATCGCCATTATGTCATTCATAAATCCTCTTGTGACTTTTCGCTGGCCAGAAGCAACTTTGCGAGCCAACGCCGCAAATAAATGTGCAAAAATCTTCAGGTGAGGTTGCGTGCGATTGCCTCTCCAAAGCCAGAAGTCATTTACAATCTTCCCCACTTGAACCTCGGGAACCCCATGCGAGGAGAACAATTCGCAAAGAACATTAAATTCAGTGAGGATCGGATGATTGATTGCCGACAGATAAGCCATTGGCTCTTCGATCGTGTTGGCGTGAATCTGACGATTTATAGCATCAAACAACGCCTTGCGTTTCGTTGGCCCAAAACTTTCAAATTCATTCTCAAGGACCTTCTCGAAGTTCGTTCCATGCAAGCGCCATTGATCCATTAATGCGGTTACCTCCCGATGAGTACTGTCGCGAGTTTTACGGATAGAGTCTGCAAACATGGTGTAGTCAGCGTTAACCGATATGTGCATATCTGGAAGCCAAACATTCCTGTTTCCTTGAAGAACCTCGTCGACATCAGAATTCAACTCTGGTTCCACCTCGCTCAAGTAGGCACGCGCATAACAAATCATCTGGGAAAGTTCGACAGCCTTGGTGTCAATAAAGCTCAAGTCTCCTCCAAGAAATTCGTATGCCTGTCGAAGCTCACGGGCACTATGAAAGACGATAGTTTCATCGTGGTGGATATCCGAATGCGGCAACACCACCATCTGAAGTAACACCAACCTACGCAACCGCTTATAAATTTCAACGCTCGTATCTTCATGACCAGGCGGAAGGCGGCCTCCAGATTTGACTTTAAAAAGTATACTAAAGAGGTTTTGATCAAGATATAGAACCTTCTTTTCTACTTGCGGCAACCTCTCACTAATCGAGTAGTGGCATTTCGAACACCGCATAGTCAGGGTATTTCCGCCTGCAGAAAGGAGGCCGAAAGACTCGTTTCCGCATTTCGCGCAAACCGTGAATGGTCCACGCTCCCATGTAAATGTTTTCGTCACCATGGCCGAAAGTCAATCTTTAACGTTGTTTCATCGCTTAAAGCGATCTGCCAAGCACTGTTCTACACAGTTTTATGGCTTTGGCCAGTTTACGACCCCCTCGCCTCGCCCCTCCTTCCATGCTATTGCAGCGCAGCATTTCAGGAATCGTGACCCATGCCTAAAACCACCAGAACCGAAACCGACACCTTTGGCAAAATTGAAGTGGATGCTTCCCGTTATTGGGGAGCGCAGGCGCAGCGCAGTTTGCAGA
>JANLPA010000073.1:0-5806 GCA_031366855.1 Hyphomicrobiales bacterium | reverse complement strand
CCGTATATGGCGCAATCGATGGTCTTCCCAGTTCACTTTGCACTGAACAGATATTGATAATTTTACCAGACTTGCGCGCAATCATGCCGCGCGCAACTGCCTTGCTAACAAGAAACGCACTCTCAACATTGACGCGCATTAATTCACGAAATTTATCCGCGGGGTAATCTTCGAGCGGTGTTCTAAATTGCATCCCGGCATTGTTCACAAGAATCTCAATGGCGCCAAATTTGTCCTCGATTTCTTGCACCGCCGCATTCAACGCAACTTCATCGGTGACATCAAACTCCATGGCATGAACCACATGCCCCTTGTCAACCAAAGTCTGTCGCGCCGCATTAAGTTTCTGGCCATCTCTGCCATTGAGCACAACACTGGCTCCGGCATTTGCCAAACCTTCTGCAACCGCAACTCCGATCCCTTGGCTCGATCCAGTTACGAGCGCCAATCGGTTCTTCAAGCTGAATAATTCAAGCAATGTGTTCACCATGAAATTTTCTTAATCATAGTCTTGACCCAAGACCTGAACCGGAGCTATCATGTTATCGATAACATTTGCAAGTCAAAATTGGAGTTTCCATGACAAAACCTACCGTCCTTATGATCGGCCCCTATCCTGAATGGGACATGGAAGACCTCCATTCCCATTATAACATATTGAAACTTTGGGAACAGAGCGACAAGGATGGCTTCATCAGCAAACATGCAGATGCCATTCGTGCCGTCGCAACGCGCGGTGAGCTGGGTGCCAAGCGTGAGTTGATGGAAAAGCTATCAAAGCTTGAAATCATCAGCTGTTACGGCGTTGGCACTGATGCGATAGATTTGAATGCAGCGCGAGAGCTTAAACTGCGCGTCACCAACACACCTGATGTGTTGACAGAAGATGTGGCCGACATTGCCATTGGCCTGATGATTTCGGTTGCTCGGAAAATTCCGCAAGGCGATGCCTATGTGCGCTCAGGTGAATGGGCCACAAAAAATATGGGTTTAGTCACGCGCTTTTTCGGCAAGCGGCTTGGTATCATCGGCATGGGTCGTGTTGGCGCTGCCGTTGCCAAACGCGCAGCGGGTTTTGATATGAAAATATCCTATTTCGATATTCGCCGACGTGACGATCTTCCACACACATTTTACAGCAGCGTTACCGAACTTGCAGCATATTGCGATTTTCTGGTCGCCACTGTTGCCGGGGGTGATGGTACGTCTCGGCTCATCAATGCCGATGTTTTCAAATCCCTCGGCCCTAACGGCTATTTCATTAATGTGGCGCGAGGATCAGTAGTCGATGAACCCTCACTTTTGGCGGCTCTCGAAGCGGGTCAAATAAAAGGGGCTGGGCTTGATGTTTTTTGGAATGAACCGCGCATCGATCCGCGCTTCATCAAACTCGAAAATGTTGTGTTGCAGCCCCACCATGCCAGTGGCACAGTTGAGACGCGCAAAGCCATGGGCCAGTTGGTGCGCGATAATCTCGCTGCTCATTTTGTGGGCCGCCCGCTTCTCACTCCGGTGGTGTAAACTATGAAAGCTGTTGTCATTCACAAAGCCATGGACCTTCGCGTTGAAGAGCGCGAAGCTGGAACACTTGGTCCCGGCCAAGTTTCCGTTGCCATTAAACGCGGTGGAATTTGTGGTTCTGATCTTCACTATTATCGTCATGGTGGTTTCGGCACGATCAGACTGCGAGAACCCATGGTGCTTGGCCACGAAGTGGCTGGGGAAATTGTTGCGCTCGGTACAAGCGTCAGTGGCTTGACTATGGGCCAGCGCGTGGCAGTCAGCCCATCACGCCCCTGCGGCGTGTGCCACTATTGCCAACTTGGGCAACAAAATCACTGTCTTGACATGCGCTTTTATGGCAGCGCCATGCGTCATCCCCATGTGCAGGGCGCTTTTCAACAGTTGATCATTGCTGATGCTACTCAATGCCATGGTGTTGCTGAAGGTGTTTCAATTGAAGAAGCCGCCTTCGCTGAACCCTTCGCCGTAACATTACACGCCGTCGTTCGCGCTGGCTCATTGGCCGGAAAGCGTGTGCTGGTCACCGGTTGCGGCCCCATTGGGGCTTTGGCAATAGCCGCCTTACGCGCCCATGGTGCCCGCGAAATCATCGCTACAGATGTATCCGATTTTACCCTTGGGCTTGCCGCGAAAATGGGTGCGGATCAAACCGTCAATGTTGCCAGCAATCAAGAAGGGCTTACTGCGTTCAAGAAAAACAAAGGCTATTTCGATATCATGTTTGAAGCCTCCGGCAATGAAGCAGCTTTGCGTGCCGGACTTGAATGCCTGAAGCCACGCGGGATATTGATTCAACTCGGCCTCGGTGGAGACATTAGCATTTCGCAAAACATGATTGTGTCTAAGGAAATTGAAATCCGCGGCTCGTTTCGTTTCCACGAGGAATTTGCACTGGCCGTTGATTTGATAAACGCCAAGCGCGTCGATCTCACACCACTCTTGACCGAGGTGCTGGATATTGAAGATGCCGTCAAAGCTTTTGACCTTGCCTCGGATCGCTCCAAAGCAATGAAAGTTCAGATTGCTTTTTAAGTGCTCTCACGGGGAATGACTTCATAGTCGGTGATAATTGTTTCTGCGGGCACGGGCCGTCCGGCACGTTCACCTTCTATGGCGCGTAACAGCAATTCGCCAGCGCGGTTTCCAATGTCATAACAGTGAACGCCGACCGTTGTGATGGTGGGATAGCAACAGCTTGATATTTCAAAATCACCAAAGCCCGCGATAGCAATGCGCTTGGGCACTGCCCATTTGCGGCGTTGGCACTCAACCAGCGCGCCAAAGGCTGACAAATCCGAAACGCAAATAGCAGCCTCTACGCCGGGCCATTGCTCGATCAACCGCGCAATGGCTTCACCACCTTGCTTCATGGAAATGGGCGGAGTGCCAAAGGAGATAACCCGACTGTCTTTCAATCCCAACTCAGCAATCGCACGTTCATAGCCCGTCCGCCGGTCAGCGCCGCGCGTATCGCGATTTGTGGTTCCGCCAATAAAAGCAATCTTGCGATAGCCTTTGCCATGCAGATAATGGACAAGCTTTGCCGATGCTTCCGCATTGGAAAAACCAACAACATGGCGCACGGGGGATTTTGGCAAATCCCAAGTTTCGATCACCGGGATACCCGACTGCACGAGCAACTTTCGTCCTCGCGCTGTGTGCTGCCCTCCGGTGACGACAATGGCTTCGGGCCTGCGGCGCAACATGGACTCGATAAGTTGTTCCTCCTTGTCTACCGAATACTCGGTGTAACCCAACAAGAGCTGCAAGCCGGAACCAATGAGCGAGTCAGACAATCCACGCGCCGTATCGGCAAAATTGGAATTGTTGATAGATGGAATGAGTGCCGCAACAAACCCAGTGCGCTTGGACGATAGGCTTCCTGCCGACTGATCAAGCACATAGCCTAAGTCCTCGACCGCCTTCATAATGCGATTGCGGGTCCCAGGTGCGATAGAGGCCCCATCACGCAGCGCCCGCGAGACAGTCATGGTTGAAACCCCAGCTTTCGTGGCCACATCAATCATTGTGGGTGCCACTGTTCGATATATAACTGACTGTTTTTTCGGCTTTTTCAAAATCGCTCTTTCCCAAAGTCTCTTATTTTGTTATCGCTAACATAGCAGTATAATTTTATTTTGGAAGACGCAAACATGTTTTACGGGCAATTGGAAGGTGCGGGCTTTGAAGTTTTGGACCCCCGATTCCAGACATGCGTTGTCGGACATGCAAGAGTTGAACGACTGTGGACAGGTTCGCGCTGGGCCGAAGGGCCGGCCTGGTTTGCTGCATGCCGCTATCTTGTTTGGTCTGATATTCCCAACAATCGCATGTTGCGCTTTGACGATTGCGATGGGTCGGTATCGGTGTTTCGCCAGCCTTCAAACAACTCAAATGGCAATGCCGTTGACGGCGAAGGGCGTTTGATTACCTGTGAGCATTTATCAAGGCGCGTTACACGGACAGAACACAGTGGCGCAATTACCGTGGTTGCTGACAACTATAAGGGCAATCGCTTTAATTCACCCAATGATGTTGTGGTGAAATCTGATGGTTCAATTTGGTTTTCAGATCCGTCCTACGGCATTCTCTTCGACTATGAAGGAGGCAAGGCGCCAAGCGAAATTGGCGCTTGCCACGTTTACCGCGTCGATCCAACGAGCCACGAAATCACCTTGGTTGCTGATGATTTCGAAAAGCCAAATGGCTTGGCGTTTTCACCTGACGAAGAATATCTTTACATCGCCGACACCGGTATCACGCATAAAGTTGATGGTCCCAAACATATCCGAAAACTCGCCGTCCAGAATGATGGCAAGAGCTTGGGGAAATCTAAAATCTTTGCGACCTGTACCGCCGGACTATTTGATGGTTTTCGTGTTGATGAAGATGGCCGCATCTGGACGAGTGCTGCTGATGGTGTGCATTGTTATGATCCAGACGGAACTTTGATCGGCAAGATCAAAATTCCTGAACTCGTTTCCAACCTTTGCTTTGGTGGTGCGAAACTCAACCGATTGTTCATTTGCGGAACGACTTCGCTTTATTCAGTCTATCTCGCCATAAATGGTCTTCGCTTACCCGCAAAAACATAGATATTTCGAGCGTGCAATTCACTGTACGTCAGACAACGCATCACCTCTTAACTGCACAGCCAATAGACGCAACGGCCTCCTGAACATTGATTTCGACGCGATGTCGCTCCCTTCTATCACGGGGAAGTTTCTGCCCACTGCAAGTCAATTAACTTGGTTGGACGGGCGCCAGATTACCCCAATAGATTCAATGGGGGGTATTTATTGCGTTGGACAACCTAACTCCTTGAATTCTATGATCCGACGGCGACCCTGTCGGGTGCGCCAATGATTTCAAAGACTTAGACCTATTTATAGCACTGCAAAAAGTGCCTTGTCCGGAGAATGTCCGGAGAATTTGTTCATGTTAGATTCTGGGTTTTAGGGCAGCGGTCATGAAGAGCGAGCAAGGATGTGCGCCGCTCGTTGACATATTCCTCACTATTCCAACCCGCTGCGGACTGTTTGCACTTTCACGCATAAGTCTTCTACGCTCAAACTAGTTCTTTTTTGCGGTGTCGCGATCCGATTGAGTTGGTTGAGCTTGTCATCTGTATTTTTCACTTTGCTCTTGGCAATGCGCGCGAACGCGGGCAATCCAAGAGTCGTACCACACCCAAGTTCCCTTGTAGTCACCAGCACAACCGAATTTTTTCATACCGTCCTTTGCATCCAATGACTGCCATAATTCGGTGTGATGGCTGATCTTGAACTTTGGGAAACCCTCATCGTTCATCATTTGCACGATCTGCGTCGGCGTGGAGCGCTTCTTGTCTACCTCCTTGAGTAGAATACGATTGATTTCTTTTGCCTCGTCCGAGTCGGGTTTCAAGAAATCAACAGCTAGGTCGGAATTGGATGCACGGTTGCCAACTTTAGGCACGAATGCAACTCTATATGCGAATTGCGGGTCTGCCTGTTCGGCGGCGCTGAGCCCATTGTGGAAAGCCTCCATCATGGTGCTGATGTTCGGCGGCAGCGAACTCGCCTTTTTCAATACTGCCCGTTGGTCAGAACTGAAAGTGACGAACTGGAGCGCAATCGGAAGTCGTCGCTCAAGTCCGTACTGAGCGCCAAACAACGTCTTTATAGCTTCGTTGAAGTTTATGCAGCAGGCTTGCAACTTGGCACTGACCGCATCGTCAATGCGGCTTGTCGAGCGGTGCTCGATTTCGTGCCTTAGTTCAATTAGAAAATCGAGGTTCGTT
>JANLPA010000066.1:0-27751 GCA_031366855.1 Hyphomicrobiales bacterium | reverse complement strand
GATGCTTTGAATATCATCAACCCGGTGGTGGTTGAGGCCATTGGTGGCTCGGCGGATTTGACGGGCTCTAACAACACCAATTCCAAAGATATGAAAATTTTGGACGCTGCAAATTATGGTGAGCGCTACATCCATTTCGGCATTCGTGAACACGGCATGGCTGCTGCTATTAACGGCATGGCTTTGCATGGTGGTGTTATCCCTTACGGCGGCACGTTCTTCTGCTTCACCGATTATTGCCGCCCCTCAATTCGCTTGGCGGCCTTAATGGGCATTCGTTCCATTTTTGTGATGACGCATGACTCGATTGGTCTAGGCGCCGATGGCCCCACCCATCAACCGATTGAACATCTTGCTTCACTGCGTGTTATGCCAAATCTTTTGGTGCTGCGCCCGTGCGATGCCGTTGAAACGGCTGAATGCTGGCAGATCGCGCTTGAGTCGATGAAGACACCATCAATCTTGGTGCTCACCCGCCAGAAAGTTGCGGCTTCGCGCCAAGGTTATTCTGCCAAAAATCTCTGTGCGCAAGGTGCTTATGAAATTGCACCGTCTGCTAAAAAGGCCAAGGCGGTTATTTTCGCTTCGGGTTCCGAAGTTGAAATAGCCATTGCTGCCAAAGCCACACTCGACAAGAAGGGCATTTCCACGCGCGTGGTTTCAGTTCCGTCGATGGAATTGTTTGAACGCCAAAGCAAGGCCTACAAAGCCAGCATAATGGGCACCGAAAAAATTCGCATTGCCGTTGAAGCTGGTGTTCGCACCACATGGGATAAGTTTATCGGCGTAGATGGCCACTTCATCGGCATGACAGGCTTTGGTGCAAGTGCTCCGGCGGAAGTGCTGTATGAAAAGTTTGGGATTACGGCGAAGGCTGTGGTGAAGGCTGCGGGGAAGTGAAGTCATATCTTGACATTTTATCTCAGTGTGTATAAATACACATCATGAACAGCCGCGAAGTCATACGGCTGTTAAATGCAGCGGGTTGGGTGCAAGTGGCGCAAAAGGGCAGTCATGTGCAGCTCAAACATTCCGACTTGCCGGGGCGTGTGACCGTGCCTCACCCAAAGCAAGAGGTGCCAATCGGCACATTGCGGTCAATCGAGAAACAGTCACAATTGAAACTGAGGTAGCCATGTCTGAATATATCGCCCTCATTCACAAGGATTCTGGTTCGGGTTTTGGCGCAAGCTTTCCGGATTTACCCGGATGCATTTCGGTTGCTGACACGTTGGAAGACTTGCGGCCAATGATTGAGGAAGCAATAGGCTTTCATATCGAAGGCATGATCGAAGACGGCGATGCTGTGCCAGAGCCGAGCGCACTGGATGATATTTTGAAAGCTGAAGGCTACATTGATGCTGTTGCCGTGATGGTGGTGAAAGCCCCTGAAACGGAAGGGGCCACAGTGCGGGTGAACATCACCCTGCCGGAGAAAACACTAGCTCAGATCGATCGGAAGGCAGCCGCCAAAGGCATGTCGCGGTCGAGGTTTTTGGTGCAGGCTGCGGAGCGGTGGTGAGGGACAAGAGAAATCTCATTGTGGTGCCCTTCATCGAACGCGACTAACCTTATGTGATACATACGAACCGTGAGCTGGAATTGATGCTGCAAGGAACCAAGCCCTTTGCAGCATTTTGCGACAAACTTGAGTCGAGTTACGATGAAGAAATTATCCCTGAACAGGCCTTTTCACCTTATGTTGCAAATGGTTCAATTCTGAAAAGCGAACATATTTTTGCAAAGCCGCCCAATCAATTCCGCAGAGTTCTATATTCTTTGCCAAGCGAAGAGTGGCGAATGGATGCCTATCTTCTGATGTGGGAGGTTGCGGGAAAAACTGGCTGGAATGAAAGTTTGGAGAGACTTGAAGGTCGACTTTTAGGGTATGCAGAGTGGGAGTGCGATTTTCATATAAAGCATTATTTTAGGTAAGGAAGCAGGGCCCCTGCCTTCGCAGGGGTGACGGCACTGATGATAAGACCTACCCTTGCCTCTCCAACTGTCTTGATGTACGCCCCTCATTCAACAACAACCCTCACCCTGAGGTGCGAGCGTTAGCGAGCCTTGAAGGGTCAAGCCACGCATGCTTCGAGGCGCGTTTCACGCGCACCTCAGCATGAGGAGAATACAGATGCCCGCCTTTAGAACTCTCGATGATGTAAATGTTTCTGGCAAACGTGTGGTGATCCGCTTGGATCTTAACGTGCCGATTGCTGATGGCGTGGTGACGGATACTACGCGCATTGATCGGGTGGTGCCGACACTCAAGGAGCTTCTCTCCAAAGGTGCAGCTGTTATCATCCTAGCTCATTTTGATCGGCCTAAGGGCAAGGTTGTGCCTGAAATGTCTTTGAAGCCGGTGGCTCCGGCACTGGACAAGGCTTTGGGATATGCTGTGAAATTTGTTTTCACCGATTGGCAGTCAGCACCGCACATTCATGCCAAGCCAGGGGATGTAATCCTCATGGAAAACACGCGCTATCATGCTGGTGAAGAAAAGAATGATGCGGGCTTTGCCAAAATGCTGGCAGGGCTTGGGGATATTTTTGTGAATGATGCGTTCTCGGCGGCGCATCGCGCGCATTCATCCACTGAGGCTATTGCACATTTGATTCCGGCCTATGCAGGCCGCGCTATGGAAGCGGAACTCAAAGCTTTGCAAGCGGCACTGGAAAAACCTGAACGGCCGTTGGTGGCGGTGGTGGGTGGAGCGAAAGTTTCGACCAAGTTGGATTTGCTCGGCAATCTCACAGGCATTGCCAATACCATTGTGATTGGCGGCGGCATGGCCAACACATTCCTCGCCGCACAAGGTTTTGATGTTGGAAAGTCGCTTTGTGAAAAAGATTTGATCCCCACTGCCATTGAAATCATGGCCCGCGCCAAGGCGAAGAACTGCACATTGCTGTTGCCAACGGATGCGGTGGTTTCGAAAGAATTTAAAGCTGGGGCTGCGAACCGCGTGGTGTCCGTCAATGACATTGCTGCTGATGAGATGATGTTGGATGTTGGGCCAGCTTCAATTGCCGCAGTGAACAAAGTTTTTGATGCGGCTAAGACAGTGGTGTGGAATGGTCCGTTTGGTGCATTTGAAATTCAGCCATTTGATAAAGCCACAGTGGCTACGGCGCAACATGCTGCGACCCTCACTAAGGTTGGCAAGCTGGTGACGGTGGCTGGTGGTGGTGACACCGTGTCGGCTTTAAATCATGCAGGCGTTGCTGATGATTTCACTTATATCTCAACAGCGGGTGGGGCTTTCCTTGAATGGCTTGAAGGCAAGGAATTGCCCGGCGTTGCTGCACTCACGGTGAAGTGATGCAGTTTTATCTCGTTGCGCCTGCTGCACTTGCTGCGGCTGATATTATTGCCTGTGCCACGGCTGCTTGTGCTGCTGGCGATTGTGCTTGCATCATCGTTCCAGAAACGGTGAAGCAAGAAGATGTGGCTGCGCTGCAAGAGCTTGGCCTTGCTGTTTTCTTACAAGATGTGGAGCCGCGCATTGTCAGCCGTCTTCGTGCCGATGGTTTGCATATCAATTCGATTGAACATGCGATTGTTGATTTACGCATGTCGCTGCCGCGCGATGCGATGGTTGGGGTTGGCTGTGGGGTTTCGCGCCATGCGGCCATGGAAGCTTCAGAGCAGGGCGCAGATTATGTGGCCTTCACTCAGAAAAAGCAGACGGGTGGCGAGCCTTTGATCAAGTGGTGGAATGATATTGCGGAAGTTCCATCGGTTCCATTTGATGCGGTGAGCTTGGCTGAACTTGACATATTATTGCCGCAGAAGCCTGACTTTATCCGACCCTTGGATGAAATGTGGGAGAGTGCTGCCAGTGCAACACGAATTATTTCTGAACTTGCTGCGCGATTGAAAAAATGAAAAAGCTTTTGCTTTTGGCATTGCTGGCATTTGCGCAAACTGTTCATGCACAGGAACAAAGCCCAGCCACTTTCGATGAGGCCATGGCTTTGTTTGATGACGGAAAATATGCCGATGCAAAAGCTTTAGCAGAAGACTTTGCAGAAAAAGATGATCCACGCGCCATGGTGATGCTGGCGACGATTTATCAAAAGGGCTTAGCTGTCGAGCCTGATCTCAAGCAAGCCCAAGTTTGGTTTGCTAAAGCAGCCAACAAAGGCAATGTGGAGGCCCAATTTTCATTGGGCATGTTGTTGTTAGATGGCTCCCTTGGGGAACCAAATTTAGAAGAAGGTGCGCCATGGTTGGAAAAAGCCGCCAGTGCTGGAAATTTTCAAGCGCAATATAATTTGGCATTGTTTTACAGTGGCATTTATAACAATCCGCCGGCGTGGAAAGATGCAGCGCTCTGGTTTCAAAAAGCTGCTGATCAAGGCTTTGCCGATGCGCAATATAACTTAGCACTACTTTATATTGATGGTCGTGGTGTTGACAAAAACATGGTGACAGCGGGCCTGTGGTTTTCGAAAGCGGCGGTTCAAGGCATGCCTGATGCAGCCCTTGAATATGGCGTTATGGTGTTCCGTGGCGAAGGTGTGCAGAAGGATGAAAAGCTGGGGGCCAAATGGCTTTTGGTTGCGGCCAATCATGGCAATCCGGTTGCGATGAACCGGATGTCTAAACTTTATGCCACTGGGCATGGGGTTGAGGTTGACGCGGTAGAAGCAGCCAAGTGGAATATATTGGCAAAAGCGGGTGGGCGGGCTGACCCGACGCTTGATGAAGCAATGAGCAAAATGTCTCCGGACTTACTAAAGCAAGCCCAAGAAAGAGCTGCCGCTTTCAAAGTGATGCCTTTAGTTAATTCAAAAAATTGAATGCTCGAAAAGAAATTGTAAACCACAGTTTATCATATTTCGTCAAAAGCATTTCATTTAACTCCATTTCAAGTTGAACTTACTATCAATACAACTGGGGAGCTGGAATTTGATGCAATGGCAAATAGAACTGAGAGCCTTTCTAACTTAGCCGAACCCAAATTTTTGGGAGAGAGTCTGCTTGACGACATTTTTGAATCCCCAACAAGCGGCCTCATGCTTTTAGACAGTGACTTAAATATTTTGCGCGTGGGCAAAGGCCTTTGCTTGTTATTGGGGTATGAACAACAAGAACTGCTTGGGCATAACATTAAGCAGATTATTTCACTAAACGATTGGGATTCTCTCCTGATCAGATTGGGTGAACTGTCGCTCTTGAAGGACAACGTTTTTTCAGTTGAACGACAATATATTCATAAAAGCGGTTCTCATGTTTGGGTCATCGCTTCGGTCTCGGCTTTGCCGCATTCACCTGCGCGCGATAAGCCTGCATTTGCAGTTCAAGTGACTTCAATCGACAAACAAATGGCAGCAGAGCAAAACGCTATTGATGCGACAACACGGTGGAACTTTGCATTGGACAGCGCTGGCCAAGGTGTGTGGGATTGTGATGTTAAGACCGACATGTGGACCTATTCGCCGACGTGGAAACAAATGCGCGGAATTGACGAGGACGAAGAGCTAAATCTTGACGATGAAAACTGGCTGAAAGAAATTCACCCTGATGATCATGCGCTGGTTCTTGAAAAAATGGCTGAGCGTTTTAAACCAACGATGGATGAAGTATCTTATGAGTATAGGCAGCTTCACCGCAATGGCCATTGGATGTGGATTCTCGCGCGTGGACGTGTGCTTGATCGCGATGAAAACGGCCTGCCACTTCGCATCATTGGCACCGATACAGATGTGACCCATATTAGAAATCGTGAAGCTGAATTGGCGGTAATTTCGCATCGATTGGAATTAGCACTCTCCACTTCGCAAGTTGGTCTTTGGAAATATGACATCCCTAATCGCCAGACATATTGGGATAGACGCAGCTGTGAAATGTTTGGAATTGAATTTGATGAAGGTCCGATTCCTAATGGCACTTGGGAAAGGCTTGTTCATCCCGACGACTTTGAAAAATCAAACGAGATTTGTGTAAACGGTATTGCCAAGCGCGAATGCTATTCACTCGACTACCGCATTATTCAAGATTCTGGCGCAGTAAAATATATTAGATGCCGCGCGAGCTTCCCATTCCAAGATACGGACTTGAGTTCCGTAACTGGGGTTTTGTGGGATGTAACCGAAGACATTGAAAGAGCGGAAGCGTTTCGCTCAGCAAAAATGCTCGCAGAAAATAGAAGTAAAGATCTCGAAGTGGCGCGCAGCCATTTGGAACATGCATCACTACATGATTCTTTAACCGGTTTGCCAAACCGCCGCCATCTCGACAATTTGCTCATCAAATTTCAAACTGGCAGCAAACAAGGACACAGTCTCACACTCCTACACATCGATCTTGATAGGTTTAAGCAGATTAATGACACCAAAGGTCATGCTGCTGGCGATGCGGTGTTGGTGCAAACGGCGATGTTATTGCGCACGCAATTTCGCAATAGTGATTTGGTGGCGCGCATTGGTGGTGATGAATTTGTTGTGTTGCTATCTCCATCACCAGAGAGACGCATTCTGCAAAGCATGGTTGATCGGGTTATTCAAATTTCGATCCAACCTATTGCTTGGCAGGGTTATGAGTGCCGCTGTGGCGTGAGCATCGGTGTGGCAGAATCAGCAGGTGATATTGATCCACGGCAACTGCTGGTTAATGCCGATATTGCATTGTACAGGGCCAAACGATCAGGGCGAAATTGTGCGGTGCATTTCACGGGAAGCCTGCAGGCGGAAGTTATTGCAAACAAACAATGTGCTGATGATATGCTCAATGGTTTGGAACGCAATGAATTCGTTCCCTATTATCAGCCCATCTTCAATGCCAAAACGCGTGATGTTGCTGGTGTTGAGGCCTTGGCGCGTTGGAAACACCCAACCCGTGGACTATTGGGGCCAGATGCGTTTTTGAATGTTGCCTCTGAACTCAACAGCATGAACGCTATTGACCACACAGTTTTGGAGCAAGCCCTTGAACATTTGAAATATTGGGATAGCAATGGCGTTTGTATTCCAAGAGTTTCGGTGAATGTTTCAGCACGTAGACTCGGCAACGAGGCCCTGCTTGAAAGTTTGCGGCCGCTTGGCATTCAACCCGCCCGCGTTTCATTCGAGCTTCTCGAGTCAATTTTTCTTGATGATGCTGACGACCTCAACACGGATAATATTGCAGGGCTGAAAGACCTTGGCATTGGCATTGATCTTGATGATTTTGGCACCGGTCATGCTTCTATCGTCAGTCTGTTGCGCCTAAACCCAAATCGCATGAAAATTGATCGACAGCTTACACTGAATATCGTTGAGAGTGAATCACAACGCAGATTGGTGCGGTCACTTATTGAAATTGGCAAATCGCAGAATATCGAAGTTTGCGCTGAAGGTGTGGAAACAGCGGAACATGCAGATATTTTAACACGGTTGGGGTGTGATTACTTACAAGGATTCTACTTCGCCAAACCTATGCCATTTGAAAGTGTGGAGCCCTTTATTAAGAATGGGGATTGGCGCAATTTGCCAAATGCAGGTGAACTTGACCCCGTGACCGCCCAAGCGCTGAAACACTTCATGACAAAGATGGGGCTTTCTAAAGCCCGCTAGGCCTTACGGCGGAAGAAGCTTGGCAATTTGCTCTCACCGGCTTGGGCCAATTTGCTGGCCATAATTGCCGCTTTTTCCAAATGACCTTTTTCAAGGGCAGCACTGGTGGCGCTGCTCATTTCAGTCAAAGTTGCAATGGATGCGAAGAGTCGTCCTGTGGGGGCAGTGTCGGCCAATGATTTAACCTTTCTTAATGCATTAGCGCCTGAGGCACCAAAGCTCTCGCCGTCAAACGAGAAAGTTTCTACCGAAGCCATTTTGAATTTCATGTTACTCACTCCACAAACACACTTAATGCGCTTAGAATTGAACCGTTATCGTTAAAAGTGGGTTAAAGCCTGACGCTTGTGTGGTGGCATTGTGGCTGGCTATAAGGCCCGCATTATTTTAACTCCAAACCATCAAGGGCTAACAGTGACACATAATCGGCGTGCAGTTTCCGTCGTCAAAAATTTAGGCGAACTCCAGGCGGCTGGCTTGGCGATGGGTGTTGAGGCGCGGGGCCTTGCCGCAGTTGTGGAAAATTTCAATATGAGGATTACACCGCATGTGCAGGGCTTGATTGCTGCGCCTAATGCGAGCGATGCAATATATGCACAATATGTGCCTAGTTTGGCTGAGTTAATTGTGACGCCAGACGAAATGAGCGATCCCATTGGCGATGCTGCACATGAAAAAGTAAAAGGTGTCACCCATCGCTACCCTGACCGCGTGTTGCTTAAACCCACTCACACCTGTCATGTTTATTGCCGCTTTTGCTTTCGCCGTGAAAAAGTGGGGCGGGCTGATGAGACTTTGGATATTGTGGAAATGGCAGCCGCACTGGACTATATTCGCAGCCATCCCGAAATTTGGGAAGTGATTTTATCGGGCGGTGACCCGCTGGTGCTTTCAGATCGGCGCTTGGGGCTTCTTATGGATGAGCTTTCTAAGATTCAACATGTGCAAGTTATTAGAATTCACACACGCTCACCTGTGGCGGACCCAGCGCGGATTGGAGATGGTTTGATTGCGGCCCTTAAAGTGCGGCCAGCAACCTATGTTGTGGTGCATGTTAATCACGCCACTGAAATATCTGAAGAAGTGAAACTGGGTTTTGCCAAACTGGTGAATGCTGGCATTCCGCTTTTGTCGCAAAGTGTATTGTTGAAAGGCATCAACAATTCGGTTGAAACTTTAAGCGCGTTGATGAAAGCATTGGTGGCGTTGCGCGTTAAGCCTTATTATTTGCATCACCTTGATAAGGCCAAGGGGACTGAACATTTTCGCTGTTCCATTGCTGAAGGGCAGCAGTTGATGCAAGGGCTGCGCGGCCAAATTTCTGGTTTATGCCTTCCCACTTACATGCTGGATATTCCGGGTGGTTATGGAAAGGTTCCAATCGGGCCTTCATATTTGCAGACTGTTGACTGCAAAGATTATCATGTTACTAATTTCCAAGGTGAGGCTCACAACTATCTGGATAGTGCTGAAGACTAAGCTTTCAGCGCTTGTGCGGGCGGGTGTAACTTGGCTATATGCTCATGAATTTTTTAGTCTTCGGAGTTTTCATGGCTGGCCATTCACAATATAAAAACATCATGTTCCGCAAGGGCAAGCAAGATAAGCTGCGGTCAAAGATATTCTCAAAACTGGCACGTGAAATCACTGTTGCTGCCAAAGCTGGTGTGCCTGATCCTGCGGCCAATGCTCGGTTGCGTTTGGCCATTCAAAACGCCCGCGCTGAAAACTTGCCGAAAGACAATATCGAACGCGCCATCAAAAAAGCATCGGGTGCTGATGAAGGTAGCTTTGATAATGTGCGCTATGAAGGTTATGGCCCAGGTGGGGTGGCCATCATTGTTGAAGCGCTCACTGATAATCGCAACCGCACGGCCTCTAATGTGCGATCATCCTTCACCAAGATGGGTGGGCATTTGGGCGAAACCAATTCAGTGTCATTCATGTTCGCCCATGTGGGTGAAGTAACGTATCCGATCGCTAAAGCATCAGCGGATGCTATGATGGATGCTGCGATTGAAGCGGGTGCGGATGATGCGACTTGCGATGAGACTTTGCACTCCATCATTTGTTCGTTTGAAGGTTTGAATGATGTTGCAGCAGCACTGGCTGCAAAATTTGGTGAAGCGCAAAGTGTGAAAATGATTTGGAAGCCAAATGTGATGGCTCCAGTTGATTTTGAAAAAGCTGAAACTTTGATCAAACTTGTCGAGATGTTGGATGAAGATGATGACGTGCAAGTGGTGTTCAGCAATGTCGATATTCCTGATGATGTGATGGCCAAGCTCTATCCAGAAGAATGAGTGCAGTTCGCATCATTGGCATAGACCCCGGCTTACGTCACACCGGCTGGGGCATTATTGAGGCTGATGGTTCCAGACTTTCTTATGTAGCTGATGGTGCAGTTCATTCGGTGAATGAAGATGATCTTGCGGTGCGACTGTTGCAAATTCATCAGCAAATTTTAGCGGTTTTAGATGAGTTCAAACCCGATGAAGCCGCCATCGAGGAAACCTTTGTGAACAAAGATGCGCGGGCTACTTTAAAGCTGGGGCAGGCGCGCGGCGTAGTGATGCTTGCACCAGTGCTTCGTAAGATTGGCGTTTCAGAATATGCGCCCAATGTGATCAAAAAAACCGTGGTGGGCAATGGCCATGCCGAGAAGGACCAAGTGAAACACATGGTCAAAATTCTTCTACCGCGGGCGGAATTGAAGACTGCGGATTCGGTGGATGCGCTGGCCATCGCCATCTGCCACGCGCATCATCGCGGCACCCAGAAACTGCAAGAGATTTTGGATCGTTCTTGACTTGTTCTGAGTTTTTTGATAAGTAATACTTAGAGGTATTACCATGCGTGTGACTAGCAAAGGCCAAGTGACAATTCCGAAAGCAGTGCGAGATAAGCTGGGCATTGCGCCCGGCACCGATGTTGGCTTTTCAGAGGAGGGAGCTTTGATTGTTTTGCATCAAGATGAAGTGGTTGAAGGTGAGAGCCCCGGAGCGCGGATTGCGCGCAAGTTGATTGAACTTGGGGAGCGTGCGCGGCGCGAAGGATGGGCTAGCAAGACGACATCGGATGAATTTTTTGAAATGACAAGGGGACCTTTCGACGATGTCGAGTCTCGTTGATTCAAACATCGTCATTGATATTTGCAAGAGGGATTCAGAATTTTTCGCATGGTCACTGCGATCTGTGATGTATGCGGCCAATGAAGGCCCGCTTTTTATCAATCAAGTCATCTATGCTGAAACTGCGGGCGAGTTTGACGCACAACGCGAGTTTGAAACTTCATTTAAAGATATTGGAATTGTGTTTGAGGACTTGCCATGGACTTGCGCATTTTTGGCGGGCCATGCCCACAAGAAATATAGATCATCGGGCGGTTCGCGTAATCGGACTTTACCGGATTTTTTGATTGGTGCTCATGCAGCTGTGATGGGGCATCGGCTAATTACACGGGATGCAAGACGTTATCGTAATTATTTCCCTGAACTCGAAATCATTGCGCCGGACACGCATCCATGATTGGCAAATTGAAAGGGCGAATTGATTCCGTTGGCGTAGATTGGCTGATGATTGATGTGGGTGGCGTGGTTTATTTTGCCTCCTGCTCAGGCCGCACATTATCTGCGTTGCCGTCTATTGGAGAGTTTGCGGAAATTTATACCGAGATGTTGGTTTCGCAGGATAACATTCGACTGGTGGGTTTTTCGGGCACTCTGGAAAAAGAATGGTTCCGTTTATTGCAAACTGTGCAGGGTGTGGGTGCGCGGGTGGCGCTGGCGATATTATCGGTGCTGTCGCCGCATGAATTGGCTTCGGCCATAGCCCTGCAAGATAAAGCCATTATCGGGCGGGCCAATGGCGTGGGCAAGAAACTGGCTGAGCGCATTGTGCTGGAATTGAAAGACAAGGTGCCTGCGTTTTCAGGTGCAGATGTAGGCTTGGGCCAAGTGGCGGCTGAGCTTTTAGCGGCGCGACCAACGGCGGCAACTGATGCAGTTTCGGCGCTGGTGAATTTGGGTTATGGCCAAAGCCAAGCAGCGCAGGCGGTGAGTGCGGCGATCAGGAAGAGTGGCGATGATCAGCCTACAGAAAAATTGATTAGAGCTGCGCTAAAGGAATTGGCACTGGGATGACGACTCGTAGCAAAGGGACCTCATCCGCCCCCTTGGGGCACCTTATTCAGAGGAGAAGAACAATTAATTTCGGGTTGTGTTTAACTTCGCCCTTCTTCTTTGGAGAAGGTGACCGAAGGTCGGATGAGGTCCCTTTGCTATGACCCGCCCCATTCTCACCCCAGCTCCAAAACTCGAAGACGCGCTCGACACGCATCTGCGGCCGCAGCGGCTTTCGGAATTTGTGGGGCAGAGCAAAAATAAACTGAACCTTTCGATTTTTATTGAGGCGGCAAAGTCTCGGAATGAGGCGCTGGATCATGTGTTGTTTGCTGGGCCGCCGGTGCTTGGCAAGACTACTCTGGCGCAGATTATGGCGCGCGAGATGGGAGTTAATTTTAGGGCGACCTCTGGTCCGGTGATTGCCAAGGCTGGCGATTTGGCGGCACTGCTCACGAACTTAGAAGACCGTGATGTGTTGTTCATTGATGAAATTCACCGCTTGTCTCCCATCGTGGAGGAAGTGCTTTATCCAGCGATGGAAGATTTTCAGCTGGATTTGATTATTGGCGAAGGGCCAGCGGCGCGTTCAGTGCGAATTGATTTGGCGCGGTTCACATTGATTGGCGCCACAACGCGTACGGGGCTTCTGACTACACCGTTGCGTGATCGGTTTGGCATTCCGGTGCGGCTGGATTTTTACAATGAAGAAGAACTGTTGCAAATTGTGCATCGTGGTTCGCGCATACTGAATATGCCGATCACTGAGGATGGGGCTCGCGAGGTGGCAAAGCGCTCACGCGGCACGCCGCGCATTGCCGGGCGCTTACTGCGCCGGGTGCGCGATTTTGCCTCTGTGGATGGAGTGGCAACTGTTGATGCCAAGGCGGCTGATAAGGCGTTGCGGGCCATGGATGTGGACCATGCAGGATTGGATGCGCTGGATCATCGCTATCTCAAATGTATTGCTCTCAATTTTGGTGGCGGGCCGGTGGGCATAGATACGATTGCGGCTTCGCTTTCGGAAGGCCGTGATGCCATTGAGGATGTGGTGGAGCCTTATTTGTTGCAACTCGGATTTCTAAACCGCACCCCGCGCGGGCGCTTGCTCACTCACCATGCGTTTAAGCATTTGGGTTTGGCGGTGCCACAACGCGATGAGATTACGCAAGGCACTTTCGATGTCTAAATTTCAGGTGCGGGTTTATTACGAAGATACCGATTTTTCCGGCCATGTTTACCACGCCAATTATTTGAAATATTGCGAGCGGGCGCGGTCTGGTTATTTGCGCGATGTGGGTGTGGACCAGAATGCCATGTTCGCTGAGGGCCACGCCTTCGTGGTGCGAAAGATGGAGTGCGAGTTTCTGCGACCAGCGAAATTTGACGATGTGCTTGATGTGGAAACGTCGCTTGTTGAAATGGGCGGCGCGCGGTTTGAACTTGCTCAAGTGGTAAAGCGCGGGGAAGAACTGGTGTTTTCTGCTTTAGTGACGGTGGCCATTATTGGCAAAGACGGAAGGCCGCAAAGGATTACTTCAGCGCTAAGTGCAAAGTTTTCCCGCTAACCCCTTATTAACCATAACCTCCGCATCACACTCTCAACGCTGGGCTATAAGGGTTCCGGCGCTGTGGTGATTCGAGAAAGGCTTGAATTGCCGTAGTTTTGACAGATTTTGGCTGTGTAGGAGGGCTATCTTTCTGGGGGAAGATGGGCGGCTTATGGGCCTTTAGGGACTTTTATATTTATGGATCCGATTGCAGTTGCGCCCGTTGTGGGTGGTGGGCCACAGATTTCGCTGTGGCATTTGTTGTTTCAAGCAAGCTGGCCAGTTTTTCTGGTGATGATTGGTTTGGCGCTGGCATCGGTTTGGTGCTGGGCGATTATTTTTGAAAAATTCTATGCCGTGCGCAAAATGAATGCTGCCAATGATCGGTTTGAATCAACCTTCTGGTCGGGGCAATCGCTCGAAGATTTGTATAATGCCATGTCTAACCGCGCCACCTCCGGACTCTCGGCGATTTTTATAGCAGCTATGGCGGAATGGAAGCGCAGCCAAGGTTCGGCCATGCGGGCTGGTTTTGCTGGCGTGCAGAAGCGCATTGAAAAAGTGATGGATGTGGCCATTCAAAAAGAAATGGGCGGGCTGGAATCGCGCCTGTTGTTTTTAGCCACGGTTGGTTCGGCTGGTCCGTTCGTGGGGTTATTCGGAACCGTATGGGGTATTATGACGGCGTTTCAAGGCATTGCAAATTCGCAAAACACTAATTTGGCCGTTGTAGCGCCGGGTATTGCGGAGGCATTGTTTGCCACGGCCATTGGCCTTGTTGCCGCCATACCAGCGACAATTTTTTATAACATGTATTCTGCTGATGCAGCAAAAATTGGGATGCGGTTGGAGAATTTCGCTGATGAGTTCTCGGCCATCATTTCCCGCCAGTTGGATGAGCGCGTTTAAACATGGGTGCAGGTGGAGCCAGAGCAGGCGGATATCAACGGCGTAATTCCAGACGCAGGTCTAACCACGGCACGATGAGCGATATTAACGTGACACCCTTGGTGGACGTTATGCTGGTGTTGCTGATTGTGTTTATGGTGGCAGCCCCTTTGATGACAACGGGGGTTCCGATTGAACTGCCAAAAACCGAAGCCAAGCCATTGCCCACACCATCGGAGCCTTTGACCATTTCTGTTCAGGCAGATCGCAAAGTGTTTATCGATAAATCTGAAATTGCCTTGGGTGATCTTGCAGCAAAACTTCAAGCACTGGCCAAGAATGGCAATGACGAGCAATTGATGGTGCGCGGCGACACCAATGTGCCTTATGGCGCTATTATGGAAGTGATGGGTGTTTTGAACTCTGCGGGCTTCACCAAAATTAGTTTGGTTACCACGCCAACAGAAAAGGTGGCCCCAGCAAACTGATGCGCAAACCAGTTGTCATTTCAGTTGGGTTTCATGCCGCGATATTGTTGGCCACGCTGGTGATTTTGCCAGCGCCGAAGCCATTTGAAGTGAAGCCATCTGAAGTTGTGCAGGTTGATATTAGTCAGATTACTGACAAGACGCAGAAAGTGGCAACGGCTACTGAGCCTGCGCCTAAGATTGAAAAGCCAGCGCCCAAAGAAACCAAGATCATAAAAGATGTGCCGCCCGCACCCAAGGTTGCTGAAGAGGTGAACACGGCAACGAAAGAGCCAACGCCGCCGCCGGAGCCAGAGGTTAAAAAACCTGAGCCGCCAAAGCCGCCCAAGATCGAAGAACCTAAGCCACTTGATCCATCAGCGATCACGGATCTGTTGAAAAAAACCGAAGAGCCGCTGCCAGAAAAAAAACCTGAACCGAAGCCTAAGGAAACCAAAGTTGCTGAGCCTAAGAAACCGGAAAAGAAAAAGCCGGAATTAAAGCTCGATGATATTTCGGCGTTTCTGGATAAGAAAAAAGGCGAGAAAACAGCTCCGCAAAAACCAACCGAAGAAACAGGTTCACCAAAACTTGCGGAGGCTGATGCACAAGGCAATGACCAACTTGTGACGGCCACTTTGATCAATGCGCTGACCAGCAAGGTGAAGGGCTGTTTCAACGTGCCACCCGCTGCGCGGGATGCCGATATTTCGGTGCGCATTCACTTTTTGCTCAATCAGGATGGTTCCGTGAATGGTCAGCCGGAAGTTGCCAGCATGAACTCTGACCCGATTTTTGATGCCACAGCGCGGGCTGCGGTTTCAGCTATTCTTGAATGCCAGAATTATAATCTGCCACCAGATCAATATGAACTCTGGAAAGACAATACCTTAGACTTTAATCCAAACTTGCTGTTTGGCACATGATGGGACTTACGATGCGCAACTTGGTTTTGACGATTTTGATGTTGGTTGGCTTTGCAGTGCCGCAGGCTTGGGCAGTGAATGGTACTGTGCAAGGTGGGCAAATTGATCCACTTCCGATTGCCATTGCGCCATTTATTTCAGGTGAGGGTGCTGGAGACGTTTCGGCGGAGATTGTAGGCGTGATTGCAAGTGATCTTGCGCGGTCAGGATATTTTAAGCCGTTGCCACCAGAATCCTTCATTGAACAAATTGGCAGTTTTGATGCGGCGCCACAATTTGCAAGTTGGAAACAAGTGCAAGCGAAAGATTTGGTGGTTGGGCAAGTTGTGATGCAGGGCGGCAAGATGGTTGTGGCCTTCAAGCTTTATGATGTGAATACGGGGCAGTTGGTGACGGGCACCAGTTTCACTGCTTCGCCTAAAGTCTCACGGCGCATTGCTCATAAAATTGCTGATCTTATTTATGGATCGATCACTGGTTATCCCGGTTATTTCGATACGCGTGTGGTTTATGTGGATGAGTCTGGCCCGAAAGATCACCGCGTTAAGAAGCTTGCGATTATGGACCAAGATGGTTTTGGCGCGCGCACTTTAACCAAGGGCAATGAGATTTTGTTAACACCGCGTTTCTCACCCAACAGCCAAGAGATAACTTATGCCGCAATCGGCACGGAGGCTTCACGGGTTTATCTTTATAATATCGACACCGGCCAAAAAGAAATTGTTGGTGATTTTCCAAACATGAGTTTTGCGCCGCGTTTTTCGCCGGATGGGCAAAAAGTGATCATGAGTTTGCAAAGTGATGATGGCCGCAACTCGAACATTTTCGAAATGGATTTGCGCTCCAAACAAATGCAACAACTGACAAATGAAAATTCAATCAACACGGCACCCAGCTATTCGCCGGATGGTGGGCAGATTGCGTTTGAGTCTGATCGTGGTGGCACGCAGCAGGCCTATGTGATGAATGCCGATGGATCAAATCAACACCGCATCAGCTTTGGCAAGGGTCGTTATTCAACACCTGTCTGGTCGCCAGATGGCAAGTGGATTGCCTTCACCAAACAAGGCGAAGCCAAATTTGCCATTGGGGTGATGAACCCAGATGGATCGGGTGAGCGCATTCTCACAGAAGGCCGCCACAATGAAGGCCCAACTTGGTCACCAAATTCACGCGTGGTTATGTTCTTTCGTGAAAGTGGTGGTGAGTCTGGTGGGCCGCAACTCTATTCAGTTGATATTTCTGGTTACAATGAACAGGAAGTGCCTACGCCAGAATTTTCATCTGACCCCGCTTGGTCACCTCTTCTTAACTAAGTTAAGTCATTACAATTTTAATGAATGAGGCTGGGTGGCCTTTTAAGGCGATTTTGACTTTCCTATGAAAAGTCAAAACGCTCTTGTGTGTGGAGTTTTGAGTATGCGTAATTCTGTCAGTTTTAAAATCGTTGTTGCTTTGGCTTCTGTGTTAGCCCTTTCGGCCTGCACGAAGAAAAGCAAAACCGCCGCTGGTTTAGATAGCGGCCTGAATTCTGGTTTAAGTGGTGGTCAAATGGCGGGCTCGGCTTTGGCTGGTTCTGCTGCTGATTTGGCGCAAAATGTGGGTGACCGGGTTTATTTTGAAAATGACCAGACTGCATTGACCGAAGAAGCCAGATCCACCTTGTTGCAGCAGGCCAATTGGCTGAAAAAATATGATGGTGTGACGATTCAGATCGAAGGCCATGCCGATGAACGCGGCACACGCGAGTATAATATTTCGCTCTCAGCCCGCCGTGCCACTGTGGTTCGTGCATTCTTAGTAGCCCAAGGCATTGAAAGTGGGCGCATTTCTACTATTGCATACGGAAAAGAGCGCCCGGTAAAATTATGTGACGCAGAGTCATGTTGGTCACAAAATCGCCGTGCTGTTACCGTTATTACAGGCGGGGCGAACGCGAGTTAGGGCTTTAGCTTATGTTTGCGGTTTGTTAACCATGTGCCACCACACTTGCGTGCGGTGGCATTTTGCGCCATGGCGCTGTTAAATTGTGCGATTCTGCGGGGCTTTGGAACCAGCAGAACTGCTGAGCTTTAGGAGTGACGACGATGATGACGCGCGTAGCAAGTTTCAAGATGGCAGCCATTTGCTGCTGCTTTTTGGCTTTGGCAGCCTGTTCTAAGAAAAACCAACCAGACCTTGATGCTGGTTTGGGTGGAGCTGGCAATGGCCAAAGTTCTGCAACGCCCGGCTCTAAAGCTCAGTTTGAATCTGAAATTGGCGACCGGGTTTATTTCTTGAACGATCAAACATCGCTCACGCCAGAAGCTTCCGATATTTTGACCAAGCAAGCCCAATGGTTGCAGCAATATCCGAATGTGACCATTCAAGTGGAAGGCCATGCTGACGAACGCGGCACGCGCGAGTATAATATTTCGCTTTCCGCCCGCCGTGCCACAACAGTGCGCGGCTTCTTGATCAGCCAAGGTGTGGCTGGCAGCCGCATTGCCTCCATCGCTTACGGCAAAGAACGCCCAGTGGCACTTTGCGATGCTGAGCAATGCTGGAGCCAGAATCGCCGTGCTGTGACAGTGATTACGGGTGGTGCCAACTGAGTCTGATGGCTGTTGCAGCAACGCAACAGCCATTCATAATTCAAAATCTCCCCAATCAAGCCTCAATTCTAACGCGATTTGGTTTCAGAGCAGGGAAAATCAATTTATTGGATTCTTTCTCATGTTGAAGAAAAGTCTTTTCGTATTTGCTCTAATGATGAGTGCATCCACACTTCCGGCCTATGCCGATGATGTGAGCAACCGCGTTGACGCCCTTGAAAATCAGGTGCGCCAATTGGTGGGGCAGATTGAAGAGCTGAATTATATAATTAAGCAAATGCAGAGCCAGCAGGGTGCAGCGCCACAAAAAATGGGCGCTGTTGAGCAGCCTGTGCTGGTGGCACCGCCTAAGAAGAAACTGGTGATGCAGCAGGTTGTTCGCCCACAAATTTCCGGTCAAGCCAGCGATGGTGGCGTTGAGACAATTCAGGAAGCGCCTATTGTTGGAGATGCAACCCAGCCCGCTCAAGATGGTACGCTTTATGGTGGCGTTCAAGATGGCACAGCCCCTCAAGAAACAGTTCTAGGTGCGATGAGCAACAAGGCGGCACAAACTGGCGATGGTGGTTTTGCAGGCAAGGTTTTGGTGCCGCAAGGTGGTGAAGATATTGCCGCAGCGCCGATTGTGGAAGATCAAGGCACTGGCGTTGAAGCGGTGTCTTTGCAGGAAACACCAGACGATTTATTTATGAAATCAGAAAAAGCCTTGCTGCAATTGCAATATGATGATGCCCAAGCAGGCTTCAAGGAATTTCTGGCCAAATATCCTGATCATAATTTGGCGGGCAGTGCGCAATATAAATTGGGTGAAACTTATTATGCCCAGCAAGATTATAGCGATGCCGCGCAAAATTATCTGACTGGCTATAAGCAATTTCCAAAAAGCCGCCGGGCTGCTGATAGTTTGTTGAAACTTGGTTTATCGCTCAATAAGCTTGGCCAGAAGGAACAAGGCTGTGCGGCCTTAGGTTCAGTGGGTAGTGAATTCCCGAAAGCTGTGGAAGCCAATAAGCGCGCGCAAGCGGAATATAAGCGTGCTGGTTGCTGAGCCAGTTAGGCTCGATCAAATTTTTTCAAAGTTAGGCGGTTTGCGCCATGTGGCGCTGGCGGTTTCTGGTGGTTCAGATTCCATGGCCATGTTGCGCATGGTGCATGAATGGACATCCGCGCTGAAGCAACCACCAAAGCTTATCGTTCTTACTGTTGATCATGGCTTGCGTGATGCTGCTGCTGATGAGGCTAAGCAAGTGGCGCAGTGGTGTGCAGTTTTAGAAATTCCGCATCATATTTTGAAGTGGCAGCATGATGGTGTGAAAAGTGGTATTCAAGCCAAAGCGCGGGCTGCTCGTTATGATCTGATGTCAGAATGGTGTGCCGCGCATGATGTTTGGGTTTTGCTCACGGCCCACACGGTGGATGATCAGGCTGAAACTGTGGCCATGCGCCAAGCCCGCACGGATAGCTTGCATAGCATTGCTGGCATTTGGCCGGAACGTGAATGGAAAGGCATTCAGGTGCAACGGCCATTGCTTAAAATGCGACGCCTAGACTTGCAAAGCTATCTCCGTGAAATCGGGCAAGATTGGATTGATGACCCAAGCAATGAAGACCCCAAATTTGAACGGGTGCGCGTGCGGCAAGAACTTGCAGGTGATTTGCGTGAACTTGATGCCCAGGCAGATGCTGCCCAAGAATTTATTGAACGCTCTACACATGCCAGCAAATTATGGTGCAGCAGCAACATCAAAATTCATGAAACTGGATTTTTGACATTGCATCGCGCGGCGCTTTCTAAGCTTGATCAAACTGAGTTTGATCTTGTGGTTTTGCGGATGATTGATCTTTGCGGCTATTCCAAACGTAAAGTGGAACGTGAGGAGCGTTTTAAACTACAAACTTGGATGCTAGAGGAAAAAACCGGGCGACGGACTTTGGGTGGAGCGTTGTTTGCCAAACGCAAAGATTTGTTGATTGTGGCGCGCGAGCCCGGACGGATTTCGAAAGTTCCGCTTTTGATTGGCACCGACGGGGCCTTGCTGTGGGATGGTCGATTTCACTTTAAGGGGCCAGTTGGGGCCTCAATTCTGCCTCTCCGCGATCTTGGCCCAGTGGCGCGGCGTGACGATATTCCAGCTTTTGTGCAGGCGGGGCTTCCAGCCATCGTGCAAAACGGCCAGATTTGGTCAATCCCGCATCTTGGCATTGGCCAGCCTGTGGAGATTAAGTTTTTACGGCATTAATGATTGGGTTAGCCTTGGAATTGTAGAGTGCAGGGCTTATGTAGTGTGACAATGATTAGATGTTCGCTGGCCATCTTGGTTTTGCGGCAGATTCGAGGGAAAATTGAACCAGTTTCGCAATTTCGGCATTTGGATTGTCATCGCACTTTTGTTGGTCGCCCTGTTCAGCTTGTTTCAAAGCCAAACATTGCGCGGCAATTCGTCTGAGATCAGCTATTCTGATTTTCTCAATAAAGTTAGCGATGGCAGCGTGAAGAGTGTTACCTATTCCAGCAATGGCACAATTACTGCCAAGGAAGCGGATGGCAAAACGCTAGTTACCAACGGACCGCTGATTGACATCAGTGGTGTTGGTGAGAAGCTGTTGCGCGACAAGAATGTCGAAGTGACTTACCTTCCGCCACAAGGTGAATCTTTATTGAGCAATTTCCTCATTTGGTGGTTGCCAATGATTTTGCTGGGTGGTGTGTGGTTCTTCTTTATGCGCCAAATGCAATCTGGTTCTGGTAAGGCTATGGGCTTTGGTAAATCGAAAGCAAAGTTGCTCACCGAAAAACAAGGCCGTGTGACTTTTGAAGATGTGGCTGGCGTTGATGAAGCCAAGGATGATTTGCAAGAAATTGTGGAGTTTTTGAAGGACCCACAAAAGTTCCAACGCCTTGGCGGCAAAATTCCGCGCGGTGCGTTGCTGGTTGGTCCTCCGGGTACTGGTAAGACCCTTCTGGCGCGCGCTATTGCTGGTGAAGCTGGGGTGCCGTTCTTCACGATTTCTGGTTCAGACTTTGTAGAAATGTTTGTGGGCGTTGGTGCAAGCCGCGTGCGCGATATGTTTGAGCAAGCCAAGAAGAATGCCCCGTGCATTATCTTCATCGACGAAATTGATGCTGTTGGTCGTCATCGTGGTGCCGGCCTTGGCGGCGGCAATGATGAGCGCGAACAAACGCTCAACCAGTTGCTCGTCGAGATGGATGGCTTTGAAGCCAATGAAGGTGTGATCATCGTTGCGGCCACAAACCGTCCTGATGTTCTTGATCCTGCGTTGCTCCGTCCAGGTCGTTTTGATCGCCAGATCACTGTGGGCAATCCTGATGTGAAGGGCCGCGAACAAATTCTTCTGGTTCACATGAAAAACGTTCCGCTGGCACCAGATATTGATGCCAAAGTTTTGGCACGTGGCACACCCGGATTCTCCGGTGCTGATCTAGCTAATCTTGTGAATGAAGCTGCATTGCTCGCTGCGCGCCGCAACAAGCGCATGGTGACGCAAGGCGAATTTGAAGATGCAAAAGATAAAGTGATGATGGGTGCGGAGCGCCGCTCGCTGGTGATGAATCCAGAGGAGTTGCTCAACACTGCTTATCACGAAGCGGGCCATGCGATCGTTGGTATTATCGTTCCTTATGATCCTTTGCATAAGGTGACTGTTGTGCCGCGTGGCCGTGCGCTTGGATTGACGATGAACCTGCCGGCGGGTGATCGCCACAGCTACACAGTGGAATGGTGTGAATCGCGCCTTGCGGTGTTGTTTGGTGGCCGTGAAGCTGAGCTTATTCATGGTGGTGACAAGAATGTAACCAACGGTGCTGTTGGCGACATTCAAATGGCCACTTCGTTGGCGCGTGCGATGGTGATGGAATGGGGCATGAGCGAAAAGCTTGGCCGCGTTCGTTATGGTGCCAATGAACAGGAAGTGTTTTTGGGTCACAGTGTAACGCAGAGCAAGAATATCTCAGAAGAAACTGCACGGTTGATTGATGAAGAGACCCGCAAACTTATTCAAGCTGGCGAAGCGAAGGCCAAGAAGATTTTGGCCAAATATCGCAAGGGCTTGCATGATGTGGCGAAAGCTTTGGTTCAATATGAAACATTGTCTGGTGAAGAAGTGAAGCTCATACTTGATGGTAAGAGTTTGAACCGTGATGATAAGCCGAATGCGCGGCCAACAGTGAGTGGCACACCAAGCGTGCCGCGCGCTGGCAAACGCGCCGGTGGACTTGAACCACAGACGCAAGGGTAAAAGGAAGCGGTCCTTAGTGGGCCACTTTTTTGAGCGTAATGAAATGTCCCAAACTTATCTCCGCCCTCTCTCACTTGTTTTTGGCTCGGATGCGCGAGCGCTGATTGCATCGGGCGCTGCCGGTGCGCTGGGTGGCATGGGGCATATTGCTTTTACGCAGGTTGAAGAAATTACGCGTGATGGAAAATCCATTCACCGCGAGATTAAGAATTTTTCTGATATTAGAAATCATCCGCTTACGGATGAAATTATTAAGCTGCGTGGTTTATTTGCCGGGCTGGAATTATCCCGCCCCTTGGTAATGGGCATTGTGAATGTGACACCGGATAGTTTTTCTGATGGTGGCGAATATGACGAAGAGCAAACTGCGACTGCGCATGGCTTGCAACTAGCAGAACAGGGGGCCGATATTCTCGATATCGGTGGAGAATCCACCAGACCTGGATCAAACGAAGTGCTGCTTGATGAAGAGCGCCAGCGGATAATACCGGTGATTGCGGCTCTGGCGAAAGATTATGTGGTTTCGGTTGATACGCGCAAATCAGAATTGATGCTTGAAGCGGCACAGGCTGGCGCTAAAATTATCAATGATGTTTCGGCTCTTGGATTTGATGCGGCCAGTGCAAAGATTGTGGCGACCAACAATCTTCCAGTTATTCTCATGCACGCAAAAGGAGAGCCGCGCACCATGCAGCTGGCACCCAAATATGATGATGTGGCGTTGGATGTTTATGATTGGCTGGCAGTGCGCGTTGAAGCGGCAGTTGCTGCAGGAATTCCAAAATCGCGCATTTGTGTGGACCCGGGCATTGGCTTTGGCAAAACCCTTCAGCACAATCTTGCTTTGCTGCAACAGCTCTCATTATTTCATGGGCTAGGTGTTGGCCTGCTCGTCGGGCTTTCGCGAAAAAATATGGTAGGTGTTCTTACAGGTGAAAAACTGGCTGCTAAACGTGGGCCGGGATCAGTGGGTGGGGCCTTGCAGGCAGCACTGATGGGGGCTCATATACTCCGCGTTCACGATGTTAAGGAAACGGTTGATGCAATAGCGGTTTTCAATGGGGCGCTGGACCCTGCTTCAACGGGTGTTTAAGAATTTGTGCTAGATTATTTAGCGGGAACTAGGGGTGGATGGAAAATGACTCGCAAATATTTTGGTACTGATGGGGTTCGCGGCCGCGCAAATACGGGTGCTATGACGCCAGATATTGTGATGAAGATTGGCATGGCGGCAGGGCAGTTGCACCGCCGTGGTGGACACCGCCACCGCGTGGTGATTGGCAAAGATACGCGTCTTTCTGGATATATGATTGAGCAAGCGTTAACGGCAGGGCTGCTTTCAGCGGGCATGGATGTGTTTTTGTTCGGCCCAGCGCCAACTCCTGCTGTGGCCATGCTCACGCGTTCGATGCGAGCTGATTTGGGTGTGATGATTTCCGCTTCGCATAACCCTTACTATGACAATGGCATTAAATTTTTCGGCCCTGATGGCTATAAGCTTTCGGATGATCAGGAATTGAAAATTGAAGATCTGGTCGATAATCCCGCACAAATTACACTGGCTGGTTCTGACCACATCGGCCGCGCCAAGCGTATTGAAGACGCATCCGCTCGTTACATTGAATTTGCCAAGCGCACCTATGTGGGTGATGGTGGGCTTGATGGGTTGCGCATTGTGATCGACACCGCCAATGGCGCTGCATATCGCACGGCACCCCCAGTGCTCTGGGAATTGGGCGCTGAGATTATTAAGATTGGTGATGAGCCCGATGGTCTTAATATCAACGACAAGTGTGGTTCCACCCATCCTGAAACCATGTGCCAGCGTGTGCGCGAAACCCGTGCCGATATTGGCATTGCTTTAGATGGCGATGCCGACCGGGTGATTATTTGTGATGAAAATGGCCGCGTGATTGATGGCGATCAGATTATGGCTTTGGTTGCCTCATCTTGGGCAGCGCGTGGCCAGCTTAAGGGCGGCGGACTGGTTGCCACGATCATGTCTAATCTTGGTTTGGAACGCTTTATGGAATCCAAAGGCCTCACATTGGCGCGTACAAAGGTGGGCGACCGTTATGTGGTGGAACATATGCGTGAGCATGGCTTTAATGTGGGCGGTGAACAATCTGGCCACATTGTGATGAGTGATTTTGCTACCACGGGTGATGGCTTGCTTGCTGCACTTCAGGTTCTTGCCGAAGTTGTTCGTCAAGGAAAACCAGTGAGTGAAGTGTGCAACATGTTCACGCCATTCCCACAAGTTTTGAAGAATGTGAAATTCTCCGGCGGGAAGCCATTGGATGATGCGCATGTGAAATCGGCAATTAAAGACGCCGAAGGCATGTTGGGCAATTCTGGCCGCTTGGTTATTCGCCCCTCAGGAACTGAGCCTTTGATTCGTGTGATGGCCGAAGGCCAAGACGAGTCCATGGTGCGCAAAATAGTTGATGATCTCTGTGGTGTGATATCAAAATCGGCTGCTTAGATTTAAGGTCATTATTACGTTTCTGATCTGTCTCAAATCAGTACAAAAATCGTTGTATTCCTGCAACAGATTCAAACAGTCACAATCGTGCCTTTTTCTTGCCCGCCTTGGAACACATCGCCACTTCATACGTTGTACATCAATCGGGATGGTTAGTGAAATGCGATTTTGACTTCGCCAAGAGAAGTCAAAACGTTTTAGTGAGGTGACGATTATGAAGATGTTGAAAACAATTTTGCTGGCGGGTTTGGTTTCTTTGCCTTTGGTGGCCGCAGCGCAAGCCGCTGATGCTGATGCCTATGTGCCAAGCGATGCTGCAACCACAACAGGATTTTATCTGCGTGGTGATGCGGGTGCTTCATTCCTGAATTGGAGTGGCGGCAGTGATGACACGGCTTGGGTTGCTGGCGGCGGTGTTGGCTATCAATTCAATGATAATTTCCGTACCGATCTTACTGTAGATTGGGCGGGCGGTTATGACATTGCGCCGGGTGCCACACTCGATACCACGGTGGTTCTGGGCAATGCCTATTTTGACTGGAAGAACACAACCATGTTCACACCTTATGTAGGTGGTGGTCTTGGTTATGGTTGGGCTTCTGGGCCAGGCTATGCAGATACATCAGGCTTGGCTTATAGCCTTGCTGCGGGTGTAAGCATTGATATGACTAGCAATCTGGCTTTGGATGTGGGTTATCGCTTCCGCGATATCGTTGTGTCTTCGGATGATCCGAAGGAACATCAGGTGACTGCGGGTATTCGCTTCAAGTTTTAAGTTTACCGATATTATTTGAACGCGCTCTTCACGAAAGTGGAGGGCGCATTTTTATGTCTTGATTTACGACTCTCTTTGCGTCATTAACGCCCTCGGGCGAGCCTTCCCCAATGAAGGCCTGTTCATCTGTAAGGATGGAGATAAACATGACAGATATTAAACCGGGCACACGCCCTGTATGCGCTAACTTTTCTTCTGGCCCTTGCGCGAAGTTTCCTGGCTGGACCCCGCAAAAATTAGAGAATGCTGTTTTAGGCCGTTCGCACCGCTCATCTTTGGGCAAAGCGCGGCTGAAGAAAGCCATCACACTCACCCGTGACGTTTTGCAGGTGCCAGCGGACTACCGCATTGGCATTGTGCCCGCATCCGACACGGGTGCTGTGGAAATGGCTTTGTGGTCGCTGCTGGGTTCGCGTCCGGTTGATATTGTGGCGTGGGAAAGCTTTGGCGAGGGCTGGGTTTCCGATGTTGTGAAGCAGCTGAAGCTGAAAGATGCGCGCAAAATTATTGCACCCTATGGTGAGCTGCCAGATTTAGCTTCAATCGATTTTGATCATGACGTGGTGTTCACATGGAATGGTACTACGTCTGGTGTGCGGGTTCCGAATGCCGACTTTATTCCGGCAACACGTGAAGGTTTGACAATTTGCGATGCGACTTCTGCTGCGTTCGCGCAAGATATGGATTTTTCTAAGCTCGATGTGGTGACTTTCTCGTGGCAGAAAGTTTTGGGCGGGGAGGGTGCGCATGGTGTGCTGATCTTGTCTCCGCGTGCTGTGGCACGTTTAGAATCATATGTGCCCGCATGGCCGATGCCGAAGATTTTTCGCCTCACCTCTGGTGGCAAATTGATTGAGGGCATTTTTGAAGGCGAGACCATCAACACGCCTTCCATGCTGTGCGTTGAAGATTATGTGTTGGCTTTGGAGTGGGCGCAATCGGTTGGTGGTTTGGCCGGTTTACAAAAACGCGCTGATGCCAATGCTGCTGTGATTGCTGCGTGGATTTCTAAAACACTCCATGCGCATCATTTGGCGAAAGTCGCTAACACACGCTCCAATACTTCCGTTTGTCTCACACTCGACGGTGCTGAAGATGTGCCGAAGAAAATGGTGAAGCTGCTGGAAGCTGAAAAAGTGGCTTATGACATTGGTGCTTATCGTGATGCTCCGGCGGGGCTACGCATTTGGTGTGGGGCCACGGTTGAGACTTCCGATGTTGAAGCGCTCACCCATTGGCTTGATTGGGCTTATGCCCAAGCTTCAATTTAGTTTAATTTTCACTTCAGAGGAGAGCCATCATGGCCCCACGCGTTCTTATTTCCGATAAGCTTTCAGAAGCCGCTGTTCAAATTTTCCGTGATCGCGGGGTTGAGGTGGATTACTTGCCTGATCTTGGCAAAGACAAAGATGCGCTGCTTGCCAAGATTGGTGAGTATGATGGCCTTGCCATTCGCTCTGCCACTAAAGTTTCACCAAAAATTTTGGAAGCTGCAAAGAATTTAAAAGTGATTGGTCGCGCTGGTATTGGCGTGGACAATGTGGATATTCCTGCAGCCACCGCGCGCGGCATTGTAGTGATGAACACGCCATTTGGTAATGCGATCACCACGGCTGAACATGCGCTCTCCATGATGATGGCACTGGCCCGGCAAATTCCTGAAGCCAATGCTTCAACCCATGCTGGCAAGTGGGAGAAAAACCGCTTTATGGGTGTGGAGCTTTTTAATAAGACACTCGGCATTATTGGCTGCGGCAATATTGGATCGATTGTTGCCGATCGCGCACTTGGACTCAAAATGAAAGTGATCGCGTTTGATCCATTTCTTTCAGCCGAGCGTGCGCTTGATATTGGTGTTGAAAAAGTGGAGCTTGATGAGATTTTTAGGCGTTCTGATTTTATCACGCTGCACACTCCACTCACGGAAAAAACCCGCAATGTGATTGATGCTGCGGCTTTGGCGAAATGCAAAAAGGGTGTTCGCATTATCAATTGCGCGCGCGGTGGCTTGGTGAATGAAGATGCATTGTATGATGCGTTGATCTCAAAGCATGTGGCCGGTGCTGCCCTAGATGTGTTTGAAGTGGAGCCCGCGGCAACCCATAAATTATTTAATATGGAAAATGTGG
>JANLPA010000057.1:0-46921 GCA_031366855.1 Hyphomicrobiales bacterium | reverse complement strand
CGATTCTCGACGCCGCGCTGAAGCGCCTCACCGACGCCTTGCGGCCCTGGACGATTGATTTCCACGTCGCCCAGAACGATGCCAACGTCCACGGCACCGGATCGCATGACAAGACCGGCCGGCACTGCCAGGTCGATGATCCCAACGGCAAGCTGGACATTGTCCACACAGCGGGATTCTGGCTGCGCGATGGCTCGGGCGCGTTGACCAGGGCCATCCGGCATATTTGCTGGGACGGCTGCATGTTCCCCAACGCCGTGATGATGCAGCAGAAGACCTGGAATGATATTCTGGCAGCGATGGTCAAGGTTCGCAACGCTCATGGCTGGCGCGAATAAGATGGACGGGGGTCTTCGATGAGCAACAAAAAACCACTCAATATTGGCATGGTCGGCTATGGCTTTATGGGGCGCACCCACAGCAATGCCTTCAAACAAGTGAGCCAGTTTTTTGATCTTCCGTTCAAGCCCGTGATGAAGGCAATTTGTGCCCGCAATTCTGAAAAGGCCGCAAGTTTTGCCGAGCAATGGGGCTATGAAACAAGCGAGACTGATTGGCGTAAGTTAATCGTGCGCGATGATATTGATATAATCGATATTGCCAGCCCGAATGACACGCACATGGAAATTGCTATTGCAGCTGCTGAGGCAGGCAAGATGGTGATGTGCGAAAAACCACTGGGCCGCAATGCAGCGGAATCCGCAAAGATGGTGGCCGCTGTTGAAAAAGCCAAAGTGGCCAATATGGTCTGGTATAATTATCGCCGCATTCCCGCCGTAACACTTGCTAAGCAATTGATTGATGAGGGCAAGCTTGGCCGCATTTTTCATTACCGCGCAAAATTTTTGCAGGATTGGACCATCTCCGCCGATCTGCCGCAAGGCGGGCAGGGGCTTTGGCGCCTTGATGCCAGCGTGGCCGGTAGCGGTGTTACAGGCGATCTTCTTGCGCACTGTATTGATACTGCATTGTGGCTCAATGGTTCGATTGAAAAAGTGTCAGGTATGACCGAGACATTTATCAAGGAACGTCATCACACCATTACCGGTAAAACCGAAAAAGTGAGCATTGATGATGCCAGTTTATTTTTGGCGCGCTTTGCCAATGGCTCACTTGCCAGCTTTGAAGCGACGCGTTATGCGCGGGGACACAAGGCGCTTTATACATTTGAGATTAACGGCGAAAACGGTTCGATCTCATGGGATTTGCACGATCTCCACCGCCTGCAATATTTTGATTATCGCGACGAAGGCCGGGTGCGTGGCTGGCATTCATTGCACATCACTGATGGTGATCATCCTTATATGAGCAAGTGGTGGGTGCCCGGGTTGCAAATTGGCTACGAGCATTCATTCATCCACCAAGTTGCTGATTTTCTTGAAGGTATTGGTAATGGCAAACCCGCAGCCCCCACCTTCCGCGATGCTCTCGCAACTGATTTTGTAACCGATGCTGTTTTGAAATCTGCGCGCAGCGGTCAATGGGAGAAAGCGACGGCTTGAAAACTGCACTGCGAATTGGCGTCTAAACACACACAGGAATAAGAATGTCGGCAACTGAAAATATCGCGTTACGCTTATCCGGCCTCTGCAAGTCATTTGGCTCGGTGCGGGCCCTTGACCAGCTTTCGTTTAACGTTGCCGAAGGACGTTTCTTCGTATTGTTTGGCCCAAGTTCGGTTGGCAAAACCACAGCTCTGCGCACCATTGCTGGTTTGGTAAAGCCTGATGCTGGCCAGCTTCACATTTCAAATCGCGATGTTACCAACGAACCCATCACCGGGCGTGGTGTTTCAATGGTGTTCCAATCCTTTGCACTTTATCCGCACCTCACCGTCTATGAAAATTTTGCTTATCCTTTACGCGAAGAAAAATTAGGCCGTGAAGAAATTGACAAGCGCGTGAATGAAACAGCAGCGATGCTGAAACTTTCACATCGCTTGGAGCGTAAACCCAGCACGCTTTCTGGTGGCGAACAGCAGCGCGTTGCCTTGGGTCGCTCGCTCATTCGCCGTCCTAAAATTTTGCTTCTCGATGAACCACTTACAAATTTAGATGCCAAGCTGCGCCATGATATGCGTGCTGAACTCAAGCGCCTGCACCGGCAATTTGGCATGACTATCGTTTATGCTACACCAGATGAACTTGAAGCATTGTCGATGGGCGAAGAAATCGCAGTGATGCGCGATGGGGCTGTAGTGCAACGTGGCAGCCCTGATGATCTTTATGAGAATCCTTTAAACACTTATGTCGCAAGTAAAATAGGTTCGCCGCATATGAATATGGTCAAGGCGACCGCTGGCAAGAATAGCTTTAGTTCATCACTCGGTACAATTTCTCCGAAACTAAAATTTAAATCGGTTCAACAAGGTGAAGCAGCCCTGCTTGGCATTCGCCCCAGTGATATTCGATTTGCGGAAAAAGGCGAAGCTGCGATTAAATCAAAAATTACCATGCTGGAGCCGTTGGGCGATGTGACCGTTGTTTCTGTGGAAACCGCCGGCGAAGCCCTGCGCATGCTGGTGCCTGAAAGCAAGGCCACGACAATTCGCCCGGGACAATCCGCTTCTATTTATATAGATCCCAAAAAATTTCACATCTTCCGCGCCTCAAGTGGTCAGGTTTTCACATGAGCAATGAGAGCGAGAAGTCTATGCAGTTCGTAACAGAAGGAAACCTAAGATGAGCTCTATGTCTAAAATGAAAAGCATTGTTGCAGGTGTTGCTTTTGCAGCAACTATGACAGTGGGTGGTGCGATTAACGCATTTGCCGAAGACGTAACGTTGACGATGGCGGTGCCAGATTGGCCACCGACACGTATTATGAAGAAGTTCTTCGACGAGCAGTACAAGCCGAAATCCGGAAATACCGTGAAGCTCGAAGTCGACTTCATCCCATGGCCGGATTTCTACACCCGCGTCAACGCCTCGCTGACATCCGGTGAAAAGAAGTACAACTTCATCGTGTCGGACTCGCAGTGGCTGGGCGCCTTCGTTGAAGGTGGCTATTTCCGCAAGATCAACGACCTCATCGACGCTGATCCGGAACTCAAGGCGACGATGGACTCGATGCATCCCGCCGTCCTCAACGCTTACTCGACCTATCCGAACAGCACGCCGAACTACTATGGCTTCCCGCAGTTTCCGGATGTTCTGGTGACCTATGGGCGTTCCGACGTGCTCTGCAATGAAGGAGAGCAGGCTGCCTACAAGGCGAAGTACAATGAAAAGCTGCCTTGCACTGGTGAAGAAATCGACAACATGGACTGGACAACTTACGAGCACATTGGCGAGTTCTTCATGCGCAAGAAGGGAGAAATGCTGGCCGGCAAGCCTGCTGACGATGACTTCTATGGCATTGCCTATCAGGCTGGCAAAGGCTATGATTTTTCGACAAGTTCGGTCCACTCGTTCGTTTGGCAGCATGGCGGCGGCATCTGGGATGAAACTCAGCAGCCCAGCGGCCAGGCCGAAGGTGTCGTCAACTCCCCGAAGTCCATCGAAGGCATGGAACATTTCCTCAAGTTGCTGAAGTGGATGCCCCCGGTGGTCAAGACCGGCACTATGGACATTTTCAAATCGGACGAATTGTTCCGTGAAGGCAAGTTGGCTATGAACATCGACTGGATCGGCCTGGGCGAAGCTTCGCTCGATCCGAAGTCATCGAAAGTCGCTGACAAGCTGGTGTTCGGAATGGCGCCAGGCTTGCGCGGCGCCGATGGTAAGATTAACCGTACTGAACAGATCGGTGGACAGCCTTTCGTGCTGACCACATGGACAACGGATGCGCAGATCAAAGAAGCGGTTGGTTTCGTGAAGTGGTGGCTCTCGCCTGAGATCCAGCACCAGTTCGCAGCTGGCGGCGGCCAATCGGCGATCAAGTCCGTGTACGAGGACCCTAAGTACGTGACTTACCGTCCTTGGGACCGTGCCTGGGCCAACTCGCTCGATTGGCAGAAGGATATGTGGCACGTGCCGCAGTTCTTCGAACTGCTTACCCAGCAGCAGGACCAGTATGACTTGGCAATCACTGGCAAGCAGGATGCGAAGACCACTTTGGACAATATTGCAAAGTTCCAGCAGAATCTTCTGACTGAAGCTGGATTGATTAAATAATCTGTCTGCTCCTTTTCACACCCCGGCGCGCGAGGTAACCCCTCGCGCGTTTCACTCTCAAAATCACCAAGGCAAGATTTAACATGAGTTCAACTCACCCAGTGTCATCAAATCCCAGTTTGACAACTGTGACAGCCGACAACTGGAAACTCGCAATTCTAGCGGGTCTCGTCATTTCAATCTTGGCAATGCTTATATTTCCAGCAGCCATTTCATTTTGGGTCGTGGGTGCCATGGCAGCAATGGTTGCAGCATCGTTTGTAGTGAATGCTTACCGCAAACTTTATTATGGCGGCTTGCTAGTGGCACCAGCCATAGCCGTACTATTTGTGATGAACATATTCCCTTTGCTTTGGTCGCTGGGCCTTTCCTTTTTTGCCTATCAAAGCAACCAGCAAACCATCCGCTTTGTGGGGCTTGCCAATTACATTAAGGTGCTCACTGATGGATTGAAGGCCCCTGAAAACTGGGCCAATTTGGTAAACACAGCCATGTTCGTGGTGCTCACTGTAACAGCACAAATGATTGTGGGGTTTTTGTTGGCCTTGATTTTTGCAAAGCAATTCCCGTTGCGAAAATATCTGCTCATTCTGGTGCTAACACCAATGATGCTCTCGGTCGTGGCGGCGGGTGTTTTCTTTTCGTATTACTATGACCCAACTTTTGGCCTACTCAGCTATTTCATCCGCATTTTTACCGATCAACAATTCATTTTGATGGACAGTAAAGCCGGTGCAGTTGCAGGCATTGTGTTCGCTGATGCTTGGATGTGGTCACCCTTTGTCATGCTTTTGGTTTTGGCTGGCCTCGTCTCAGTTCCAAAATATCTTTATGAAGCAGCAGCCATTGATCGTGTTTCAGGGTGGCGGCGTTTTTGGTCGATCACCTTCCCCTATATACGAAGCCTTCTCATGCTGGCGTTGTTGTTCCGCACAATTGAAGCTTTCAAATTGGCTGATTTGGTGATCCTGCTTACCAAAGGCGGCAATGATACAATGACAATTTCTTATCACCTCATCCGCATTGCCAATGAACAAAACAAAACCAGTGAAGGTGCCGCGATTTCTTACATCATGCTCTTCGTGGTGATCGTGCTCACCAATCTTTATCTCTACATTGCCAATCGGCGTTCGGAGCAAGCATAACATGGCAAGTTCCAAAACAATGATGGAAAGATTGGGCTTTCACAAAGCCTCAGGCGTTAGTGAAGCAGGTTGGGGCCAAACGCTTTTTGTTGGCATAATAAGCCTTATCTATTTTTTACCAGTCTTGCTTATCATCATCACCAGCTTCAAATTGCAAACTGAAGCATTGGCCATCCCTCCCAAATTTTTCCCCACCACTCTGTTTGGTTTAATTCCCGAAAACCTCACGTTCACGCCAACACTGGAAAATTATTCCTCAGTTTTTTCGCGAGCAATGACCACCGGCGGAGCGGCTGAAAGCACAGGTTTCGACCGCTACTTTTTCAACTCGCTATTGATTGCGACAATATCAGTTTTTCTCGCCTTGATTATTGGCACCTTAGCTGCCTTTGGTTTCTCGCGTTATCCACTGAAAGGCAATGACACCTATTTGTTCATCATTCTCACCACGCGCATGTTACCAGCGATTGTGGTGATCATTCCGGTCATCTTGATGTTCCGTGTAACTGGCCTCTCGGGCTCATATCTAGGTATCATACTTCTCTACACTGCATTCAATTTGCCATTTACAATTTGGATGATGAAAAGTTTCTTCGATGAACTTTCGCTTGATGTTGAAGATGCTGCCCGCATAGATGGCTCTTCCGATGTGAAAGTGTTTTTCAAAATTTGTCTTCCGCAAGTTTTTGCTGGTCTCGCTGCAACATTTGTGTTCGGAATTATTCTCACCTGGAATGAGTTTCTTTTTGCGCTGCTTCTAACAGGTGTGGATACGCGCACCGTGCCAGTCGGCATGAGTCAAGCAGTTGCAGGCGGCGGCATTGGTGTGCTGTGGGGGCTATTGGCTGCGATTGAAACGCTGTTCCTCATTCCTGTTTTCCTCGTCACCTTCTTCCTGCAAGATCATCTCTTACGCGGCGTCACATTCGGAACGGTCAAGCGCTAACATGTCAACGATTGAAGTCAAAAAAATTACAAAAAAATACGGTGAATTTATTGCTGTTCGGGATGCCGACCTGTCAGTGAAAGCAGGTGAAGTTGTATGTTTGCTTGGGCCCTCTGGCTGCGGTAAAACCACCACCTTGCGAATGATCGCAGGTCTCGAACGCGCCACTGATGGTGAAGTTATAATCGGTGGCCATAGCGTCAATCATCTGCCACCCGAAAAACGAAACATTGCGATGGTGTTTCAATTCTATGCGCTATATCCTGCTCTCACCATTGGTCAAAACATTGCCATGCCTTTGCATTTTGAAAAAATTAGCAAAGCAGATCGTGACGCACGTGTTAACAAAGTGGCTGATATTTTGCATTTGCGCGACGTGTTGGACCGCCTGCCGGGCCAAGTTTCCGAAGGTGAAAAGCAACGCATTGCTGTGGCCCGCGCCATTGTGCGTGATCCCAATTGTTTTCTGTTTGATGAGCCGTTGTCTCGGTTGGATGTTGAGTTGCGCCATTCCATGCGTGGTCAAATCAAGCAGGTTCTGTCCGGTCTTTCAAAGGCCACAGTCATCGTCACCCATGATCAACTCGAAGCCCTAACCATGGCAGACCGTATTGCCATCATGCGTGAGGGGCGTATTGAACAAGTGGGGTCCCCGCATGAAGTTTTTGCGAAACCCGCAAATGTGTTCGTGGCAAGTTTCATTGGCACCCCACAAATGAACTTGGTGGAAGTTGATTTGAAGTCAGTAAAAAATAGCATCGCGAGTTTTAGTTTCGACACTGAGAATTTTGATGTTGCTGTCAACCCTTCCGTGGCCAAGCTTAGCGCTGGCAAAGTTGCAGTGGGTATCAGGCCGCGTGCCTTCATCCCGGTTTCAAAACCAAGCAAGTCAACAATATCTGCCCTTGCTGAGTTGATTGAACCTATGGGCGCTGAGACGCTTATTCATGCCCGCACAAAAACTGGGCGGGACATTCGTGTGGTGGTGCCGCGCGATAAACGTGTGAAAATTGGAGAGGCTTTGCATTTGCAATTGGATCCCATTCAAACCCATGTCTTCGGTGAAGATGGCAAGGCGGTGCGCTAATGAACAGCAAAGAAGCCCTGCGCTTAGAGCTCTCCATAATTGGTCTTGGAATCTTGGCACTGATTTTAATTTTCCAACCTTTCACCATCAGTCTTTTTTCTATCGGTTGCATGATTGTGGTTTTGGCCGGACTGTTGAATAATTTGCTTCCCCTCGCAAGACCCGGCGTGCCATTCCGGTCAGTTGTAAACATGGTTATGATCATCGCCATGATTTTCTGCATCGTGTTGTTGGTTTCAATTACAGCAGCTCATCTCTACGGCGTATTTTTTCTCAATCCGCCCGATCCAAACACAGTGTCTGGCAAAGTTATGTTGGCTGCGCCCAAATTTTACATGCACCCTTTTTTCTGGTCAGTAGCAGCGGTAGCAGCGGTTTTGGTGGTTCTGATTTGGATGCGAACGAAGAAGGTTTGAAATGAGATTCATCGGAAAACGTGCAGTCGTAACCGGCGGCTTGTCTGGCATTGGTGAGGCGGTTGTGAAACGCATTCAAGCCGATGGTGGCAAAGTTGTTGTGTGGGATATGAATGGCGGCGTTAAAACAGATATCTCAAACGTCAATTCAGTTGAAGCCGCCTTAAAACAAACATTAGTCGAACTTGGCGGCATTGACATTCTTGTCAACAGCGCCGGCATCACGGGTCCCACGGTGCCCGTCACTGAATTTCCAATTGAAGGCTGGCTGCAAACATTGGCCATCAATCTCACAGGAACTTTTCTAACCAACAAAGCCGTTGTGCCGGGCATGGTTGCACAAAATTATGGGCGCATCGTCAACATCGCATCCATCGCCGGCAAAGAGGGAAACCCAAATGCCTCGGCTTACTCAGCATCAAAGGCTGGCGTTATCGGGTTTACAAAATCCTTGGCCAAGGAATTGGCCAAAAATAATATCACGGTAAACGCCGTAACCCCCGCTGCGGTGCGCACTCCCATTTTTGATCAAATGCCGCAAGCTCACATTGATTTCATGTTGGCAAAAATTCCAAAAGCTCGCTTCGGCACCGTTGATGAAGTGACCAATTTGGTGTGCTGGCTCGCCAGTGAGGAATGCTCTTTTTCGACTGGTGCTGTGTTTGATGTGTCCGGTGGCAGAGCCACATATTGATAACCAATTTTGTTTCAGCGAGGAATTGCCCATGGAACGCATGTGCCATCTCATCAAAGTGAAACCAGAAATTATTGCTGAGTATAAGCGCATCCACGCTGCTGTTTGGCCTGAAATTTTGAAGGCGATTGCCGATAGCAATATCAGGAATTATACGATTTTCTTGCGTGAGCCAGAAAATATATTGGTTGCCTATTGGGAATATCATGGCAGCACTTATCAAGCCGATATGGCAAAAATTAAATTAGCGCCGCGCATGCAAGAGTGGTGGAACATAACAGACCCCATGCAAGTTCCATTTGAAACCAGAAGCAAAGAGAGCTGGTGGGCAACAACAGAAAATGTGTTTCACACAGATTAAATTTTGCGCTTCTATTTTGTAAAAAAATTCTTTTCCAATTCAGCAAAGCCCCGCTGATAAACATTCTGTTCAGTGCGCGGAATAAGCGTGAGATCATCTTGTGGGCTGGCTTGCCAATCTCCAGTCCAAACTCCAAAACAACTATTGTTTGCAGTCACAAGCCAAAGCCTTGCACCTGATACATAGTTGATCCACGGAATTTCGCACTTGGTAATGCGATATGAAAATGAGCGGTTGCGATCATCCATATGCAACAGCTCTTCGTTCAAATTCCCCGCCCCAAAATAAAAATCACGCACACCTGATACTTTATCTGAGCGTTTCTTTTTCAGCATGTGCATTTTAGAAATATCACCATGCCATGCTCCCATGCCGGAAAAATCACGCATGATCGCCCAGACCTCACTTGCTGGTGCTTTGATATGGCGAGAAGTCCACACTTTATTGGGTTGTCCAGCTTTCCAGCGCGGTTGGTCAGATGGAGTTTTTGGTTTGGAATTTTTGATGATGACATTCAGTGCAGCCCAATTTGCTGCAAACACAGTTTTTGAAATCAGTTTTTCATACTTGCCTTCGTCCTCCGGCGCTTCATCAAAACTGGCACTCCATTCGGCAAAAGTCTCATTAGTTTGTGTCACCGGATAAAGCCGAAGAGTCGCCACATAGTTTTTCACAGGGAACGCGGGTTTTTCAAAATTATAAGTAAAAGTATATTTGGCATCATCAAGCATCAACAAGCGTTCACGAATATGCGCGCCATCCTTTGTATGGAAAGATCGCACGCAACCCACCACATCAGCATCTAATCCATTTTCGATTTTAGACTTAGCAATGGCCGGAGCCCAACTGGGCAGACCATTAAAGTCTCGCACCAAACCCCACACAGCTTGCACCGACGCTTTCAGAATTATGCTGGCATAAGCAGTGGCCATGATTACCTCGTGAACTCTATGTTTTTGAACGCCTTTGTTTGGGCCACAAGTGCGCCCTCTGTGGGCAAGCGCTCCATAGAGCTGGCACCATAAAAACCATTTAAATTTTCAGTATGTTGCAACATGTAAGCTGCATCCTCAGGTGATGAAATTGGCCCGCCATGACAAAGAACAATAACGTCTTTGCGAATTTTTCGTGCAGCACTCGCCCAGCCCTCAATAATGGCCGGACAGTCCGAAAGTTTTAACGCTGTTTCAGCGCCAATGGCGCCACCCGTCGTCAACCCCATGTGGGCCACAATAATATCAGCCCCCGCCTTGGTCATAGCGACAGCTTCTTCGGCCGAGAAAACATAGGGAGTGGTGAGAAGGTCTTTGGCATTGGCAGCTTTAATTAAATCAACTTCAAGGCCATAACCCATTCCAGTTTCTTCAAGATTTTTTCGAAACACGCCTTCAAACAATCCAACAGTTGGAAAATTTTGAATGCCTGAAAACCCAAGTGCAATAAGCTCATCCAAAAAATGTTCGCGGAGCATAAACGGGTCAGTGCCATTAACGCCAGCAAGCACTGGCGTGTTCTGCACCACCGGCAGAACTTCGCGCGCCATGTCTTTTACGATGTCATTGGCATTTCCATAAGCCAATAAGCCAGCCAACGATCCGCGACCTGCCATGCGGTATCGCCCAGAATTATAAATAACAATCAAATCAATGCCACCCGCTTCTTCGCATTTTGCTGAAAGCCCAGTGCCTGCACCACCACCAATAATAGGGTGACGACTTTTTATCATCGCCTGATATTTTTTCAGAAGTGTCTTGCGTTCAAATCGAGCCATTTTTTTTACACCATTATTTCACTATAAGAACTCAACACAGCATCAGCAAAATGTTGATCATTAATATGCGCGTCGACTTCAATCAGTTGGCGGTTTGGAGCAGGGTGCCAATTTTGTTTTATGGCATCAAACAAGGCGGCATCTGCTTTTGTATCATAGAACGGCTGCCCTTTAGCATCGATAGCTGACACACCTTTGTGCGGCAGCATAAACTGCACCAGTCCTTGCATTTGATTAACGCGTTCGATGATCCATTTGCCAATCGCTTGGTTTTCTTCTGGCGTTGTTTGCATCAAGGTTACAGCCGCATTATGGCGATAGAGATTGCGATGCTTGAATTTATCTGGAACAGTTTCAAAGGCACCGAAGTTAATCATGTCAACTGCGCCAACCGAAATCACACTTGGAATTTTTTGACGAATGAGCGCCCCGAACCGATCAGCAGTGCAGGGCAGCACACCGCCGAAGAGATAGTCTCCCACTTCTGTGGTGGTGATATCGATTGCCGATTGCAAAAAATGTGAGTCAATAAGCTTTTCAAAACACTGCCCACCCATGCCCGTGGCATGAAACACAAAACACTCATGGTGGTTTTCCAACTTCGCACGGATTTTCTCCACTGCTGTTGTGGTCACACCAAACATGGTCAGGCCCACTGCAGGTTTTGAATGTTGTAATTCTGAAGTGGTGTTGAGTGCCATACCAGCCATTGCGTGTGCAGCATTAGCAATGACGGTTTTGGTGATAGAGTTTAAACCGGCAATATCAGCAACAGAATGCATCATCATAATATCGCTTGGCCCCACGAAGCCCCCAACATTGCCCGATGCTAAGGTGGAGACGATGAGTTTCGGAATGCCAAATCGAAGTTGCTGCATCGCACTTGCCACCATTGACGTGTTGCCAGAGCCACCAAGCCCCAATACGGCTCCAATATCTTTTTGCTGCCCAAGAAATATAATCAAAGCTTCAGTCATTGCCTTCACGGCAACGCCTCGATCTTTCTGGGCTAACACAGCACCTGAACCCTGCGGGTGGCAACGTGCTACTGTTTCATTACTCACATCAGCTTTGCCTGTGTTTGCCCCAGTTGAAATATCAACAGTTCGCAGCGCGGCGCCGCAAGCAGCGATACGCTCTGCCGCGTAGAGAAGCTCGCTAGCTTTCGTATCGAAAGTTCCGATAACATAAACGCAAGAAGGCTCGCTCACTGTCTTTGTGCTTTCGCCCAACCTTGTTTCATATTTTTCAAACCTTCTTTGTAAACTTGTTCGCGATTTGGAAAGAAATCGCGCCACACCCGTGTTGCGGCAGCAAGTGCTGGCATGGCGCGGCCAAATGCTTCAATGGTCATCCAACCATCATATTTAGCAAGCTTCAAAGCTTCATATGTCGCAGAAAGTGGCACATGCCCACGCCCCGGCGTGCCGCGATCATTCTCAGAAATATGAACATGAATCATGTGGCGCTTGATTGCTTTGATCGCCGCAATCGGATCTTTCTCTTCGATATTAGAATGAAACGTATCATACATGCCTTTGATGGCCGGATGATCAACCTCATCAAGATAGTCGGCCAAGTGTTCCATCGTATTGAAGATATAGCATTCAAACCGATTGAGCGCCTCGAGGGCAAACCGCACATTCTTTTTTGCGGCATAGTCGCCCGCGCTGCGATGAAAATTAACAGCGCGCGATCGTTCCTGTCTAGTCAAAGCTTGCCCAGAAAAATAACCAAGCTCAGAATGCATGGGGCCTGCTAAAATTGGCGAGCCTAAAGCAGCGTTACAATCTATGGCCCATTTGGTGCGATCAAGCGCTGCCTTCTGTTCGGCTTTACTTTTAGATAGTGGATTTTGTCCAGCGCCCAAAACGCTCACGCTGGTGCGCGCTAATCCAAGTCTGTCGAGTTCAGCACCCAACCAAGCATAATGTTCAGGTGTTCCTTCAAACATCGGCACCTCAACACCGTCATAACCAGCCTGTTTTAAGGCCTTGATAATTGACAAATGTTCTTTGGTGACATGGGATGTCCACAACAGCAAATTGAAGCCAAATTTCATAAGTCCTCCTGTATGGTTTTTCTGATTACATCAATCCTGTTCTGCAAAAATGTCAATAAAACTTCGTGTTTTTTGCTGGACGAATGACAGGAAAAGTTCGACAGTCACATGACATATTATAGGAGGTTTCAATGAACAAACACGTCACCCCTAACACGGCAACCGAAGCCATCTTGCACCGTATGCAGCAGTTCATGTCCACATCGCCAGTCCCATCGATTTCAACAGAACTATTGGTGACAGCGCCTGGTGAGTTGAATGATGAGCTGCACCATTATTTATTTGATCCCCCGTCTGATCCTTCCTTGTTAAAAGGTAGGAAAATTGCCATTTGCTGCACCAATGGTGTGGAGGAGGTTGAAATTCTCGGCGCCAAGCGCTGGCTGAGTGAGCATGGCGCAACAGTGCATATTGTATCGCCGCGTATTGGTGATTTTCCAGCTTCGTTAGGATTGCGTTTTCCACCACAAACAAAAACCCATGTGCTCGCCATTCGCCTGATGGAGAATGCCGGATGGTTGCCGATTGATGCTTATGTCGAAGACGTGAAAGTTGCAGATTACGATGCTGTAATTTTGCCCGGCGGTTGTTGGAATCCAGACGCGCTACGCATGAACAAACATGCTTGTGACTTTGTGCGCGAGATGCATGCCGCAGGCAAACCAACCTGCGCCATTTGCCATGGCCAATGGGTGATGGTGAGCGCCAAAATGCTTAAAGGCAAAAAGGCAACGGCCGTCTGGAACATTCAAATCGATTTGGAAAATGCTGGTGCAATCGTGAGCGATGAACCTTGCGTGGTCGATGGCAATTTGATTACCGCACGTTTCCCCTATGATTTACCACGCATGACTGCGGCGTTGGTTGCACAGCTGGTTGCTGCCAAATGAGAAGGGGGCCACGAGAATTCACAGCCATAATTTTGGCTAGAGCGACACTCAGCAAGCTGGTTTAATTTCATTTTTGCTCGCTAAAAGTTGGTCTTTAATTTTATCTTTTTTGCAGTAAGTCGAGTCGACGGCATTGGCACCATTGAGAGCCTATCGTCAGCTTCATTGCTTATTTCACACTGCGCGAATTTTTGCCTGATCTTGGTTTGATTTACTTACTATTTCTCAGAGCTCTTGCCATTGTCATTATGCTTCCAGCACCCAAGAATATCTGGGGATATATTGCAGCACGTTGGAACATTTCTCTTTTTCCGACGGACTGTCACTTCAACACAAAGGATTAAATCATGGCCAGCAAAGTTATCATTTCAGTTGCCATCACCGGCGGAGTTCACACCCCCACCATGTCGCCACATCTGCCCATAACACCAGATGAAATTGCTGAACAATCCATTGCAGCCGCAAAGGCTGGAGCCTCGATCATTCATCTCCATGCGCGTGATCCTATTGACGGCCGTCCCACACCTGATCCTGAAGTGTTCATGCAGTTCCTGCCGCGCATCAAACAATCCTGCGATGCTGTCATTAACATAACCACAGGAGGTGGTTTGAACATGACAGTTAATCAGCGCCTTGCGGCACCCTTGGTGGCTAAGCCTGAAATGTGTTCGCTCAACATGGGGTCGATGAATTTTGCCTTGCATGGCTTGGCCGATCGTTATTCCAATTGGAAACATTCATGGGAAGAACCTTATTTGCGCGGCACCGATGATTTTATTTTCAGAAATACATTCAAAGATATAGCGCGAATTCTAAAGGATTTAGGTGAGCAGCACGGAACCCGCTTTGAACATGAATGTTATGATGTGGGGCACCTTTATAACCTCGCACATTTTGTCGATAAGGGAGCCATCAAGCCACCCTTTTTTGTGCAGATGATTTTCGGCATTCTGGGCGGCATTGGTGCTGATATGCGCAACCTGATGTTCATGAAGGAAACCGCCGATAAATTATTCGGCAAAGATTATCGCTGGTCGGTTTTGGCTGCTGGCAAAAGCCAAATGCCCTTCTGCACGCAGGCCGCAATGATCGGCGGCAATGTGCGCGTGGGGCTGGAAGACTCGCTTTATATTGGTAAGGGTAAACTCGCCACGTCAAATGCCGAGCAAGTGTCGAAAATCCGCCGCATCATTGAAGAACTTGGATTAGAAATTGCAACGCCAAATGAAGCGCGTGAAATTCTGGCACTGAAAGGTGGCGATAGGGTGGGTTTCTGAGATGACAGCCTCAATTTAAGTAGCTCCGCCTATCCGCGCTTTTTCCCATTCCCTTTGATGGTTCAGGCACTATATTAAAGGCTCTTGACCAAACCCCAATCGCCCATTGGCAAACTTGCGCGAAAAAATCTTTCGATTGAAAACTTAGCCGCGGAACTTTGCTGCGATCACGGCGTTACCTGAGCCAAGCGTAAGCCGATTGCGCACAACACAATAAAGAGAATATATCACATGAAACCGATTTTTCTAGCAGCAGCTGCTTGCCTTATTCTCAGTGGACCAGCATTTGCCATGAGTGAGACTGAATGTGCCTCGCTGTGGAAGATCGCTGATCTTAACAGCGATGGGAAACTAACGGGAACCGAAGGTGATCGTTATCTGGCAATGATGCGGATTGCCAATCAAACCACGGGTGCAGATGGCAGCTTAACTGAAACAGTATTTCAGGAAAGTTGCAAAACCGATTTTTTCAAGATCGCTGACGCGGAGATCGGCGCACCATTCGCCGGGGCCAACAGTTTCACTGAAACTCAGGCCAAAGATCGCGTTGTTGCCCATGGAATTATGATGCCAGCATCACTGGTGTTGGACGACAAAGGAATTTGGCGCGGATCCGCCATGCAAGACGGCAAAAGCGTTTCGGTTGCAGTTGATTACAAAGGCAATGTTGTTGCGCAGTAAACTTATTTCTTCACCACATTAATGAAAGGCATTCACATGCAAACGATCACAAAAGTATATGACACCTATAAAAAAGCGCGTGGCGCAGTTAATGAATTAGAAACAGCTGGCATTCCAATGTCAGAAATCAGCGTGCTGGCTAACCACCAAGCAGGCGAAGAATACGGTGACTTTGCAGAACTAGAGCAAGGCACAGAAGCTGGCACAGGTGCCGGTGTTGGTGCCGCCGTGGGCGGTGCTGCTGGCCTATTAGCGGGTCTTGGTCTTATGGCCATTCCAGGTTTAGGCCCAGTGGTGGCCGCTGGGTGGTTAGCCTCCACAGCACTTGGCGCAGCTGCTGGCGTTGCCACAGGTGGCATTGTTGGTTCCCTCATTGATAGCGGCGTTCCAGAGGAACATGCCCATGTTTATTCTGAAGCCGTGCGCCGCGGTGGAACATTGGTTTCAGTACAAACCGAAGACCACGACATTGCCAAAGTGCAAGCCATTCTTGGCAATTTCATTCCGCTTGATCCCGTGGAACAAGCTGCTGCTTATCGCCAGAGCGGCTGGGATAGATTTGATCCTAGTGCGGCTCCTTACGAATCCACCCGTGCGGCCGCTGAGCGCGACCAGCGCATGATGTAACCACTACCAATCAACAGAAATCAAACAGGAGAAAAACCATGGCTAAGACGTCAAAAAATCTCGGTGACTTGTTTCACGACACTTTAAAAGACATCTATTTTGCTGAAAAGAAAATCGTCGCTACTTTGCCCAAAATGGTCAAGGCCGCAACCTCGCACGAACTCAAACAGGCTTTTGAAAAGCACAAAGTTGAAACTGAAGGTCACGTTCAGCGCCTTGAGAAGGTTTTTGCGATGCTTGATGCAAAGCCAGTAGCCAAAACTTGTGACGCGATTATGGGAATTGTGAAAGAAGGCGAGGGCTTGATCGAAGAATATAAAGGCTCCCCGGCGCTTGATCCAGCACTCATTGCAGTGGCTCAAGCTGTTGAGCACTACGAGATTGCCCGTTATGGCGCATTGAAATGCTGGGCTGGTGAGCTTGGCCTTGATGATGCCATGGTGCTTCTTGATGCAACTTTGCATGAGGAGAAAAAAACAGATGCAGCATTGACCGATCTGGCAGAGTCAGTGGTAAATTTGGAAGCTAAAGCAGCTTAAATTACGAACACGCGAATTCACCACGAGAAATATTTTCTCGTGGTGTTTTTTTGAAAAATTTGAATTGGCATGTGGAACAAATTTGAGTGCGCTGCGTTGATGTGAACTGGGCAGTGCCCAATTTTATTCAGGAGAATTACAATGAACTCGATTATTTATCTCGTTGGTTTAGTTGTCGTCGTCATAGCCGTACTTGGATTCTTCGGTTTACGTTGAAGCGGCAACGATCCAGAGATTCAAGCAGCATTGATTGGAAGCTCACATGGCTCACATAGTTTACAAGATCGTTAAACACGGCGAAGGCTGGGCTTACCAAGTTGGCGATACTTTTTCGGAAACATTTTCCAGCCATGATGTTGCACGGGCTGCGGCAAGCAATGCGGCCCTTGAGCACCACCAGTCTGGAAGCACCGTTGGAATTTCTTTTGAGGATTCATCTGGCCATTGGCATGAAGAATTATCCGACGGACGTGACCGGCCCGAAACCAGCGTTGAAGACTAACTCCGACAGGCCAAGATCCCCCGCTCCCTGTCGTTTCTGGGCAACCAGCGAAAAGCCTCCAGCAGTGGAGGCTTTTTGGTGATGGGCTTATAGTTCCACATACTTGTCGTCCGTTGCCTTTCAAATAATAGCGCCAGATTCAATTGGATATTTCGTGTCAATTGGAACCATTGCGCCTGTGAGGCGTTTTATCAATCTGGGCAAACAGCAAAGGTAGAACCATGACCATCCCTCATTTTCACGCCATCATCTGGATTGATCATCATGAGGCAAAGATATTTCATTTCAACGCAACCGATGCAGACTTGCAAACACTGCATCCTAATAATCCTTCGATGCACGTCCACCACAAATCCAACACGATTGGCAGTGGTCATGAAACGCTTGATCATGTTTTTCTGCATGAGATTGCAACTGCTGTCTCGAGTGCTGGTGAAGTGCTCATTGTTGGTCCTGGGAACGCCAAGACTGAACTTGTGAAACACATCACACAGCATGATCCAAAATTGAAATCGAAAATTCTTGGTGTTGAGACTGTAGATCACCCCAGCGATGGTCAGATAGTAGCTTACGCGCGAAAATTTTTTACATCAGCAGACGCCATGCGACCGCAATAGATTTTTCTTTGCATGGAGGGCAAGTGAATATGCGGCGTCTTTTTAAAAAAACCTCGAATAAATGGGGCGATTTGCAGCCGATCAGTGCCGAAATTTTTGGGCTTGAACGTCTGCGTCAACATGCCCGCAGCTTGGCCGAATCCCAACAGGTGACGGGCCAACCGCCCGCGGTCTATTCTATCATTGACCGATTGCGTGATAATGCAGTGGCGCTCAATTTTGCTGATAGTGAAATTTGCAAAGCCGCTATTTCTGGCAAATCCATAACACCTGCCGCTGAATGGTTGATTGATAACTATCACCTTGTTGAAGAACAAATTCGTCAAACACGCGCCGATTTACCTGAGGGGTTCTATCGCCAATTACCAAAACTAGCAGCTGGCCCTTTGGCAGGACACCCGCGCATTTTCGGGTTGGTCTGGGCCCATGTGGCCCATACAGATAGCCGCTTTGATGCCGCATCTCTAACAGATTTTGTGAACGAATATCAGCAAGTTCAAGTGCTCACAATTGGAGAGCTGTGGGCTGTTGCAATTAGTTTGCGGCTGATACTTGTGGAAAATCTGCGGCGGGTTTCACAACGCATTGTGGAATCGCGCAAAGCTCGCGAGGTCGCCGATACGATTGCCGATGAAGTTTTGAGCGGCGATCAAAATGACTCTAGTATCAATGATATATTCAGGCGTCTGAAAGAGCCTAAAGTCACACAGTCTTTTGCAGTACAACTCATTCAGCGCTTGCGCGACCATGATGGTCTTGCGGTGCAAATGCTTGATTGGCTAAAAATCAAGGCAGAGCTTTTGGGCTATACGCTAGATACGGCTGTCAACGAAGAGCATCACCGTCAGAGCACTGCAAATGTAACAGTGCGCAACATCATCACCAGCCTTCGTCTGATTTCAGATGTAAATTGGGAATTATGGTTTGACGGTGTGAGCCATGTTGACGCGCTTTTACGCACCACGGCAACTTATGCAGGAATGGATTTTGCCAGCCGCACAATTTATCGCACGGCGGTTGAACAATTGGCCCGAGGTTCTGTGCACAGCGAGATTGATGTTGCTCAACGGGCGATAAATGGAACCGAAGATGCAGGATACAGGCTCATTGGATATGGCCGACGAGATTTTGAAGCGACGTTGAATTTTAAAGCTCCCATGCTCAGGCGGGTTCGCATGGGTCTGCGCTCCGCTGGATTGATTGGCTATTTGAGTGGTTTGATTGTCGTAACATTTACTCTGCTGACGATAGGTCTCATTCCATTTGTAAAAATGGATATTTCAATATGGCTTGGTGTTCTCGTTGCATGCCTTGCTATAATTCCAGTGTCTGATGCGGCACTCGCTCTGATTAATTTTATCATCACGCGGGTGATGGACGCAGCAATTCTTCCCGGCCTTGCATTGCGTGATGGGGTGCCTGCGCATCTGCGCACGTTGGTGGTTATTCCCACACTCCTCACTTCGCATGAAGACATTGAAGAGCTGGTAGATCGACTAGAAATACACTTCCTTTCGAATGGCGATGGCGAGCTCTATTTCGCTTTAGTAATGGATTGGACAGATGCTGCCTCAGAGCACGCAGCAACTGATGATCAATTGCTGCGCACCGCAATTGATGGCATAGCACGCCTGAATTTGCGCCATGGCACAAATCGATTTGTAATTCTCCATCGTTCTCGTCTGTGGAATCCGCAACAGAATAAGTGGATGGGCTGGGAGCGCAAGCGCGGTAAACTACATGAGCTAAACAGGCTCTTGCGTGGTGCTGCAGATACAAGTTTCATGGTAATCGGCGGGCGCTTGCCTGATGCTATTAAATATGTGCTGACATTGGATGCTGATACCAGGCTGCCACGCGATGCGGCGCGGCGGCTGGTCGGCAAAATTGCTCATCCGCTCAATCAACCGCAATTTGATTCCACAATGCAGTGTGTAACCCGCGGTTATGGCGTGATGCAACCACGCGTCACACCTTCATTGCCTGTTGGCCATTATGGTTCAATGTTTCAGCAAGTGTTTTCGTCAACACGCGGCATTGATCCATATGTATTTGCAGTTTCTGATGTTTATCAGGATGTTTTTGGCGAGGGGTCATTCGCTGGAAAAGGTATTTATGATGTTGATGCCTTTGAAGCAGCAATGGCGGGCAAAATTCCTGAAAATACCATGCTCAGTCATGATCTCTTCGAAGGCATATTTGCGCGTTCCGCATTGGTCACCGATGTAGAAGTTGTTGAAGAGTTTCCGGAACGTTACAGCGTTGCAGCTGCGCGCCAACACCGCTGGGTGCGCGGGGATTGGCAACTTCTGCCATGGATGTTGAAGTGGTCTTCAGCAAAACTTATCATTTCGCCATTGGGCTTGTGGAAAATGAGCGATAATATTCGCCGTTCACTTTCACCTCCGGCGACCTTGTTAAGTTTGTTTGCTGGTTGGTTGCTGCTGCCCACAACATCAGCCGCCATCTGGACGATTTTTATCGTGTCTCTCACTCTAATTCCGTCGCTACTTCCTGCAATTTCTGGCGCTCTGCCACGGTCGCAAGCCTTAACATTAGAGAGCCGGATGAAATCGATTTGTGGCGATTTTGCACAAGCCTTGGCTATCTCTGCTGCCAATGTGATGTTTCTTGGACATCAAGCCTTTTTAATGATCGACGCAATTGCGCGCACTCTCTACCGGCTTCTCGTCAGTCGTAAAAATCTTCTTGAGTGGACCACGGCTGCGCAAAGCCAGTCCAATTCCAAATCAGGCATAGTCGCAAGCTATAGCGCTATGCGGCCAAGTGTTGCGATTGCCTTATTAGCATTCGCCATCGCCATGTTTCGCGCTGGCCATATCTGGGTTGTTATTGCCCCGTTTGTAGCAGCATGGATTCTCGCCCCATTTGTTGCATATAAAATGAGCCTCTCACCTGAGCTGGAAGATGCCCTCGCGGCTTCGCCAGAAGATCGCAAAACACTGCGCTTGGTAGCACGGCGTACGTGGACATATTTTGAAACGTTCGTAACCGCTTCAGACTCGATGTTGCCGCCCGATAATTTTCAGGAGACGCCTAAACCCATTGTAGCGCATCGCACTTCACCCACCAATATCGGGCTCTATTTGTTGTCGATTGCCAGTGCGCGGGAATTCGGTTGGCTGGGAATCCGCGACACGCTTAAGAAAATTGAGGCTACCTTAGCTACGATCAAGAATTTGGAGAAATATCGCGGCCACCTCTATAATTGGTATGACACGGCAAGTTTGTTGCCGCTGGAGCCTAAATATATCTCCACTGTTGATAGTGGAAATCTTGCAGGTCATCTCATTGCACTTTCAAATTGCCTCACGCATTGGATGATATCTTCGCATGATTGGGCAGCGAGTCTGAATGGAATTACCGATGCACTGCATATTGTTGAGGAGGAATTGGCACCACTATCGAACGACAAAAGAAGCTTGAAACCCATTCGAAAGCAACTTGAATTCGAATTAGCTGCACTTCATCAATTATTAAAAAAAGCCGGTGAAGCGCCAGAATCCATTGCGGTGCGCTTAATTGAATTGGCAGTTCAAACCTCCAAGATTAATGCAACGGCTCTACGCCTGGCGCAAGAGCACAAATCAGCGGCGGGTGAACAACTATCGCAATGGACCAAAGCCCTTCAAGACACAGTTGAAAGCCATCTGGCGGATGCCGGAACAATTGATAGTATTCCCGCGGATTTAGTAAAACGCATCACCAGCACGAACGCAGACATTCGTGAACTGGCTTTAATGATGGAGTTTGACTTTTTGCTCAACCCGCAGCGGCTGCTATTTTCAATCGGCTACCGTGTGGTGGAAGCAATGCGCGACGAAAGTTGTTATGACATGCTGGCCTCTGAAGCGCGGCTTGCCAGTTTCTTTGCCATTGCCAAAGGCGACTTGCGAACCCGCCATTGGTTCAGGCTTGGGCGCACTGTGACGGCCGTTAAGGGTGGCGCAGCCCTCGTCTCTTGGTCGGGCTCAATGTTTGAATATCTCATGCCATCATTGGTGATGCGCGCCCCAGGCTCGGGCTTGCTTGATCAGACCATGCATTTGGTTGTGAACCGTCAAATTGAATATGCGAAAAATTTTAGTATTCCATGGGGCATTTCAGAGTCGGCTTTTAATGCACGAGATATTGAGTTTACCTATCAATATTCCAATTTTGGTGTGCCGGGTCTCGGCTTAAAGCGGGGCCTTGCTGATAATCGTGTCATCGCCCCTTATGCCAGCGGCCTTGCTGCCATGGTGGCCCCGCGTTTGGCGGCACAGAATTATGAAAGATTGGTGAAGCTTGGCGGCAGAGGAATTTATGGTTTCTACGAAGCTCTCGATTTCACGCCTTCGCGGTTGCGTGGCGCTGAGGCTGTTGCATTAGTACAAGCATATTTTGCTCATCATCAAGGCATGACCATTGTTGCCATTCTGAATGCTGTCAAAGATGGCGCAATGCGAAGCAGGTTCCACGAAGAGCCAATGATCAAAGCTTCCGAATTGCTTTTGCAAGAACGCGCACCTCGGGATGTTCCGCTAGAGCAAAAACGATTGGAAACCTCTGCGGTTTCACAAAGCACACCCGCAGTTCTTGTGCCAACGGCCCGCAGCATTAATGGGCTACAAGGCGGCTCTCCCGCGACGCATGTTCTTTCAAATGGTAAATATACCGTGATGCTGACGGCAGCTGGATCTGGTTATAGCAATTGGAACGGTCTTGCCCTCACACGCTGGCGCGAAGATGGTGTGTGTGACGATTGGGGTTCATTCATTTATTTGCGAGAACGCCGCACGGGTAAAGTCTGGTCGGCTGGCCACATGCCTGTTGCCACAATTCCTGATAGCTACAGCGTGAATTTTAGCGAAGACAAAGCCGAATTCACTCGTCAAGATGGATATATAACAACCAGTTTAGAATGTGTGGTGTCTCCTGAAGACAATGCTGAAGCGCGTCGAACTACTCTAATCAACACGGGCCTCACGGCACGGGAAATTGAGGTCACATCTTACGCTGAATTAGTCTTGGCGCCTGCCGCAGCCGACACGGCTCATCCGGCTTTTTCAAAAATGTTTGTAACCACTGAATATGTGCAGGAGCTTGAGACCCTTTTGGCCACGCGGCGCAAAAGATCTCCTAGTGAACCTGATATATGGGTGGCGCAGTTCATGCTTGTGAAAGGCAGCGCAATTGGTGATCTCGAATATGAGACCGATAGAGCTCGTTTCCTTGGTATTGGAAACACTACGCGAATGCCACAAGCGATGACAAACACGGAACATCTCGCTGGAACAGTAGGCTCTGTTCTCGATCCCGTCTTTGTCATGCGCCGCAAGTTGCGCATTCCTGCCGGCAGGCAAGTGAGTTGCACCATGTGGACTGTTGCAGCAGATTCACGTCAAGCAGTTCTAAACCTTGTGGATAGCCACCGTCAGGCGGCAGCTTATGACCGCGCGCTAACAATGGCGTGGACACAAGCGCAAATTCAATTACGCCACCTTTCGATTGGCGTTGAAGACGCACATCTTTATCAAACACTGGCCAGCCATCTCATTTATTCCAACGCGGCACTGCGGCCCAGTTCCAAATCTTTGAAGCAAGATTTGGGTGCACAATCGTTGTTATGGCAGATGGGAATTTCTGGTGACCGTCCAATCGTGCTGGTGCGCATTGATGATAGTGAAGATATCGAAATGGTCCACCAGCTGTTGAACGCCTTTGTCTATTGGGAGACCAAGCGACTGGTTGTTGATTTGGTTATTTTGAATGATCGCATGTCGTCTTATGTGCAAGATTTGCAATTGGCCATTGAAGCATTGGTTCGCAAAATCAATCTTATTAAGCCAACAGATGCAACCGAAAACCTCAGTCAGGTTTATATGTTGCGAGCCGACTTGGTTTCGGCGGATGCATTGCGGGTTTTGCCAACGGTGGCCAGAGTTGTGCTCTATGCCCGTCGCGGCAGCCTGTCCCTCCAATTGGCGCGGTTGGGTGAATCGCGCGAGATAAAACCTTCGCAAAAATCGCCACGGCCCCCACTATACGCTTCACCGAAAACGGCCGTCCTCGATACCAAATCGCTTGAATTCTTCAACAGCTTCGGCGGATTTTCGAGTGATGGAACCGAATATGTAACCCATCTTGCCAATGGTCATGCACCACCAGCACCCTGGATCAATGTTATTGCCAATGCGCATTTTGGTTTTCAAATTGCGGCAGATGGTGGTGGCTACACGTGGTTTGGAAACTCTCGCGAAAATAAACTCACCAGTTGGAGCAACGATCCTGTTAGCAATCCAGCAAGTGAGGTGATCTATATTCAAGATGAAGCAGGTGGAGATCTAATATCGCCAAGTTTTGCACCACTTCAATCAAACCAAGGCAGCCATCGCACCCGCCATGGCTTTGGCTATACAATTTTTGAACGAGACGTAAGTAACTTGCGTATAGAATTGCTGCAGCTGGTTCCTCTTTCGGATGCCATCAAAATTTCGCGGTTGAAAATTACCAACACATCATTGGTGCAACGCAGCCTTGTCATAACGCATTATGTTGAATGGGTAATGGGTTTGACCCGCGCAGCAACCGCTCCATTTTTAACCAGTGAAATAGACCCCACAACCAATGCCATGATGATGCGCAATCCATGGAATTTACTTGGTGCTGAACAAGTTGGGTTTGCTGATATGGGTGGGCTGCAAAGTAGCTGGACCGGAGATCGGCGTGAATTTTTAGGATCTTACGGAAACCTCAGCGCACCTGAAAGCCTGTTGGGCGCTATGCCACTGTCAAATCGCACCGGGGCCGGGCTTAATCCATGCACTGCTCTGCAAACTAAAATCACCGTTAAACCGGGCGAGACTGTGGATTTTCTGCTCCTTTTAGGGGCGGGTAGGAATGCTCACGACGCGCAATCTCTAATTACTCGCTACCGTGAAATTGGGACAGATTCCGTTCTGAGTGATGTAAAAAAATTCTGGGCAGAAACTCTTGGCCAAGTGCAAGTGAAAACACCTGATCGTTCCTTTGATATTATGATGAACGGCTGGCTGCTGTATCAAACCATCGCGTGCCGCATGTGGGCACGCTCTGGCTTTTATCAGGCCAGTGGTGCATTTGGCTTTCGTGATCAATTGCAAGACTCCATGGCGCTGCTTAACGCCAAGCCGGAACTGGCGCGCGACCATATTTTGAAAGCCGCCTCCCGACAATTTATGCAAGGTGACTTTCAGCATTGGTGGTTGCCTCTCACCGGCGCTGGCGTCCGCACTCGTATTTCTGATGATACAATTTGGTTGGCCAATTGTGTTCAGCGTTATGTTAAAGTAACCGAGGATTTTAGAATCCTCGACGAACTGGTTCACTTCATTGAGGGGCAATCGCTTGTTGCTGGCGAACACGATGCATTCTTCCTGCCAAGGGTAACAGATGAAACGGCAACACTTTATGAGCATTGCGCGCGCGCACTTGATCGCAGCCTAGATCATGGGTCCCACGGTCTTCCGCTGATGGGCACCGGTGATTGGAACGATGGCATGAACCGCGTTGGCGAAGCAGGGCAGGGGGAAAGCGTGTGGCTCGGTTGGTTTTTGTTCTCCACACTGCAGTCCTTCATTCCCATTGCCGAAGCGCGTGGCGATCTTTCCCGCGTCTCAGCTTGGCGTGCGCGGGAGCAATCCGTTCAGCTTGCATTTGAAGAGCATGGCTGGGATGGCAAATGGTATCGCCGTGGGTTTTATGATGATGGGACCGCGCTTGGTTCAGCGTTGAGTGATGAATGTAAAATCGATTCAATCGTTCAATCTTGGGCCGTCATTTCTGGTGCTGCCAATCCTCAACGTGCGGCTGCGGCAATGGAAGAATCTTACGGGCAACTCGTCAAGCACTCTGACGGTTTGATGCAGTTATTCACGCCACCCTTTGATAAATCTCAGCAAGAGCCTGGCTATATCAAAGCCTATCCTCCAGGCATCAGAGAAAATGGTGGGCAATATACCCATGGTGCCATCTGGTCTATCTTTGCTCATGCCGAATTGCATCAGCCTGAACGCGCCATGGAATTATTTTCCATGCTTAACCCGATCAACCATGCGCGTGATGAAGCGGCGGCCCGAAACTATCGCGTTGAGCCTTATGTGATTGCGGCTGATGTTTATTCAATGCCCCCGCATGTGGGGCGTGGAGGGTGGACATGGTACACAGGCTCTGCCGGATGGATGCACCGCGCTGGCTTAGAAGCCATTTTAGGTATCACCCGTGAAGGTGCTAAATTAAGGATCAAGCCTTGCGTTCCTGCATCATGGGATGAGTTTGAGGTGAGCACCCAGTTTGGCGCAACGCGTTATGAAATTAAACTATTGCGCAGTGTTATTCAATCAGATCAAGATGGCAAAGATGTCGAAATTATTGCGCCACAGGAATTTTTGATTTCATTGATTGACTCAGGTGGGGTTCGCAGAATTACCCTTCCCCTGACATAATGATACACAAACATAAAAAAAGGCAGATCAAAATGATCTGCCTTAAATCCACTTGGTCTTTCTTTTAGAAGCCACCCATCCAGCGATCAACTTCGGCCTGCACTTTTTCTTTGGCATAACCATAACGGGTTTGCAGACGGCCCTCGAGTTCATCGCGGCGACCTTTGATGACGGTGAGATCATCGTCCGTCAGCTTGCCCCATTGTTGCTTGGCCTTGCCTTGGTATTGCTTCCAATTGCCTTCAATGCTGTCCCAGTTCATGATGTTCTCCAATACAATCTATTGGTCGCGTGAAATTACCCGACCTAATGAGACAACGCTGAATGAACGATCTTGTTCCGGTGTTCTGGCTTCTGGGGTTCGCTATCAAAAAACAAAGCTTGACTGATCACGGCTTTTACCATGTCTGGCAAAAATGGCTTTGTAATCAAAAATGCGGGCTCAGGTTTCTCGCCCGTCAAAAGCCGTTCTGGAAACGCTGTGATAAAAATGACTGGCACCGAGAAATTTGTCAGAATTTTATTCACTGCATCAAGACCAGAGCTACCATCAGCCAGTTGAATATCAGAAAGCACCAGTTTCGGGCGCGTGATCAGGGCCATATGCAAGGCTTCTTTTTCCGTGCGAGCAATACCAACCACATTATGCCCAAGGCTTTCCAAAATGCTTTCGAGATCCATGGCGATGATGGGTTCATCTTCAATGATCATTACATCAGTTGCCACTTGCTTTACAATTGTTTCGGAGGCTTCATCTAGCAGAGCCAAAGTCTGCGACGTTGATGTGCCCAGAATAATGCCCACCTCATCTTGGGTGAATCCTTCAACTGCCATAAGAAGAAAAGCTTCACGCGCTTTGGGGGCGATGTTTGAAAGTTGGCGTTGGGCTGTCGCTTCCCATTCCTGCCCGGATTCCGCTTTCCGTAAATTGAGAGAAATCGATTCCCATAATCTGCAATAAGCACGATAAAGTGCTGTTCGGGGACTAATCTGAAGTTCAAATTGCGAGGTATCGGCAATCAGGGCTTCCAGCAAAGCCACCACATAGGCATCGCCGCTGGTTTGGTTTCCGGTCAACGCGCGGGAAAATCGGCGCAGATAAGGCAAATTAGGCGCAATCGTTGTTGCAATGTTCATTTTATTTCCCAAAAGCGTGGCATTTGGCGGCCCCATGCCACCAACCATAACACCCACAACACTGGTTGTGCGATAAAGTTCCATCTTAAAAAATAAATAGTTTAAAGCTGGAACTTTTCTTCGGTTTTAACATTGAATGGAATATCTTGATTACACAAGCCGCCTTTTCAAGGGGTTGGTTGATCCGGATGAGCTAACACCAAGGTGACCCATGGTTGATAAAACAAAGAACGGCAAAGCCTCAAAAACGGGCAAAAAGAAAGATAGCATGCAACAATCATTGGCCAAACCTGAAGTTTCCGATCTTATTGGCGAACGACTTCGCAACTTTTACGACGATGTGGCAAAGCAGCCCGTGCCTGATCGGTTCCTTGATCTGTTGAGCAAGCTTCAAGCTGCCAGTTCATCTGAAAAGAAAACCTAACCCAGTGGGCATTTCAAACCAGTTTCGTGATGATTTGCTGGCGGCCATTCCAAGTTTGCGCGCCTTTGGCCTTTCGCTTACGGCGCGCGGGGATCGGGCTGATGATCTGGTGCAGGAAACACTCATGAAGGCTTGGAAGTATCATGAAAGTTTCGCCGCTGGAACCAACATGAAAGCTTGGCTCTATACAATTTTACGCAATGAATTTTATACGCAACTGCGCAAACGTAAACGTGAGGTTGAAGATGCTGATGGTATTTACTCCAGCAAGGTAGCAGTGAATGCCGAACAAGAAAGCCATCTTGATATGGCAGATTTTACCATTGCTTTGGCCAAGCTGCCAGAAGATCAACGTGAAGCAATTGTGTTGGTTGGCGCATCGGGATTTTCCTATGAAGAAGCAGCGGAAATTTGTGGTTGTGCAGTTGGCACAATTAAGAGCCGTGTAAACCGTGCGCGAAATCGTCTGGCAGAACTTTTGCAAATTAACCCACTGGTAAACAGTAGTGCTGCACCAGAACAATTAATTCAACGCCGCTCTTAAATAGTGTGGAACCAATTGGTGGCGAACGCGTTTCTCTTTGCTTCGAAATATAATTGAAGCGTTTAGGGAGGTCACCATGATCAGCACAATTATTATCATATTACTCATTTTGTTTTTGCTCGGCGCATTGCCGAATTGGAACCACAGCGCCAGCTGGGGATACGGGCCTTCAGGCGGTTTGGGCTTAGTTTTAGTAATCGTCTTAATCTTGTGGTTGATGGGCAAAATTTAAGCGAAGGCAATCAGTCTATGACTGCGCTGGAACAGCACCGCGAAAGAATAGCAAAAAGTGCAAATCAATCGCGTATCGCATTGCAAGGGTTATTTTTCATTGCGATTATCACAGCCCTCTATTTGGCCCGCGATTTTCTTTTGCCGGTTGTTCTGGCGCTTTTTATTGCCCTCACATTGCGGCCAGCAGTTCGATTTTTTGAAAAATATCTGGTGCCGCCTTGGTTAGCCGCTACTCTTTTTATGGTAGCGTTAATAAGTGCAGGCGCCTTGGCAATTTATCTATTAAGTTCGCCTCTTTCGAGTTGGATAGACCAAGCGCCGCAGCTTCAGCAAAAATTTGCCAGCAAGTTTGCAGGCATCGGTAAAGTTCTAGAAAAATTTTCTAATATAACCGATCAAATTCAAAACGCCTCAACGCCGGTGCAAGGCAAGCCAGTTCAGGAAGTTATCGTAAGAGAACACTCTTTTCCTGGCCTGTTGGTGTCGATGACAGGTTATCCAATTCAATTTGCAGTTACACTGGCCGCCACATTGGTCATTGCAGTTTTTCTGCTGGCGTCTGGAGATTTATTTTATCAAAAGCTAGTTCGCATCTTGCCAAATCTCACAGCAAGAAAACAAGCGTTGCATATTGTCTTTGATATTGAATCCGAAGTCTCGACTTATGTTCTCACCTTAAGCTGCATCAATGCGGGTCTTGGCTTGGTGATTGCCGTAACGTTCCACGCCCTTGGAATGCCGTCGCCCTATTTATGGGGCATCCTGATTTTCATTTTCAATTTCGTTCCCTATGTGGGAACTTTGGCTGGCATAACTTTGGTTGGCTTTATGGCGATCGTTTCATTCGACTCGATTGGTTATGCAATGCTTGTGCCTTTGTCTTATGCTGGCTGGTCAGTCTTAGAATCTGAAATAATCCGCCCGCAAATACTTGGCCGCCGCTTTGAAATGAATGCTGTTGCCATTCTTTTGTTTTTGGCATTTTGGTCATGGCTGTGGGGCATTGCCGGGGCTGCAATTGCAGTGCCCACACTGGTAACCTTAAAGATATTCTGCAATCACATGGAGTGCTTGTCAGGCTTGGGTGAGTTTCTATCAGCCGCACACGCAGACACCACAGATGTGAGCGCCAAAGCGGAAAACTAATCGACTTTGGACCCTCTGATACGGCGAAAAATAAGGCCTTTGGAGCGTGATTTGCGCGTCAAGAAATAACGCGCGGTGGCCAAAACGAGGAGTGTTAATCCAAAGAGTGCGGCACTGACGATTAGCCCGGCCAATATGTGCCCATGCACATAGTCGGCAATGGCACCAATCACTGTTTGCGCCAGCGTAAACAATGCGGCCACGAGAATGGCAAAACCTGTAAAAAAGAGAGCCAAAGCAATGATGTAATTTCGCATCACGGCTTTGGCATCAGCACGGGTCAATTCGATCTCAGCCTGCGACCAGTGAAGCGCATCCTGAAAAAGTTGCTTCACCAGCCCCAATATCGCGTATTCTTTAGGCATGGGCTTGAGCTGAACCATTGCCTTTGCGGCGGGGCTTTGCCGCAGCTTTAACGATTTTAGCTTTTGGTTTTAGGCTTTTCACAGTTTTTACAACAGGCGGTTCAGCGCGCATAAACCGCGAGAACATGGCCCCAACTGCAACCACTGAAATCAATGCAGTAACCGGGTGCTTGCGCGCAAAGCTGCCCACATCGTCAATCATGTGTTTCACATCGGTGTGCACGGCATAATCGGAAATACTGTCAAAACTTTCTTTAGCGCCAGAAAGTTGCGCGCTCAGGTCTGGCAGTTCCACCTTGCTATTCACATAGTTGGTGGCGGTTTCTGCTGTTGACTGAATTTTGTTCGCGGCCATAGTCTTACCTAGTTTGGCAAAGCTTCCTGCCAGCATCAATACGTCTTCAAAAATTTGATATGCGCTCTGTTGGGTTGTTTTTTTCATGGCTCTATCCTTTCAAAATCTGAGGTTCGCCAATTAACGCGCCAAGTGGCAGATGGTTCCGCTGCACACGGATTTATATATTCTTTGCTATTGCATGTGATTAAGCCCAGCGTTGCCATTGCTTCTTTTGGAAGCGTGTTGAAAGGGCAGAATGAAAAACACCGAGGATGGTCATGAATTGGTTTATGCAGTGGTGGATACGGTGAGGGATCCGCTTCTTGTGTTGGATGGCAATCTAAACGTCAACGCCGCCAGCAGGTCATTCTACTCAACATTCAAAACAACGGCAGACGATACCGTCGGTCGGCGCGTTTATGATCTTGGCGATGGAGAATGGGACAATCCGGCTCTTCGGCGGCTGTTGGAACGTATTATACCTGACCATGGCGTTATGGATAATTTTGAGATTGAACAAAGTTTTCCTCATCTGGGGCAACGAACAATGTTGCTCAACGCTCGCAAGGTTTTCTACAAAGGTGATAAGAATACAACACTGCTTCTTGCTATTGAGGATGTGACGGTTAGGCGCGATGCCGAAAAGCTTCTCCAAATTCTGAGCGACCAGAAAGATACGTTGCTTGCGGAGATGAGCCACCGCGTGGCCAATAGTTTGCAAATCATCGCCAGCATTCTTCTGCTTAAAGCCCGCTCAGTTCAATCAGCCGAAACCCGTGGCCATCTTGAGGACGCGCATCGCCGCGTCATGTCCGTTGCGGCCTTGCAGCAGCAGCTCAAGGCCACTGGCAACGGCGAGAAGATCGATGTGGGTGAATATTTGACCAAGCTCTGTGAAACATTGGCTGGTTCCATGATCCGCGAAAATCAACCGATTACCATAGTTGTGAAAGCTGAAAATGGTTCGGTGCTATCGGAATGGGCCGTAAGCTTCGGGTTAATCGTAACTGAGTTAGTGATTAACGCCCTCAAACATGCCTTTCCCGCTCATATAACTGGGGGTCATATTGCGGTTAACTATAATGTAACAGATGACGAATGGGTTCTTGCAATCATCGATAATGGTTGTGGAATGCCAGCTGGCACAATGGAGAAATCTACGGGATTGGGAACAGCAATTGTTAAAGCTTTGGCCCAGCAACTTGATGCGAAGGTGGAAACGGCCAGCAGTAGCCAAGGAACCTCAGTCTCAATCATCCATCGCGCGCCGCAAACGGTGAGCGCTTGATTAGCCGTCAATTAACCATTTTCAAGTGAAGTGGGAACCAACTGCTTCAACCAGAGTTTTGTTGTATGTTCGCTGTTCAAAATGCGGACGGGAGAAATTTAAATCGAAACGCTAGTCTTAAACGATCTCGAGAGTGCAAAAGCTGAATTGCATATCGCAAACGAGCGTTTGGCCATTGCGGCATCGATTTCACAGGATGCGCTTTTGAGCGTGGCCTCGGATGGTCAAATTGCGAGCTGGAACCGCGCCGCCGAGCGGCTTTTTGGATATACGGCAACTGAGGCCATCGGGCAAAACATTGCCATGCTGCTCAGCCCAGAAAGTCAAACTGAACAGCTTGAATTTCTCTCTCGCGTTTGTGCTGGCGAAACTTTAGGGCCTGAAGACACCAAACGTCTGCGGAAAGACGGGTCACTGATTGACGTCTCAATTTCGGCTGCACCCGTTAAATCTTATGGCGGTTCGGTTAATAGCATATCGGTTGCGATACAGGATATTAGCCGTCGTAAAGAATGGGAATCACGGCAGAAAACGATGACGCGAGAACTTACGCATCGGGTAAAAAACGCGTTCACAATTTTGCAGTCAATTTTGCATTCCACTCTTAAAACTTCCCCAGAGCCCAAAGATTTTGCTAAAGTTTTTTCAAGCAGATTGCACAGCTTGGCAGCCGCCCAAGATGTTCTAACGGCCAATGATTGGCGCGGCATTGAACTGGGGGCATTGGCAAGGCATCAGCTTGCCTCATATGACAAGTTGGATAATATTAAACTGCATATCATAGGTCCGGAGGTTTATCTGGCACCTCAATATGCAACGCCTTTCGGTTTGATATTTAATGAGCTTGCAGCCAACGCTTATCAGCATGGCGCGTGGTCTTCGCCAAATGGTAAAGTTGATCTCAGTTGGCATGTTGAGACTATTGCGGGTGCTGAAATGAAACTCTTTGTGCACTGGCAAGAGCGTGGCGGACCAAAGCCTACGTCCCATCGAACCCCAGGCCTGGGCGTTGTGTTGATTGAAAAAAGTCTCGCTGGCGCACGGGTTACCAATAATTTCGAGAGCAATGGTTTAACCTGCACAATTGAGGTGGACATTGTTCCATTGATCGGTTTGGAATAATATTAAATTTGGCTGCTTTTTGGAATTAATTGCGCTGCCCGGCAAATAATTCAACCGCACTTTTCATCAAAGCGAATTCTAAGTTGGAACTTTTTGAATAACCAAGACGTTGTTTGACCGAGACCAGATTGCTTATGGTCCATTCAACAGAAGGAAACGAGAATATGTTCGAAAAGCTGAATAAACTCGCCTTTGCTGCTGTTATTAGTCTTGCTGCATTCGCGGCAGGCAATGGCGCAGCGAATGCAATGCCACTTACATCTGGCCCACAAATTGATTTAAATCAATCAGGCTCAGTTCAGCTTGCCAACCATCAGATCATGAATGGCGGCATGTATTGGAATTCTGGGCGTGATGGCAATCGCTGCCGTACACGTTACGGCAACTGCCGCCATTATTACCAAGGTTATTATTATCAAACACCATGGTGGACTTTGCCTTTTATCATCGGCAGCTCCATTGCAAACAGCAACCACGGTGGTTCGCATGTGCAGTGGTGCCTGTCGCGCTATCGCTCCTACAATCCACGCACAGATTTGTGGCTTGGCAACAGTGGTAGGCATTATCATTGCAACAGCCCCTATTGAGATTTGTATAAATCACGGAGCCAATCGGCTCTCGTGAAAATTGAACCCCCACAATTACCAAGAAGGAATCTTTAAAATGGCCATTTCGCCTGAAGTTAGACCCCGCGTTTCAGTGACAACAGATTATGAAGCTCCAGCCATGAGGACTACTGCCACAGAGTCCAGAAAGGACCGATTGGAATCAAGCTCCGATAACTCAATTGGTTATGCACTGATTGTTATAGCACTCATTGTGGCTGGCTATTTTGCCTACATGTATTATGGGCAAAACACCGTTGTGCCGAGCATGACTGATCAAAGCACGACGATAATTCTGCCACCCGTGGTTCCACCGGTTGCTGCTCCAGCGCCCTCAGCCACCACACCAGTTGTTCCTGTGGTTCCTGTGGTTCCTGTGGCACCAGCAACTCCGCCCGCAGCCACAACCACACCATAACAAAAATTAAACCAACGCCCGGAACAGTAATTGCGTCGGGCGTTGGAATTTTATTTGAGCATTAAAGCCCACCACGCTAAATCCCAGCATAACCACCGCAGCGATGCTTTCAACGGAGAGGTGGAAATTGTTTGCCGTGGTGCAAACCAGCGATAATTACACCGACAGGAAGTGCCAAGATTAAAAATGTAACGCGCGGATCGTAAAACGATCCCGCAACCGGAAACAGCGCCCAAGTGAGATTGATCATAGTGTGAAAAACAACGGCGATTAGAATGCTCATATTTGTGTTCTCAAACAGCCACACGATGATGAACCTGAGTATAATGGTGCTCAACACTTGCCAGATAATCCAATTGCTGCTGCGGCCCATTTGAACAAAAGGCACAACATGCCAAAGCGCCCAGACGATGCCGAGCATAAGCGCTGAACCAAGAACAGTGTGGTTGTTTCTGAGAATTGGGTAGGCATACCCCTGCCAGCCCAGTTCCTCACCAATGGCTCCAATGAAAAAGGTGACCAAGAAGAAAAGCGCCTTAACTGGCGCAATTTGAGGATTAGGCAGGGAGCTACCCATCAGCCGCAAAATCCAAAACTCAAGCAGGAAGACAATCGGCATGAATAATATTGCGATTAGAATCCAAATTGCGCCGTGGTTTCTCTCGAATGTGAAAGCGGATTTCAAAAATGCTGTTGCGCCTTCACTGCTATAATGCCGATACGTAAGAACCAACGCCGCAATCATCGGAACAAAACCCATAAGCGCGCTGGCTGGCAGAAATGACATGCCCGGAACCTGGGCACCAGTGGCACCCAATATGTAGAAGGGGACCGAGAGCGCGAAAACTAGAATGAAAAAGATTGAAGACGATGTTTTCATAGGGTGTTCTATGGCCTCCGACCTACACTAACACCGCCGACAATTTTTAGTTCCCTAACTCCCTAAAGTAAAGCGGAACAAAATCCTGTCTCCGCCGTTTGGCTGAGCACTGTTATGCGACCTAAAACATTCACCCGCTTTGCTAAGGACACTGGCAGCCTGATGAGACCTCTCGAAATTTTGCTGTTACTCGCCGATTTCTCGATCTTACTCTATATGTTATTGCGGTCATCTTATGGTGTTTATGGATTCCGCTTTATACCGTTAATTGCTGTGTTCGTTGCCGTGGCACAGTTCCTTATTGAGGGCGTACGCTGGCAAATGGTGCCTGCCTATTTAATGATTGGTTTGTTTTTCCCAATTTGGCAGTCTCGAAAACCTATCATCCTGTTGGGTGGGCTGGCGTTGGTTGTCGCGGCCTTTTTATCGATGGCTATTCCAGTGTTTCATTTTGAAAAACCAACAGGTCCATATGAGCTTGGCACCGTGACATATCACTGGGTTGATGCATCACGGATGGAAGTTTTCAATGGTGATTCATCAGCTCACCGCGAACTGATGGTTCAAATCTGGTATCCCGCTCAACACGGCGCAACATTGCCGCAAGCTCCATATATTCCAGACGCCGATGCGGTTTCGGCAGCGCAAGGCAAGTTGCACAATTGGCCATCATTTCTGCTTGGGCATCTTAAATATGTCAAAACTAACGCCCAACTTGGGGCGAAAGTTGCGGGCGATAAAGTGCAATTTCCAATTCTGATATTTTTGGAAGGCATAACTGGCTATCGTCAGATGAATAATTTTCAAGTTGAAGAACTGGTTTCTAACGGCTACGTCGTGGTTGCGATTGATCAGCCTTTTGTGGCTGCGGCAGTGGTATTCCCAGATGGAAGGCAGATTGCGGGCCTTTCCAAAGATCAAATGAATCCACTGATTCAACAGAGCATCACACCGGCAGAACCAGCGCCGATGCTCAATGCAACCGCATATAGAGATGGCATCATCCCCTATTTCGCCCAAGACGTGGCATTCACCTTGAATCAGCTCAGTGCCCTGAATAAAATTGATTCAAATGGAATCTTGGGCGGACGGCTTGATCTCCAGCATGTGGGAATTTTTGGAGTATCACTTGGGGGCATTATAGTTGGCGAAGCCTGTCGAGTTGATCGCCGCTTGAGCGCCTGTTTGGTGATGGATGCGCCGATGCCTGCCCGCGTGGTGCGCGAAAGCTTGTTGCAGCCCAGTATGTGGATCACGCGTGATGCGCAGACCATGCGAAATGAGGGCTGGTCTCAGTTTGATATTGATCAGCATCAAACAACCATGCGAGCGGTATATAGTGACCTGACCAGCGATGGATACTTTATCCAAATCTCTGGAATGTTTCACGCCAATCTGACAGATGTGCCTTCTTTTTCGCGGCTCCTTTCTTGGACTGGAATTACCGGGCCAATAGATGGCAAACGCGCGCATGATATTATCAACGCTTATACGGTAGCATTTTTTGACAAATATTTAGTGAGTTCGCCGTCAAACCTTCTGGACGGCTCTTCAAAACAGTTTCCCGAAGTACAATTTCAATCTCGGTGAAGCACATTAATCTGCATTCCAACTTCAGCTCCAAGTTTAATGGCGCGGAGCATCACGGCAGAAAGGAGTCGCAAGCTTTGATGGATACGCGCTATGCCAATTGAACTTCTGATGTTCTATTGAAAACGATCCACCGAGAATGGCATCAAGGTTTCATCCATTGGTTCTTCAAGTGCGAGCTTTGTTACAAGCGCTGCGGTCAAGGGGGCTAAAGTTAGGCCAAGATGTTGGTGGCCAAAAGCATAAAACAGATTGTCGGCTTTGGTGCTGCGGCCAATGGCGGGCAAATAATCTGGTAGTGTTGGTCTTGCCCCCATCCAGCGTCGTGGTGTTCCGGTGTGCTGAATTCCCAGTTGGTCAAGATGTTGTTCAAGCCTTTGCCATTTGCGTTGGTCCGGCGGGGTTGCGAGATTTGCGAACTCTACAAAACCAGCAATACGCAAACCGTGCTGGAAACAATTGATTACAACTGAGCGATCTTCAAAAACCATTGGCAACGAGTCTGACGTTATTTGTGGTGCCGTTGATTCAACATGATAGCCGCGCTCGGAGATGAGAGGCACAACATGGCCGAGCGGCGCTAAGAGTTCAGCCGATCTCACCCCAGCGCAAACCACCACAAGATCAGGTGAGATGATTTGGCGATTGTTGAGAACCACCTCAACGCGGCGAGACCCAATATTTAGTTTTTGCACAGCACGATTCAGAAACGAGCCATTCAAAGAACTAATCTTTGCAATGAGATTTAGGCGCAAGGTTTGGAGGTCAGTTATTTTTCCGGTGTTTTCAAAGCGGATGGCATGGAGATTAGACTTGGGTGCAATTTTTGAAAGTGTATTTAATTCTGTATTTGTGGCATCGCGAAAACGAGCTATACCGAGAGGGGCGGCGGCCCAAGCGTTGCGCCCTGCTGTTGCGGTTTTTGCGCTTTCCCAAATCACAAAATGTCCATCTTCGCGCAAGATGGATTGGAGTGGCCATAATGCGTCAAGTCTTTTCCATGATGGCAGCGCATCGTGCAGCAAGCGGGTCAAAGCTCGCAGGCCGGCTTGGTGTTTATCGGCGCGGGATAATTTCATCATTCTCAACCCAAAGGGCAACCATGCCCCAATTGCACTGAGCGGCAAACCAACTGGGCCACCAACAGAAAACAGGCGGCGCGGCATGGAGAGAATGTTGGACCAAGAGGCTAATGGCGCACATTGTTCAGTTGCGATATGGCCAATATTGCCCCAAGATGCTGCACCCATTGGCGGCGGATTATCCACAACTGTCACATCAATATGGCGTTCTGCCAGCCGCAGTGCCGTGCATAGGCCGACTATGCCTGCACCTATAATGACGGCCTTAGTCATGGTGCATTTGAGTCCTCACGAGATGCCAAACGCAAAAGGATCATTTGCTTGTTGCACCAATTTTGTCTCGGCCACAACGAAGGCTGTGCCGGTGATGCGGGGAATGACTGCGCCAGTTAAATCGCGGCGGTAACTGCCAATAAAAGTGCTGCCGAGAATACTTTCTTGAATCCAATCCTTGTGTTCAGCGAGCTTGTCCGATGCAGCAAGGCAAGCGAGTTTTGCGCTTGTGCCCGTACCGCAGGGCGACCGATCATATTGGCCGCCGGGGCACAATACAAAATTGCGGCTATTGGCTAAGCTGCTATGAGGAGTTCCGAAAATTTCGATGTGGTCAATTTCTGCACCATCCTTGCCACAAATACCCGTAGTGATGAGCTCTGCACGGATCAGTTCAGCTTTTTGGGTTAACTCTTGTACATTGCTGAGGACCAGATTGGTTTCCACGCTCTCGGTCAGAAAAAACCAATTTCCACCCCAAGCCACATCTCCGACAATTTTGCCGAGACCGGGCACATCGAGTGATACAGCATGGTGATAGCGATAGGATGCAATGTTTTCGATTTGAACTTTATGGTGATCAAGCACGTTCACCGTAACGATGCCGACGGGTGTTTCAAACTTATGTATGCCAAGACCAATGCGCCCCATATAGGCCAGCGTTACTGCGGCTCCGATGGTGCCATGGCCGCACATGCCGAGATATCCAACATTGTTGAAAAAAATCAATCCGGCAGTACAGCTTTTGTCAACAGGTTCGCATAGCAAGGCCCCGACCATGGCATCAAAACTGCGTGGCTCATTCACAGCAAAGCGGCGCATATGATCAAATTTTTCAGCGAAAATAGCGCGTCGCTCCGCCATAGAACCAGAGCCAAGCTCTGGGCCACCTTCAATGATTAGGCGCGTAGGCTCGCCGCCTGTATGGCTATCAATCACCCGCATGTTATTAACCCTGTTTGACCCAAGCGCTATACCAGTGCTTGAAAAGTTTGAGTTGGCTTTCGGCATAGGCCTTCTGGCTGCTGCTTAAACTGTCTGTGGCGTAGAAGTGCAGGGCATATTCAGGGTGCCCTTCGCACACCATTAAATGCTTATAGTAAAGCACCAAGTCAGCTCCCTCATCGAAAGAGGATAACACACTCAGTGCGCGTTCGAGCTCAAGGGCTTGTGATCTTGCCGCAACATCACCTTGTGCCGCTGCCTCACATAATCGAACGAAGTGTAGAATTTCTTTGGGCAACACATTGCCAATGCCAGTGATGGCACCCGTTGCACCACAATTTACAAACCCATGGAACACCTGCGTGTCTACACCCACCATAAGGGTCAGGGCAGCATCGCCGCTTGCGATGTGTTCAGCTGCATAGCGCAGGGCGGCAGCACCTCCAAACTCCTTGAAGCCAACAAGATGTGGGAAATTTGCGCGCAATTGGAAAAACAAATCCGCCTTCGTCTCATAACCATAATAAGGGCTGTTGTAGATGACAGATGGTAAATCTGCGGCGGAAAGAATGGCTTCAAAATGGGCGGACTGGGCTGCTGTTGAAGTTCCGCGCGAAAGAACCCGGGGAATGACCATCAACCCCTTTGCGCCAACTTTCTTGCCATGTGCTGCGATGGCCGCAGCCCGTGGTGTGTTCTGGGCACCTGTGCCAACAACAACTGGAATGCCAGCCTTCACCAGATGCTCAACACCTATCATGCGCTGCTCATCGGTGAGCAAAGGCCAATCACCCATCGAGCCGCAATAGACCACCGCTGACATGCCAGCTTCAATCAAACGTTTACCGGTGCGAACCAAGCCTTTAAAATCAGGCTGCCGATCTGGCGTGCATGGTGTCATTAAAGCCGGAATTGTGCCTGCAAAAATATTTTGTGCCATATGCTTACTCTCTTGAGAAGACGAAATTGAACACCCACTTTAATTGAGAGTTGTATTTTCTTATTGTTGATTTTTCAAATCATGACTTTAAAATCGGCACAATGAGAAAACTAGAAAAAAATCGCGGAGCTGCATTTTTACAGCGTTTAGGCGTACCATTTTTTGCGGATGAATTGTTCGACTCGGTGACAGACACTGTTTATTTTGTCAAAGACGAGCAGGGGCGATATATCGCTGCCAATCGCACGCTGGCAGATCGGTGTGGATTGAAAGACAAGCAAAGCTTGATTGGACTGACGGCAGCGGATGTTTTCCCGGCTTCTTTGGGGCGACAGTATGTTGAACAAGACGAAGCGGTGTTGCACAAAGGAAGGTCAGTGCAACAAGCCCTTGAACTTCATCTATACCCGGACGGCACGGAAGGATGGTGCCTCACGTGGAAAGAGCCATTGCGTAATGATCTTGGGCGGATTGTTGGAATCGTCGGGCTGTCGCGTGACGTTACTCCGCCGCGAACAGTGCCGGATGATTTTGCCAAACTAACCGAGGTGCTAAATTATGTGCGAGAAAAACTAGATACGCCCTTGCGTAACACAGCATTGGCAAAAGTGGCAGGATTATCGCCTTATCAACTCAACCGCCGCATGAAAGCGGCCTTTGGAAGGTCTGCCCGCGATATCGTTTCGCAAGAGCGGATTGCGCGCGCCTGTCTGTTGCTTAAATCAAGCTCAGCATCGATCAGTCAAATTGCATTGGAATGCGGATATTCAGATCAAGCCGCTTTCACCCGTCACTTCAAAAGAACAGTAGGGATGACACCGTCCTCCTATAGCAATACAGCGCGGCGTGCCCAATTCGGGTGAAATCAATTCCAAATCGGGGCACGAAAAGGGTTCAACAAAGTGGATCGCTGAATCCGCTTCGCGGACCTCCAGTTCACGTACATCTGGACAGCTGAGGGCTGGCTTTGTGTAGCAGCAGTCATTGATCTGTTCTCACGCCGCCAAGCAGGTGGACGTCCATGCAAATGTAACTTTTTCCGAGTGCACCGATCTGAAGCGCGTTTGTAGACTGTCATCATTACCTCCGTTCTTAGGGTGTTGCGACGGTCGTTTGAATCTACCCAATACACATCCGACCATTTCCGGCTGTTGCTGGATGACAGTGGCGTCATCTGCTCCATGCGCCAGTCTGGCAATGTCTCGGACAATGCGGCAATGGAGAGCTTCTTCTCCTTGCGGAAAACCGAACGAGCGGCACGCAAGGTTTATCGAACCAGGGCACAAGCCATAGCCGATGTGTTCGATTACATTGAGCGCTTCTACAATCCTAAGCGACGTCATTCGACGCTTGGGTATCTCAGCCCTATTGAGTTTGAAAGAAAGACTGGGTTAGCTTAGGTGCGTGTCCACTGATCCGGCAGTAGGCCAGTTCCCTTCGCTCAAGCTATCTGCTATCTGAAAAATGCTAGACCTTCCAAACCGTTGCCTACTGTGCTGAAAGGTTGCAGCAACTCTAAAATAGGTAGACCTTGATGGATATACGCACAGCCGAAATGAATGAAGTGATTTCACCAGTGACGATCTCACGTCCGATATGGACTCAAAGCCAAGCTCAGGCACTCCATGATGCCCCCTTTAATGATTTGCTGTTTCGGGCGCAAACTGTTCACCGCGCCAATTTTGATCCCAATAGAGTTCAGCTCAGCCGGTTGCTCAGCATCAAGACGGGCGGTTGCCCCGAGGATTGTGGATATTGTAGCCAATCCGCCCATCATAAAACTGGCCTGAAAGCCTCCAAGCTGATGGAGGTTGAGCGCGTATTGATCGAGGCAAACAAAGCACAGGCTGCTGGGGCCACGCGCTATTGCATGGGGGCCGCTTGGCGAAGCCCTAAGGACCGCGACATGGATATGGTTGTTGCCATGGTTGAAGGCGTCAAAGCGCTGGGCATGGAAACCTGCATGACGCTTGGCATGTTGGGCTCGCATGAAACCTCACGGCTGAAAGAGGCTGGCCTTGATTATTACAATCACAACATCGACACGTCCGAGCGCTATTACAAGCACGTGATCACCACGCGCACATTTGCCGAACGGCTGGATACCTTGGCCCATGTGCGCGAGGCAGGCATCAAAGTTTGCTCAGGCGGCATTGTCGGCATGGGTGAGGAAACGATTGATCGCATTGATATGCTTGTGACACTGGCCAATCTGCCAGAGTGCCCGCAAAGCGTACCGATCAATATGTTGATTCCGGTTGCGGGAACACCACTTGCCAACTCGGAACCGATTGACCCCATTTCGTTCGTGCGCGCCATCGCACTTGCCCGCATAATGATGCCAAAATCGCATGTGCGTTTGTCGGCGGGTCGCACGGCCATGAGCGATGAAATGCAGGCCTTGTGTTTCTTTGCCGGAGCCAATTCGATTTTTGTGGGCGACACGTTATTGACTGCGGAAAACCCCGGCGAAGACAAGGATTCACGACTGTTCGACCGTCTGGGTATCAAGCCAATGGAACGTGCCGTCCAGTGATGGCGGAAAATTTTTACGCCCGTCATGCGGCAACGTTGCGTGGGCTAGAACGAAAAAATCGGCTGCGTTCGTTAGCACCACGCGCGGGTTTGGATTTTGCTTCGAATGACTATCTTGGCTTGGCTGGCAGTAAGCGCCTGTCAAATGCAGTGGCCAAAGCAATAGCGCGGGGCACGCCAGTGGGTGCCGCAGGCTCGCGCCTGTTGCGCGGCAATGCGCCAGAGCATGAGGAGTTAGAGGTTTTTGCGGCCAGTTTTTTTGGCTCAGAGTGCGCACTATATTTCGGTGGCGGCTACATCGCAAATTTCGCTGTTCTCACCACTTTGCCGCAAAAAGGCGATCTGCTTGTTCTTGATGCACTCGCCCATGCAAGTATGCACGAAGGCGCTGAAGCGGGCCGCGCCCACTATGTGTTGGCGGCGCATAATGATGTGAATGCTTTTGATGATGCAATCAAAAAATGGCGCAACGGCAGTGGCCTTGGCCGCGTGTGGATCGCTGTTGAAAGCCTGTACAGCATGGATGGTGACTGCGCGCCACTTGCTGATCTTGTGCACCTTGCTGATCGTCACGACGCCTTTATTTATGTTGATGAAGCCCATGCAACTGGCGTGCATGGCCTAGGGGGGCGTGGTTTTACCGCCGCCTTTGAAGGCCGTGAAAACATTCTGGCACTTCACACTTGCGGCAAGGCTTTGGGGGCTTCCGGCGCTCTGGTCAGTGCACCCAAGGTTCTATGTGATTATCTGGTCAACCGTGCCAGACCCTTTATCTACGCAACCGCCCCGTCGCCCTTGATGGCAGTTGCAGTGCTCGAATCCCTGAAGATTGTGCGTGATGAACCTGAACGCCGCGAGCGTCTGAAACAGCTTATAAACTTTGCCTCGCACCGCACTCAAATAAAACCCAGTGGCTCACAGATTATACCCGTGGTGATTGGTGACAATGGCCGCACCATGGCGTTGGCTTCAGCCTTGCAAGCTCGTGGCTTTGATGTGCGCGGCATTCGCCCGCCAACGGTTCCCGAAGGCACTGCTCGTTTGCGCATTTCAATCACCCTCAATGTGGATGAAGCCGCAATCTCATCAATGCTTGAGGCACTGGTCGAAGAGATGGGAAAGCCCACGCCATGAATTCGCGTATCGTTATCACCGGAACTGATACGGGCATTGGCAAGACTGTTTTTGCAGCCGGCCTCACGGTCTTGCTTGGCGGATCTTATTGGAAACCAGTTCAGGCCGGACTGGCCGGAGAAACCGACAGTGAAATTGTTGCGCGCTTAAGTGGCGTACGAATTTTGGCCGAAACTTATCGGCTCAACACACCCATGTCGCCGCACCGCGCGGCGGAAATTGATGGTGTTGAAATAGACCCGGCGCGCTTAGAAATTCCAAATGTGAAAGGGCCGTTGATCATTGAAGGAGCTGGCGGGTTGATGGTGCCGCTCACCCGCAATGAAATTTTTATTGATGTATTTAGGAAATGGCAAATTCCTGTTGTGCTCTGCGCACGCACGGCACTGGGCACAATCAATCATTCATTGCTCTCCATAGAGGCGCTGCGCTCGCGCAATATCCCGCTTTTGGGTGTTGTTTTTATCGGCGAAGCAATGCCCGATAGCCAACGCACAATTGCGGAAATGGGAAAACTTCGCGTGCTCGGCCGTTTGCCTTTGCTTGATCCGTTAACGCCAAAGGCACTTGCGGATGCCATGGAAACCAATTTTACGGCATCGGATTTCACATGACTAACTCTCCCGTTTGGCATCCCTTCACCCAGCACGCGGTTGAACCTGCAATGCCGCGCGTGACGTTGACTGAGGGTGCATATCTGCACACCGCCGATGGCCACAAAATACTCGATGCAGTCTCCTCTTGGTGGGTGGTAACGCACGGCCACCGCCATCCCAAAATCGTTGAAGCGATCCGCACCACGGCACTGACGCTCGATCAAGTTATTTTTGCGGGCTTCACGCACGAACCCGCCGAACAAATGGCAAAGACCCTCATCGAACTTGCCCCCAAAGGACTAACGCGGGTGTTTTATTCCGACAGCGGCTCAACTGCGGTTGAAGTGGCTCTCAAAATGGCGTTGGGTTTTCACAAAAACAACGGCGCGGCGCGATCACGCATCATCGTTATGGAGCACAGCTATCATGGCGATACGATTGGCACGATGAGTGCGGGCGAACGCGGTGTTTTCAATGCCGCCTACCAGCCCTTACTGTTTGATGTTGACACAATCCCCTTCCCCGCCGCAGGCCGCGAGCAGCAAACGTTTGACCGTCTTGAAGCACTAACCCGTGATCGCAAAGCCGCTGCCTTGATTGTGGAACCCTTGGTGTTAGGTGCCGGCGGAATGTTGATGTATCCGGCCTCTGTGTTGGCCGAGATGAAACGCATCGTGGAAATTTCAGGCACTTTGCTCATCGCTGATGAAGTAATGACTGGGTGGGGCCGCACCGGAACTTTGTTTGCCTGCGAGCAAGCCCAAATCACGCCCGATATTCTGTGCACTTCAAAGGGTCTGACAGGCGGTGTAGTTCCACTGGCCGCAACTTTGGCCAGTGAAGCGATTTTTCAGGCGCATTATTCAACTGATCGTTCGCGCACTTTTTTCCATTCCAGCTCTTACACCGCCAACCCCATTGCTTGTGCGGCGGCACTGGCCAATGTCGAAATCTGGCGTGATGAGCCCGTGATGGCGCGCATTAAGTCACTATCAAAAATTCATACTGAACACCTGCGCCGCTTTGAGAATAATGCGCATTTTGAAAACATGCGCAGTACCGGAACCATTGCCGCGCTTGATCTGAGGGTTTCATCCACAGGTTATCTTTCAGAGGTTGGTCCGAAATTACGCACCTTCTTCATGCAGCGCGAACTGCTCATCAGGCCGCTTGGCAACACGATCTATCTTCTGCCGCCTTATTGCGTTACGCCAGCTGAAATCGAACGGCTCTACAACGCAATCGAAGAGGCGGGCGAAATTTTCGGGCAGCATCCATGATTGGTGGCGCAAGAATTTCTGGTCTCGGCCATCATGTTCCCGAACGCCAAGTGCTGAATGCCGAAATCGAAGCATCGCTCACTCTCGAAGCGGGCTGGATTGAACGGCGCACTGGCATTCGTGCCCGCTTTTGGGCGCTGCCTAAAGACACACTTTCTGACCTTGCTGCCAAGGCGGGTGCAATGGCGCTGGGAAACATAAACAAGAATGAAATTGGGCTTTTGGTTTTGGCAACCTCCACGCCGGATCATTTGCTGCCGCCCAGCGCTCCTTTGGTGGCCCACAAACTTGGCCTCAATCATGCCGGTGCCGTTGATGTGGCAGGAGCATGTGCCGGATTCATTCACGCACTCACCTATGCTGAAGGTTATGTTCGCCAGCATGGCAAAGCCGCATTGGTGATTGCCGCCAATATTCTCAGCCGCCGCATCAACCCCCATGAACGCGCCAGCGCCATTCTGTTTGCCGATGCCGCAGGGGCTATTCTGATATCACCGTCGAGCGATCCCGCTCAAGGTATTCTGGGACTTTCATTGGCCTCAGAGGGTGAAAGTTATGACCTCATCAAAATTCCGGCGGGCGGCAGCAACCGGCCGTTTTCTGCTGACATGGATGTTGCCGACACGTGCATGACCATCAGCGATGGTGGGCAAGTCTTTGCCAAAGCGGTTGAGATGATGACCAATTGCGCCATCGATGCCATGACAGCGGCCGATGTCACCGGTGCCGACATTACGCGCTTTGTGCCTCATCAAGCCAATATTCGCATGATGAATGCAGTGCGGAAAAATCTGAACATCGTTGAAGATAAAATGGTGGCCAGCATTGCCGAGCATGGCAATTCTTCCGCTGCAACTATTCCCCTCACCCTGTCACTCGCCAATCAGCTTGCACCTTTGCGGATAGGTGAAAAACTTCTTCTTGCCGCTGCGGGGGCTGGCCTCACGGGTGGTGCATTGGTGTTCGGCCTATAGATCGGCGGATGCTCGCAATCTTTAAGCCACGTTGATATCCAACCCTAAATCCAGCACGGGTGCCGAATGCGTGAGCGCTCCGCTGGAAATAATATCAACGCCCGTTTCCGCAATCGCTCTCACAGTCGAAAGGTTCACGTTGCCCGAAGCTTCGCACTTCATTCTACCGCCCACCATATAAACGGCTTCGCGCAGCTGATCCAAACTCATATTATCGAGCAGCACCACATCTGCACCCTCCGCGATCACTTCGGCAAGCTGCAGCAAATTATCAACCTCAATTTCGATCTTCACCAAATGCCCAACGCTGGCTTTGGCGGCGCGCAAGGCGGCGGCAACACCTCCGGCCACGGCGATGTGATTGTCTTTAATCAGCACGGCATCATCCAAGCCGAAGCGATGGTTCATGCCGCCGCCGCAGCGCACGGCATATTTTTCAAAAGCGCGAAGGCCCGGTGTGGTTTTGCGAGTGTCGGCAATTTTGGCTTTGGTGTGGGCGATCTCAGCTGCGAATTTTGCGGTAAGCGAGGCAATGCCAGAAAGCCGACCAAGATAGTTCAGCGCCACACGCTCGCCCGATAATAATGCGCGAGCCGGACCAGAAATGCGAGCCACTTCGGTGCCAGCCGAAACATGTTCACCATCACCCACCAGAATTTCAAATTTCAAATGAGGGTCCATCATGGCGAATGCTGCTTGTGCAAAACCTATACCGGCAATCACACCCACTTGCCGCGATGCGATGACCGCAGTGGCCATGGCGCTGGCTGGAATGGTGGCTTGGCTGGTGATGTCTCCAGCGCGGCCCAAATCTTCATTGAGTGCTGCAAGCACTGCATCTTCTATGAGCAGGGGG
>JANLPA010000055.1:0-2709 GCA_031366855.1 Hyphomicrobiales bacterium | reverse complement strand
AAAACCAGCTGAACAACCAATCAAAGCGCCACCGGGGAAGGGCAGTTTTGGCACGGATTGAAAGCCGCCCTCGGTAATGGCCCGCGCGCCATAAGCCACACGCCTTCCACCCTCCAGAACATCGGCGATCAGCGGATGATGCTTGAAGCGCTGGAATTCCATGTAAGGAAATAAATAGGGGTTTTGATAATTGAGGTGGACCACAAAACCGATCGACACCAGATTATCTTCCAAGTGATACATAAAACTGCCGCCACCAGTTTTCATGCCCAGTGGCCAGCCCATGGTATGTGTCACCTGACCTTGCTTATGGTTTTCAGGTTTCACTTCCCACAGCTCTTTCATGCCAAGGCCAAATTTCTGCGGCTCACGGCCTTCGCTCAAATTATATTTGGCGATGATTTCTTTGGCCAGTGACCCACGCACACCTTCGGCGATAAACACATACTTGCCGGTGAGCTCCATGCCAGGCTGATAATCTGGCTTATGAGTGCCATCCTTGGCAATACCCATAACGCCAGCCACTACGCCGCACACCGAGCCATCTTCGCGGTACAGAACTTCCGATGCGGCAAAGCCCGGATAAATTTCCACACCCAGTTCTTCTGCTTGCGTTGCCAGCCAGCGGCATACATTGCCCAGTGACACGGCATAGTTACCGTGGTTGCTCATCAAGGGTGGCATCATAAAATTAGGGAGACGCAAAGCCCCAGATGGGCCGAGCACGAAGAAGCGATCTTCAACAACTTTGGTGTTAAGTGGAGCGCCTTTTTCTTTCCAATCTGGGATAAGTTCGTTTAGCGCAATGGGATCAACAACGGCACCCGACAAAATATGAGCGCCCACTTCGGAGCCTTTTTCGAGGACGCAGACAGCCGTATCTGGCGAAAGCTGCTTCACGCGGATGGCGGCGGCAAGGCCAGCGGGGCCTGCACCCACAATTACAACATCATAATCCATGGCTTCGCGTTGCATATTATTATCCCTAGATTTGGCTCAATTGATTTGATCTGTTATAGGCAATCACCCCTTTAAGACAAGCAGCCAAAATGGACACTGATCAGCAGCCAAACGACATGGACCCCGCCGAAACATTGGGTTGGCTGGTGGAGATGGGGGCTGACGAGATTATGAGCGAAGTGGCGGTGGATCGTTTTGCGGCGAGTTCTGTGGTGGAAAAACCAAAGCCTGTTGTTGCCCCGCCACGGGCTGCCACCTTGCCTGATCAATCCGCCGCTGAGGCCGCAATCCAAGCAGCGGCCTGCAGAACAATTGATGCACTTACGCAGGCGCTAAATTATTTTGATGCGAACCCCTTACGCAAATCCGCCACGCAGCTCAGCTTCATCGAAGGCAATATGCTGTCTGAGATTTTGATTGTGGGGGATCGCCCACGCAATGAGGAAGATAAATCAGGCCAAGTGTTCGCCGGAAAATCGCGTGTGTTGCTCACCGCCATGTTAGCCGCGATTGATTTAAAGATTGACGATGTTGCTTTGATGAATTTTATTTCGTGGCGGCCACCGGGCAATCGCGCGCCACTGGAAAATGAAATCGCTTTGTGTCTGCCCTTTGCTGTACGGGCGATTGAGCTGATCAAGCCGAAACTGATTTTGAGTTTTGGTGCAATTGCCGGGCAATATCTTACCAGCGGTGATGCTTCAGTTTTGCGCCAGCGTGGCAAATGGCTTGTCGTGAATGATACTCCTTTGATGACAACGTTTCATCCCGATGAGTTACTCAAACTTCCTGCGCAGAAAAAATTGGCATGGCGAGACTTGCTGGCGTTCAAAATGAAATGGGATGAACTGAAATGAATGAACGTGAATTCATTCCCGTTGGCATTGCGGTGATCACCATTTCCGACACCCGCACGCTTGCTGATGATAAATCCGGCCAAACATTAGTGGACCGCATCACCGATGCAGGTCATCGGCTCGCTTCCTGCGCAATTGTTAAAGATGATGTGCGGGCCATTCGTACTTTGGTGCGCAAACTTGTTAAGGACAAATCTGTTGACGTTATAATCTCAACGGGTGGCACCGGCCTTACAGGTCGTGATGTGACCGTCGAAGCCATGCGCCCGCTGTTTGATAAAGAGATCGAAGGCTTTGGTGTTTTGTTTCACATGATGAGCTTCCAAAAAGTCGGCACTTCCACTGTGCAGTCCCGCGCCACGGCGGGTGTGGTGAGCGGCAAATATGTGTTCTGCCTGCCAGGTTCGCCCGGGGCCTGCCGCGATGGTTGGGATGAGATTTTAAAACCGCAACTCGATTATCGCCATAAGCCCTGCAATTTCATTGAGATCATGCCACGGCTGGATGAGCATTTAAGACGGAAATAAAAAGTTCTTGATTTGTTCTCATTCCCGTATTAGATTCGGAGCATGGTTTCACTCATCAACATGCGACCTTCATCGGGTCTAGACACCGGGCTTTTAGGGGCTGGTCGCTACACGTCTTTGCCTCAGATGGACACTAAGCCTGTTCCCTACCGAGAACGGGGGCGTGGGGCTAAGATTAACCCATCGGGGCGGTTTGAATCGCTACATGAAGAATTGGTGGATGATGGGTGGGATTCGCTTTCCGAAATTCCGCGTTTGAAAACTGAGATTTTTACCGAAACGCCCAAGACCATTATAACGCGTAATCAATCTCCCGATATTTCGTTTGATCGTTCAATTAATCCTTATCGTGGCTGCGAGCATGG
>JANLPA010000016.1:0-12048 GCA_031366855.1 Hyphomicrobiales bacterium | reverse complement strand
ACATCATCGGCACAAATAGCCTTGGACGAAGCCACAGTGGCGCTGCCGCTGGAAGGCATGATCGACTTCGCCGCCGAGCGGGCGCGGCTCAACAAAGAGCTAGAAAAAATCGCCAAGGATATGGCGGGCATTGATGGCCGCCTGAACAATCCGGGCTTTGTGGCGAAGGCACCGGATGAGGTGCTGGAGGAGTCACGTGAGCGCAAGGCGGAGCTTGAGGTGATGAAGACGAAGATTGGTGAGGCTTTGAAGAGGCTGGGGTGATCTGGGGAAGTCCCCTCGCCCCGATTTATCGTGGAGAGGGTTGGGGCCCGCGACGCTTTTGCGGCGTGGGAGGGTGAGGGGCTCTTTCAACGCGTACGATTTTGGCTATGATCTTTAAATGCCCATCCTCTCCGACCGCATTCAAACTCCTATAGGCGATATGACGCTGCTCGCTGCCGATGGCGTTATGCTGCTGCTTGAATTTGTGAATGCTGAGGGGCGGGTGGAGCGGGAGATTTCTGCTCGGTTTTCTGAGGCGGAAATTGTGCCCAGCGCAAATCCATTTGGATTTTCTGATCGCATTGCTAATTATTTCGCGGGCGATCTGCACACCATCGACACCATCCCCACTGATGGCGGCGGCACGGAATTTCAGCGGCGCGTATGGGCGGGGCTTCGTCAAATCCCTTGCGGGGTTACGATTTCGTATGGCGAACTTGCTACTCGTCTTGGCGACAAAAACGCTATGCGTGCCGTGGGGCTGGCTAATGGGCGCAACCCGATTTCAATTGTGGTGCCGTGCCACCGCGTGATTGGGGCCAATGGTTCGATGACGGGTTATGGCGGCGGCATGGCCCGCAAAGAATGGCTGCTGCGCCATGAAGGAGCTCTTCTGCTTTAGCCTTTTCGCAGAATGAGAAAATGTGCCGCCAGTTTGCGGGCGCATTTGCGCAGGTTGTCGCTGGGCATTTCAGCTTGGTAACGCTTCAAAACTCGCTCATAGAGATCGCCTAAGAGAATGCCCGACACTTCGTTTGAAAGTGCAGCAAGTGTGGCAAGCGGCAAAAAATAAGATTTTTGGCCTTCAGTTTGCGTGAAGATGCCTTCAATTCTGAGCCAATCATCAGCGCGTCTCGATAGGTTTGCCGAGTCAGAATCATCCATGCCCGCCGTTAAACGATTGAGCGTTGTGCGGTCATACATTTGGCCAGCTGTGGGTGATTTTGCGAAGAGACTGCCAAGCGCCAGAACAATCATTTCGTAAAAGCGTTCGCGGAAAGTGGTTTCAGCGCCGGGGGGCGTTTCACTGGCGGGTTCATCTAAAGCGGCCAGAGTTTCACCCACTAACTTCTCAATGCTGGATAAATTGGCCGTCATGTTGAACTCCGCTTTCAGAGCGAAGCTTCTAGCGCTTGCAGTCTTAGCGGAGGGTTAAGTTGATTTTTTTACTTTCTTCTTCACGCGCAAAACATGCTCATGGTTTTTGTCGTAAAGGGCTGAATCTTTGAAGTTGTGATTGCCCAAAACTTCGCCCACCATGATGAGGGCTGTGCGCGTGATCTTTGCGGCTTTCACTTTCTTGGCAATGGTTGAAAGCGTGCCGTGGATGAACTGTTCATCTGGCCACGTTACACGATACGCCACCACCACCGGGCAATCAGCACCATAATGCGGGGTGAGCGCACGTTCGACATGGGCGAGATTGCGGATGGACAAGTGAATAGCCAGTGTGGCTTTGGAGGCACCGAGAAATTCCAATTCTTCCATCGGCGGCATGGCCGAAGCTTTCATAGTGGTGCGGGTTAAGATTACGGTTTGGGCAATTTCCGGCAGCGTGAATTCGGTTTTGAGTGCTGCGGCAGCAGCGGCGAAGGCGGGCACACCGGGGCATACATCATAATCGATGCCCAGCGCGTCGAGCTTTCGCATTTGTTCGGCAATTGCTCCGTACAAAGACGGATCACCCGAATGCACACGCGCCACGTTTTGGCCTTTGGCGTGGGCGGCTTTAATTTCATCGATAATTTGATCAAGGTGCAAGGGGGCGGTATCCACGACGCGGGCGCCAACAGGTGCGGCCCTTACAATTTCCTCGGGCACCAGTGAACCTGCATAAAGGCACACTGGGCAAGACTGAATGAGTTTAAGTCCACGAACAGTGATGAGGTCTGCGGCGCCGGGGCCAGCGCCGATGAAATGTACGGTCATTGTAAGTCTCTCTTTTTGGCGTAGCCGCGCGGTGTGTAGGCATAGGTTTTGCCATCGCCGCGCATGAAGGATTTTGATTGCGAGGAGCCCACCATAACCAGCGTGAGCATATCCACTTCATCAGGATTAAAGTCTGCGAATTTCACAATTTTGGTTTTCTCGGAGGGGCGGCCCAAGTTGCTGGCGATCACCACGGGTGTATCCGGCGGGCGATGATTTTTCAAAATGGCAAAGGCGCGTTCTAATTGGTCGCGGCGTTTGAGGGAGCGTGGATTGTAAAATGAAATCACAAAATCGCCTTCGGCTGCGGCGTGCAAGCGCTTTTCAATCACCTCCCACGGCGTGAGCAAGTCAGACAATGAGATGCAACAAAAATCATGGCCGATCATAGCACCAGCGCTGGCGGAGGCTGCTTGGAAAGCGGAAATGCCGGGGTGAACTTCAACGGCAATGCGGCAAGGTTCAAGATCGATGATTTCATAAACCAGTGCCGCCATCGCATAAATGCCAGCATCGCCGGAGCAGACGAGGGCGACGCGTTTTCCCTGCTTAGCTAGTTCAATAGCATGGCGGCAGCGGGCCTCTTCTTCGCCCAGCGGAAAGTCGTGGCGTTCATGGCCAGAGCGTAGGTGTTCTACTAAATCAAGATAGAGTGAATAGCCCACCCATTCAGTTGCAAACCAAAGTTCAAAATCTACATTTGGTGTGAGTGTTCCCCATGCACCAGGGCCTATTCCAACAATGGAGATATGTCCTTGTCTACGACCTTCATGGGTTTGAAAATCATTATAATTGGCTGCTTGTGCAATAGCGATCGTGGCACGCTTGCTTTTCACTTTTGGGACGATAAGCTTTCCATACCCGCCGACCAGTGACAGCGCCGCCGCTTCCGCAACGCTGGGCGTGCCAACTTCAGCCTCAACGACGAGAGATGGATTTTCAATGCGTGAAGATTGCTTTTTTAATTGCTCTGCGGTGAAATAGAAAACATTGCCAAATTGGTTGATCGCCGCTTCATCTTCTTTCAAATCGATGGATGCGAATTGAAAGATGGATTTCTCCGCAAGATTATTTGCCGCCAATGTTTCGTCGAGTAGCTGCTTAACTTCTGCAGGTTCAGTTCCTCGTTCGCAACCAATGCCAACCGCGAGGGTGGAGGGGTGATAGACAAGATGGTGAGGGCTACCCGTTTTGTTATGAATGGTTACTTCTTGGGTAATTTCTTCGCCACGAAGTTTGGCCGCCACAGCGGCTTTATAGTCGTCACGATTTGATAAGTGTGCTCCAAAGGGATCGTCCAATAAATCACCAAACATAACATCGCTAGCAGTCGTTATGGCCGCATTACCTTTGGTAATTGTGGCGATCTTGGAAGCTAAATCATTGGCACCATGATGGCCGCCGAGCAGTGGAACTGCTGACGATCCATCTTCTGCAATAGAAATCACAGGGGGTTCGCGATGTTTGTTTTTGAGCCTATCGGCCACAGCACGAATGAGGATACCTGCTGCGCAAATGCCGATAATAGAATGATTGAATGCGAAGGCCCTCGAGATGGCGTGAGTTGCCTTGTCATAACTTACATCGCAACCATCCAACCCCTCCGGCCCATGAATGAGGCCGCCGAGTTCGGCTTTGATTTTTTGCGCCAGCGGCAATGCGGTTGGCCCAAGGATAAAGATTGCTGTTTGCTTTAGCGCCATGTTAGGTCCGCACAATGATGGTGGTGAAGTAGGGCAGGATGTCGCTTTCGATGTTTTCGACGGCGGTAATTTTCTGATTATCATGCGTCGCGTTTTCGATGGCGGTGGCTTTTGAAAGGAGGCCAAGTTCTGCTAAAATTAATTTTAGCTTTCCAAAATGCCTACCTACTTTAATAATGGCGACGGATTGACTGGTGGCAAGTTCAAAATGCAAGCGGTCTTCTGGCAGTGTGGCTGGCAGAATTTTCAGCATGTCGTTGCGCGAGACTAAAGGCTGGCCGATGGCCGCAGCGGCTGCAGTGATGGAGGTAACTCCGGGCACAACGATTGTTTGATATTTGTTGGCCAAGCGCTCAAAAATATACATGAAGCTGCCGTAGAAAAACGGATCACCCTCGCACAGCATTACAACATCTTGTCCTTGGTCCAAGTGTGCAGAAATCTCGACGGCACCTTTATCATATGCGGCTTGGCCCAGTTCGTGTTCAATGCGCATGGGCATGTCGATAGCGATTTCTATTGTGCCTTCGGCAATGAAGGGTTTGGCAATATCACGCGCCGTGGAATCTTTGCCATTGGCGCAGAGATAGGCGATCACATCTGCGGTGGAGATTAAGCGCCAGGCTTTCACCGTCATCAATTCCGGGTCGCCGGGGCCTACGCCCACGCCATATAACTTTCCAATTACCATGGTTTTTGCACCCGCCATTGTGTGACGGCCATGCGCGGTTTCAGAGCGCGATAAGGGCCAACTGATGTGAGATTTGAGATTTCGATCTTTACCAAGTCACCACCGTGTTTTTCCTGCAAGTCATAAAGATGCATTTCGCCTTCGATGGTGACGACATTCGCAACCAGTCTTCCGGCAGGTCGCAATTTATCCCAAGCGGTTTCGAACACGCCCGCATTACCCACACCGCCGCCAATGAAAACGGCATGGGGGGCTGGTATGTTTACAAAAGTTTCAGGCGCTTTGCCTGCGATAACTTTTAGTCGTGGCGTTCCCAGAGCATCCATGTTTTGAGCGATCATGTTCAACCGATCGGTATTATGTTCAAACGCAATCGCCGCGCAACCACGTGTGCTGCGCATCCACTCAATTGAAACCGAGCCACAACCAGCCCCAATATCCCAAAGCAATTGATCAGGCGCTGGGGCGAGGGCGGCTAAAGTTGCGGCACGCACTTCGCGTTTGGTCAATTGACCATCATGGATGAAAGCGTCATCTGGAAGGCCAGCAAGTCGGGAGTAGATTTTCGCGTTAGGGCTGGCGATGCATTGAATAGCAACTGTGTTGAGGTCAGAATAGTCAGTGTACGGACTATATTTTGAAACGTGCTCTTTGTTGCCGTCGAGATTTTCCAACACAGTAATGTGGCTTTGGTCAAAGCCTCTGGCCTCTAATCTTCGCGCAATTTCTGGAATGGTTGAGGCATCAGCCGTCAACACAATTAGCTTTGCTTCCGGCTGAATGAAGGTTTCAAAATTGGCGGCAGGACGGCCATGCAAAGTGAGTGTATCACAATCAGGCAAGCTCCAACCCATGCGCGAGGCGGCAAGAGAGAAAACGGAGATGTGTGGAATGATAGTCATTTCGCTGAACGGGATGAATTCCATCAGCTTGCGGGCCACGCCATAATTCATGGGGTCGCCGGTGGCGAGGATTACCGTGTTGTGGCTCGTCAAAGGCTTAATGCGATCCACCATAGCAGAAAATGGCTGCGGCCATTCATGGATTTCAGCCTTGGTTTTTGGTAATAATTTGAGCAAACGTTCGGAGCCGACAATCACTTCGGCGGATTTTATGGAAAGGCGTGCGCGGTTGGAAATGCCTTCCCAGCCATCTTCGCCGATACCGATTATGGTGAGCCATTTGTTCATTGCATATCACTCGTAAGCGCATTGATTAATGACGATGCCATAGCGGAGCCTCCTTTGCGGCCTTTAATGGTTGCGTATGGAAGCCCACGATTGTTGGCTATTAATTCTGCTTTGCTTTCGGCGGCACCCACAAAACCTACAGGCATGCCCACGATGCAAGCAGGCTTTGGGCAGCCAGCATCTATCATTTCGAGCAGTGCGAAAAGTGCAGTTGGGGCATTGCCGATGACCACGATGGCACCCTCAAGATTTTCCTTCCACAATTGTGTGGCGGCGGCGGTGCGGGTGATTGCTTGAGCGATACCAATTTCGCGGGAGCGTGGGTCATTCAGTGTACAGATGATTTCAACACTTTCTGGAAGTTGACGCGCTATGATGCCATGGCGCACCATTTCCACATCGACGAAAATGGAGCGCTTGTTGCTCAAGGCATTTCGCGCGGCCGTCGCAAAATCTTCGCTGATCACCAAATCCGAAACAATCTCCGGCATTCCGCAAGCGTGGATGATGCGGACTGCAATGTTATGCGCATCTAACGGAATCGAAGATAAATCAGTCTCGCGCCGAATTATTTCAAAAGAGCGCGCATAGATTTCCGCTGGGTTACGGATGTAATCAAACACTATTTCTTCTCCATGCTCTTTGGTCCGAGTGGATGATTGGCGTGTGGGTAGATCGCGTGGGTGTGGCCATCATCTTGGGAATGACTGTGACCATGGTCATGGAGATGATTGACAATTTTAAACGGGCCGTCTTGACAAAGGCCCGTGCAGTTTCCGGTTTCGTCACAGAATTTACATTCCTTGGCGCTCATGCCTTCCACATGGTGATGGTGGCTTTCTTGCACGGCACCTACCTCTGCTTCGAAACCTAAAACCTGGGTGCGGTATTTGCACATTTGGCAATTCATGGCGATATCGCCGGTGATGATCTGCTCGATACGCTCGACGAAGGTTTCAACCACTGCGGGGTGATCGTTCAAATAGGGCGCTTTGAGAAATTCAACGTCGGGGTGGCGTGCCGCGACTGCATCAGTTGCCATATAAATGCGTTGAACCAAAACTCCTGTGAACAGGAAATAGGGGAACACGATGATGCGTTTGAAGCCAAGTTTTGTGATGTGTTCAAGCGCTGGCTCAACCAGTGGGAAGGTGACACCAGAATATGCCACTTCGCCCCAGCCAAAGCCGAAGCCTTCCCACAAAATACGCATCACTTTAGCCACGTTGGAGTTGGCATCAGGATCAGACGCGCCACGACCCACGACGAGCAATAGTGTTTCGTGTTTTTCAACATGGGTGGGAGCGGCGTCTACCGCTTCTTGAATGCGGTCGCCAGCGGCACGCATCATTTTGGGGTCAATGCCCAGTTCTTTGCCATAATCAATGCGCACATTGTTTTGGGCGGCATAAGCTTTGAGCACTGAGGGAATATCGTTCTTAGCGTGGCCAGCGGCAAACAACATTCCGGGCACGGCGAGAATGCGCGTTACTCCTTCGGCACGCAATTTGTCCAAGCCTTCGCGGATAATCGGCGTGGCAAATTCGAGATAACCGAATTCAACCGGATAATGCGGTAAGCGCTTTTTGAGATGTTCGGAAAGATTGGCAAATTCCGTCACGGCCTTGCGGTTACGGCTGCCATGGCCGCAGAGCATCACGCCTAATTTTTCAGTCATCGCAATCGGCCTTCCAAGTTTGCGCGTTGCCAGATGTGGCATTGGAAGGCAGCTCCGTCTTGGCCCCTGAATGGGTTGGCCGCACCGGAATGGCTTTCAGTCCCTGAGAGGGAACGCTGCTAGAGGGGCTGTCCTAGGCTTTCCCTGTGCCGGGGTCAAGGAAGCCAGCGGCATGGACTTGCACATTTGCGGCGATTTGATAGGCTCGAATGATGAAAATGATTATCGCTTTTCTGTTAATGATATCTGCCGCTTGGGCCGCCGATTGGTCGAGCTATTATAATGACCGTTATGGCGTGACAATCGACGTGCCCCCAGGCTTTGTCCAATTTGGCGATGCGCCCGGCAATAGTGATGGACTGACCTTTGCCTCAGCCGATGGCAAAGCGAAGTTGCTGGTGTGGGGCGGCAATATTGTTGTCGAAAATTTCAAAGAAGAATTGCGGGAAAGTTTTGAGAGTGACCAAGCTGAAGGCTGGGCAGTCTCATATGGTGCAAGCAACAAACAAAAGACCATGAGTTGGGCGGTTTATTCTGGCACCAGAGACGACATGATCATGTATGAAAAATCAATCGCCTCGTGCAAGGGAACGCAATCGCTGCATTTTCGGATTGAATATCCGGTTGTACAGAAGCGGGCTTATGATGCGGTGGTGACACGGCTGGGAAAGTCTTTGAAGGCAGGGCCAGCGACGGATTGTAACTAGTTTCCTTCCCTTCTCCCCTTGAGGGAGAAGGTGGCGTGAAACGCCGGATGAGGGGGCTGCTGGAAATTGAACTCGCATCAACCAACCCCTCATCCGTCTCGCGCAAGAAAGAAGCGCTATCCACCTTCTCCCTCAAGGGGAGAAGGGAAAGCATTGAAGTTTGCCTATGCCATTTGATTAAAATAACGCAACGATCAAACCTCAAGAAAAGACAATATTTCTTTGATTGAGTTTTTCATGCGTAATACATCGTCTTTGACGAGATGGAATTTTTCGGAACATGTCTCGAAAAGTTGTTCTACTGCTTTTGTCGCCGCATGAACCATTCTGGGTAATCCTGAAACTTCTAAACTCCAACTTGTTGGCTTCACATGTGCCAGATTATTTCGAAATCGATGAAGTCTTAGAATATCCTTTTCCTCTGAAGCGCTTAAGTCAAAAGAGTAACCTAAATTAGTTCTGAAGGAATATGAAGTGTCTTTCGCTCGTTCTAACAACTGTTTGAGTTGAGCAATTGAGTCTTTGAATGGTTTGCCGTTTCTGAGTACGGGATTGCCAGTAGAGTGGTTGTTCAAGTGGTCTAACCAAGCGTCCCTATGTTCAGTTTTTAATGCTCCAATGTGCATTGTCCCGCTTAGTGAAGCAATCAATTGAGCAGTCAGAGCCAAATCAATATCTGTAATGGCGAACCACCACTGCATTGGATTTGCATCGATTGCTGAACGGACTTCCATTGCCACCCGCGCCATGCTTTCCACGGCCAGCATTTGCGGTGTGATCCGAATGTAAAACTCATTTGGTTTTGCAGTCGTGCTTTCCACTGGATGTTTAAAACTCAATTCCTGCCTGCGCTTTCACACCACTCCTGAACGGGTGCTTTACCTGCTCCATCTCGGTCACCAGATCAGCCAGTTCAATCACCTCATCGCGCGCGTTTCTCCCCGTTATGATGATGTGTTTATCCAGCGGTCGCGCTTTCAAAACCTCAAGTACTTCTTCCAGCGGCAGGTAGTCATAGCGCAGCACGATGTTGAGTTCGTCGAGCATCACCAACCTGTATGATGGATCGGCGATCATGCGTTTGGCTTCTTCCCAGCCTTCTCTGGCGTGGGCGATGTCGCGGTCGCGGTCTTGGGTTTCCCAGGTGAAGCCTTCGCCCATGGCTTTGATGGTAACTAAATCGGGGAATTTTTCCAGCACGGTGCGCTCGCCTGTGCCCCAAGCGCCTTTGACGAATTGGATAACGCCAGAGCGCATGCCATGGCCCACATGGCGGAACACCATGCCGAAAGCGGCGGTGGATTTGCCTTTGCCTTTGCCGGTGTGAACAATCAGCAGTCCACGCTCAATCGTTTTGCCTGCCATGAATTTATCGCGCGCGGCCTTTTTTTTGGACATCTTTTCGTTGTGGCGGGTTGAGTCTTCCGTCATATTTGCAATTCCTTCAGTCGATCATAGGCCGAGTTGAGACGCGGTTGCCAGAGATTCCGTGCGATGGCTTCTTCAAAACGGGCGGCAATTTCTTTCAGCGCGGCGGGGTTGTTTTCGGCGATGAACGCCCGCGTTTCAAGATTGGCAATATAAGCATCATAGGCCAAATCGAAATGATGAGTTTGCACGGCACCTGTGGTGGCAGCGAAGGCGAACATATAATCCACAGTGGCGGCAATTTCGAATGCGCCTTTATAACCGTGGCGTTTTACACCGTTGATCCATTTGGGGTTGACCACGCGGCTACGCATGACGCGCGATATTTCTTCTTCCAAGGTGCGGATCACGGGGCGTTCGGGGCGGCTGTGATCATTGTGATAAGTCTTGGGCTTCACGCCAGAGTGAGTTTCCACTGCTGCGCTCATGCCGCCTTCGAATTGGTAATAATCATCGGAGTCCAGCAAATCATGTTCGCGGTTGTCTTGGCTGTGGATGACAGCTTCAATGCCGGCGAGGCGGCGCTTGAAAGTGGCTTCATCGTTTTCGCCTTGGGCTTTGGCCCCGTAGGTATAAGCGCCCCAGATCACATAGGCGGCGGCGAGATCGGCTTTGGTGTCCCAGATTTTTTCATCAATCAATGCTTGCAAGCCTGCGCCATAGGCGCCGGGCTTTGCGCCGAAAATGCGGTGGGTGTTGCGATCTGTAACCATGGGGTTGTCTTCTGCCGGTTCGTCCAAAGCGGCCACGGTGCGAAATGCTTTGTCCAGCAGCTCGATTTGGGCGGGAAAAGCATCGCGGAAGAAGCCACTGATGCGCAAGGTGACGTCAACGCGGGGGCGGGCGAGTTTTGCGAGAGGGATGATCTCATAGCCGGTTACGCGCCAGCTTGAGGTGTCCCACACTGGTTTTGCTCCGATGAGAGCCAATACTTGGGCAATATCATCACCACCAGTGCGCATGTTGGCTGTGCCCCAAGCAGATAAACCAACAGTTTTAAGGTGTTGCCCAGTGTCTTGGAAGTGACGCTTGAGGAGCTCGTAGGCGGATTTTTGGCCCAGCGTCCAAGCCGTGGGGGTGGGCACGGCGCGGTTGTCAATTGAATAGAAGTTTTTGCCGGTGGGCAGCACGTCGAGACGGCCACGGGTGGGGGCACCAGAAGGGCCAGCTTTTACACGTTGACCTGCGAGGCCTTTGAGCAGGGATGCGAGCTCGGTGGGGCCGCAGGAGGCGAGGGTGGGGCGGATAATGGATTCAATTTTGTCGAGCACTAATTCTAAACTGTCGTCCCGACGAAAGGCGGGACCCAGGCCCTCACGTTCGGTGCCTGCATTTCTTGGTCCCGACTTTCGTCGGGATGACGATAGGAGGGAGGTGGCATAGAGTTCCAAACGCTCCACCGTATCACCATTGGTGCGCCACGGTTCGTTGGTTAGTTTTAAAAGTTGCGCAGGGCGTTCACCTTTCCAGGGTTCGGCAAAACTACAAGTGAGCGGATCAAAGCCTTCAAATCCAAAATCATTGCTCAGTGCACGGATTAATGATTGGTCGCCGCCTTCGCCAAGGCCGCGGGGCACGCGGGTGAGGGCAACAAGTAAATCAGTTTCTTGTTGGCCTGTTGGCGAGTGACCTAAAATGTGCAAGCCATCGCGAATTTGAGCTTCTTTCAGATCGCAGAGAAAGCCATCGAGTTTTTGCAAATCGACATCATCAGTTCCGGTGAGGCCCGCATCCTTATCGAGTTTCGTGGCGGAGGTGAGTTCAAAAATCTGAGCGCGCAAAGTTTCAACGCGACGATGATCGAGGCCTGCCGCCAGATAATATTCATCCACCAAGGCTTCCAAATCTTTCATGGGGCCATAGGATTCAGCGCGGGTGAGCGGTGGGGTGAGATGATCAATAATCACAGCCGAAGTGCGGCGCTTTGCTTGCGTGCCTTCACCGGGGTCGTTGACAATAAAGGGATAAAGCTGTGGCGTAGGGCCTAAGGTGATTTCCGGATAACAGGTTTCGCTGAGGGCTGTAGCTTTGCCGGGTAGCCATTCCAAGTTGCCGTGCTTGCCATTGTGAATAATGGCAGCGGCCTTGAAATTGTGGCGCAGCCAAAAATAGAATGCGAGATAACCATGAGGCGGCACGAGTGCAGGATCATGATAGGTGGATTTAGGATCAATGCCATAGCCGCGCGCTGGCTGGATGGCCACGGCAATATTGCCATAAAGATTAATGGCAAGTTGGAATGCGCCGTGGTGGAATGTGGGATCGGATTCAGGGGTGCCCCATTGCGCGGTGATTTGTGTGCGGATGGGTTCGGGGAGTGCAGTGAAGTGTTTTAAATATTCAGTCATTTCTAAAACACAGTCATCCCGACGAAAATCGGGACCCAGCAAACAAAGTTAAGTGCCGGGATTTATGGGTCCCCACATTAGTAGGGATTGCGGTATAAAGGAGATGATTT
>JANLPA010000012.1:0-3728 GCA_031366855.1 Hyphomicrobiales bacterium | reverse complement strand
TACGGCCCCAATCATGCCCGCCTCAGGGAGATCAAGCGCAAGTACGATCCCGAAAACGTGTTCCACCTCAACCAGAATATCAGCCCGGCCTGATGTCCGATGAGATAGCGTATGCCTCTTTATTTTGGATACTGCGGCGGGCTTGAACCCCAATAAACTGATTTTCAACGTCACTCCTAGAGTTGAACAAGTCAGCACAAATGTGGCTATCGGATTAGCCAACAATTCAAGTGGTCGCAAAAGGAGGAGGCCGCGGCGAGTTACGCGGATTTATTGGCTCCAAATTGCACGCCACCCAGAATGACCTCGCCTGGCCAGTTGAAGACCGCTTCTGGCCCATTTGAGAGCTCATGAAGTGATCACAATTTGTCCGCTGTTAAATCCCATGCGGACGCCCCTGCCCTGTGATGGTTTAAAACTTGTACGGCGTTGCGTAAATCGACTAACGTAATGTTGGTCGGAAGCGCCAACTATCTTGCCAGAGGGCTACAAGGGTAGCGCGCAAATGAAGTGGCAACTACCTTGCCATGGGCATTAGAGGTAGACCACTCCTGACCTTCATCTGTTAGCAACCGTACTGAAAAAAACTGGTGCGGGCGACCGGACTCGAACCGGCACTTCCTTTCGAAAAACGGATTTTAAGTCCGTTGGGCATCATACTAACTATTTGATTTTATTATATTATTTATAAATAAATGTGAAAATGTGTAAGTTTATGTGTAAGTCTTTTGGCCTCATTTCCGGTTATTCTAACAAAGCGGAAGTGGCCCGTTGCTTGCGATTCTTCTCAGTTTGACCCCAAGCTGACATCACGGCTTTGTCGCATGGTGGACACTTCGCCAAGGCGAACCTTGCCAGAAACTCCCAATTATGTGAAGTTTGTTCTAAGTAACCATCAGCGAGTTGAAGCCGGCTAGTACAAATAGTCTTATAAGCGAGGCGCAAGTGAAGACAGTTCTTGTCACAGGTGTAAAGGGCAAAACAGGACGCCAGGTTGCGGCCGCCCTTGCCCGCCAATCAGGTGTTGAGGTTTTGGGTGCGGGCCGGAATGTTGCCGACTTAGCCTTGCATGGCGTACGTGCGGTCCCTTTCGATTGGGACGACCAAGCAAGTTGGCTGGATGTCTTGAACGGAGTTTCAGCCATTTATTTGGTCAAGCCTAAGACCCCAGACCCCGCGTCTACCGTAAGGTCGTTTCTGCAGTTGGCGGGCGGAGTCAAACGGGTTGTCCTTCTGTCGGAAATCGGGTGCGAAAACCGGGATGATTTCACCGACGAACGAAAAGTCGAGAAGGCGGTGAAAGGCATGCCGTTTGATTGGACAATCCTTCGGCCCAACTGGTTCATGCAAAATTTTGCGGAACCCAACTTCTATCTCGAAGCCATTCGCGATAGCGGAGTGTTGAAGGTGCCGACGGGCGGGCAACCAGTGAGCTTCATCGATACTCGCGATATTGCCGACGTTGCGGTGGCGGCTCTTATCCATTCAGGCCACGCGGGGCGCGCCTATACCCTGACGGGACCAGAAGCACTAACCTTCGCCGAGGTCGCCACAAGGATTGGAGAAATTGCCGGACATCAAGTCCGCCACACTGATCCGCCGCTTGCGGAATATCTGGCGGGCCTTACCGTAAGTGGAACTGCCAATTCCCAAATCGAATATTACCAGCGCATCTATAGTCTTATTCAAAATGGGCAGACTGCACCGGTTTCGGCGGTGGTTGAGAAAGTGACCGGCCACTCGCCACGCAGTTTTTCCGCTTTCCTCGAAGAGAACAAAAACGTTTGGAACAGAAGGCCTGGCCTAGCATGAGCCGCAAAAGTTCGCGCATTTGGAGGGAAGCATTTGCGCTGTCTTGCTCGGCTGCATCACGCACTACGCGGACGATTGAGGTGCCGGTGAGTCGAAGACACAAAACTTGACTGGGACGGGGTTCAATCAAATGCTGATGCCGCAGACAAAGCCTGCCAGGAAGACCCGACAGCAGGAGTGCTATCAGTGCTGAAGGAGATTGAAGCAACTAAATCTCAGTAGTCTTTGCATGGGCTCGCTTTGGGGGCAACCCATGCGGCCGACCGGAGTGATGCCGCCGGTGCGGGCTTGAATGCACCATCAGAATTGGCGAGCCCAAACACTGCGCTGCGCGAGAGCCATAGCCCGCGTAACCAAATAATGGTTAGCATCGGTGAAGGCGACAAAGCTCCCGCAAGACCTGATGTTTGCTCACGTCAAATTGCTCCTTGCCGCTAATTCTGCTGCAACGAGCAATTGCAGTCGGTTCAGCATTGGATCGTGGATGTCTGATTCCTCGCAATGAAGATAGGTCTCAAGCAAATAGGTGGCGTTCGGCCCGATATGGCCGCATGCTGATGCGATATACTTTGCTGTTTCGGCGTCAGAAACTCTGCCAGCGTAACGCGGGCTGTTGCGATCGGCTACAAACGTAACCGCGCGAATCTTCTCTTTTGCTGTTCGCGCATTGATCCAAACCGGACGATAGGCTTTGCCAATCATTTCTCGGTACCAAACTTTGGCAAGGCGATCCGAAGCATTTGGCCCTGGAATCTGAAATAGGACGCCATTGCAAGTGCCGCCCCGGTCAAGGGCCATCATCAGACCAGGTTTGTCCCGCGTCCCCCGATACCGCCACTGCCATAGGCAAAATCTCCGATGGTATCCGCGCACTGTCGCTAGCTCGCGCCCAGTATAATCCATTTCAGGCTTCCACATCAACGAACCGTATGCAAATAGCCACACATTTTCATGGGCTGCAACTGAAGCTAGAGTTGCAGCTCGGCTTTCCTCAATCTCTGTCTCTGGCATCAGCGGCATGGCGGTTCTGTCATCCTCAACCGGCAAAGGAAAAGACGCAGCAATCAATTCTCGCGTGAGATTGGTGATTGCACCGTTTGAACGATTTTTACCCTGCTTACTTGCCTTCGGCATTCCACAAAATTACTCCAGCAAATCCTGCTTGACTAGGCACTGCGAAAAAGTCTTTTCAAATACTCATCACGGCGTGAAATCATATACGGGCCTGGCCCGATCACTGTGCTTTTGCCTGCTTTGGAAAGCGCTTGGAACATCGGCGTTAACAGTCCGGTCTTAGCCAAACATTATGGTTGCTGTTGGCCCATTTGTGAAGTCGTCACGTGATCACAATTTGTCCGCTATTAAATCCAATGTGGACAACCCCTGCCCTATTGAGGCATAAAACTTGTAACTCGTTGAGCAAATCGACTAAAGTCATATTGGTCGGAAGCGGCACTACCTTGCCAGAGGGCTACAAGGGTAGCGCGCAATGAAGTGGCAACTACCTCGCCTTGGGCATTGAGGTAGACCACTCCTGATCCCCATATGTCAGTAGCCGTACTAACAAGCAGTTGGTGCGGGCGACCGGACTCGAACCGGCACTTCCTTTCGAAAAACGGATTTTAAGTCCGTTGGGTATTATACTAACTATTTGATTTTATTATATTATTTATAAATAAATGTAAAAATGTGTAAATTTATGTGTAAGTCTTTTGGGCTCATTTCCGGTTATTCTGACAATGCGGAAGCAGCAGGAAGACTGCTGCACTTCTCAGTTTGACCCAAACCGGCCATCAATGCATTAGCACGTTTGCTTCAATCGAGAGTCCAAATCCAGCTTCTCTCGACGAAACCTCATACACGCGATACAGATTCCCATCTGTTGTAGAAAACGTCAATCAATCTAGGCTTCATTG
>JANLPA010000173.1:0-26070 GCA_031366855.1 Hyphomicrobiales bacterium | reverse complement strand
ATCAGGCTCAGGAACGGACACATCAGTCCAAGGTGCCAACGATCCGACAATCCAACCCCCGTCCCAATCGGTAAGGATTGGGACGGGGCATTCCTCACGGAACAAGGCTATGATAACAGAAACCTCTAAGACAAGGTGCCCACTATGCCGCAAAACCCTTTCGGGTTTTCGGCTAAGTGGGCCTCGAAGGGTCAGTTGTAGCAACTCAATCTGGCGGGGCTTGATCGGCGTTATCAATTTGATCTTGCAGCGTTGAAATATCTGGCGCTGTTTCCACTGGCGGGGGCGGCGCATTTGGATCGCGGCAGCCTGCCAGCCACACATCATAAACCGGATGTTCCAACCCATTGAGGCCAGGGCTTTCTGCAAACATCCATCCTGAAAAAACCCGCTTCTTGTCTCCATCTTTGCCAATCTCATCAATCTCAACAAAGGCCGCTGTTTTTGGATCTTCGGTAATTGGCTTGGAGTTGCACACATCAGCCTTCACAATAAGATTGCCAAACTTCACTTCTTCACCAATTTTGGCTTCGAAGTTTGTTGTAATCGCCATAACTTTTTCAAGGCCAGCGAATATCGCAACCGGATTATGAATATCTTCGGCGTGACTGAAAGATGAAAATATGGCCACTGATAAGAAACCAAGCACTAAGCGTTTCATTGCTTCGGCGCATCCGCTGGCTTGGCACCAGTTTTAGAGAACATCGCCTGACTGATGATTGACCAAATATCGATAGCACCTTGGGTGTAGCTCAACTCGCCACCTTCAGCGATTTTGGTTTCAGAACCGCCAGGTTCCAGAGCCACAAATTTAGAACCTAACAATCCTTCAGCGGTGATTTTTGCTGAGGTATCATCGGAGAGTTCTATGTTGTTTTGAATTTCCATGTCAATGCGCGCTTGGTAGGATTTGGGGTTGAGGCCCTGCCCCACAACGGTTCCCACTTTGATGCCCGCCACTCGCACATCACTGCCAACCGCCACACCATCAACATTGTCAAATTCAGCGCTAATATGATAGCCGCCGCCAGCCGCCCCACCCTTTCCTGACACGCTATATGCGAAAGTAAAAAAGGCGATCGCCACCGCAATGATTGCAGCGCCCACTATAGTTTCAAGTGTGGAGGATTTCATTACGCTTAACTTACTCAGGCTTCCAAGCCTGATAATCAGTAGCAACAACACGGGGTTTGCCACCCACTGCTATTGATCCCGGTGGATGATAGGCTCCAGCTGAACCTGTCAAATTTGCCTGATGCGGCAATTGCCATTCTCGCGCTTCATATTTTTCTTGGCTTGGTGGCACATCAACACGGTGATGCATCCAACCATGCCAGCCGGGCGGCACTTGCGAGGCTTCCGAGTAACCAGAGAAAATCACCCAGCGGCGCTCTGGAATGGAATCTGGCAATGCCGATTTGGCGCGGTAATAAGTGTTGCCCATCTCATCTTGGCCCACACGTTCGCCTTTGCGCCATGTGTAAAAACGCGTGCCTAATGTTTGACCGCTCCACCACGTGAAAAATTGTTTTAGAAATTTCATGATCTTCCAAAGACTCTCTTATTTGGGCTGGAATATGGCGGAATGGATTGCGTAAATCTAGCGTGAAAATATGTTGAAGTTTTATTGTTTGGCCCGCAGGATAGTCATGGTTTGATTGTCAAAACTCTCAGTGGCCAGTTTTTCCAATTGGGGAGCACTTGTTAGTTTATCCAAAAACTCCTGACTTTGCGCAGGGTTGGTTGTCTGATCGGTAGGCACTGAGAATAAATTGAAGCGCGGGCGCAATGACTCTTGCGTTAGGCTGACCAGATAGATGGGTGAGGCTGTTGCCTCCATCACTTGAAAATTAGTTGCAAATACGCGGACCGTAAGGCGCATGTTACCGCTTTTCGGATTGGCTTCAATTGCTGTGATTTTAGCTTTTAAACCTTCATGCAAGGCGGGCCTTGGGGCTAAATGCTCAAGCGGAGCGTGTGTGTCGAGATACAGGAAGCCATCTTTCCATGTCCATTTGGGTAGAAGTTTATAACCTGCACCTTCTAAAGCCGATTGCAAGGCTGGGAAAGGCCCGATCCATTGAATCAAAAAAGTCTCTTCAGGTTTGCCCGCCATATCCACACGGCGCAATTGAGCGGTTCTCCAATCGGTCGATAACCAATCAGCAAGTGAATAGGATATTTTTCGATCGCGTGCCGCATAACGAAGTTCAGCACGATCATAAGAGGACGCCGTGTGGAGTATGCCTGCCACTATAAACACAGCCAATCCACTGGCAATGAGGCCCAAAGGCCTAATGCGACCAGACGGCAAAGTTTCGATGATTACACCATAAAGCGTGGTGATGGTGGCTGCCAGCAAAAGCCCCGCCAAAACATCACTGAGCCAATTTACGCCTAAATATAAACGTGAGAACGATATTGAAATTACAATAATACCACAGGCCGCCGCCACCAGCGCTTGCGACCAGCGCGCCATGCTGCGGTTTGCCAAAGTTACAAATATGCCAAAAACCACACCTGCCATTGCCGCATGTGGGCTAGGGAATTTGAAATTGTGAAATTTAAAACTCTGCGGAAAAATTGTTGGGCTGGCGAACACAGGTTCGTGTGTACCGATCAAACCACCGAGACCTAAAACTATAAATTTGCTTGTAATAACAATTGCCACGGTGGCTAGGGCTGCGCGCCAATTGCGCTGAATTAGCAACCAAAACACAGCACCCGTTGCAGTGGCGAAGAGAACCCTATCATCGCCTAACATCGTTATACGGATGAACAGCTCATCAGCATTGGCATTGCGCAATTCAGAAAAGAGATTGAAGAGAGAATAATCTAAATTGCTAACCGCACTTTTAATTATACGGCCAGATGCAATATCGCCAAACACGAATAGGGCAACTAGCCCCAAGGCCAATGATAATAAGATGAGCACTGAGCGTGGATTTTCAGGCGCAATTGCACGAGCAAAGCGGCGCATGGGACGATTGCCGCGCCGCCGCGCCCACGCAGAAACGTGACCTTGCATGGCCTTTCGATAAGGTGAGAGGCTGGCCGAAAATATGCGGATCAACCAACCGGCAATTCCAAGCAGCACCAATAAAAGCAGGAGTATGACCAACAATCTTCCACTCAGCTCACCTGCAAATGCAAGGGCCTGACCGAGAATGATGCCGGGCAGCAGATGGGCCATCGACCACACAATGCCAGATGAAATATTGACCGAGAGGAAGAACACTTGGCCCATGCCAAACATGCCCACAATGCCAGGCACCACTGCTTTAATGCCTGGCACGAAGCGGCCCAACGCAATGCTTTTGCCGCCATGCAAACGCACATAATCTTCGCCCTTGGCCACAAGATGCGGATAGGCGCTGAGCGGCCAAAAGGTTTTAAGGCGTTCGCCAAAAAAGCGGCCAGCCCAATATGAAACTTGATCTCCCGCAACACAACCCAATGTGGTGGCGATCATCACTGGCCAAAAATCCAATTTGCCAGTGCCCACCAAAGCCCCTGCACCCACCAACACAGCAGTCGAGGGCACAACCAAACCAATCACCAACAAAGCCTCACCAAAAGCGATGAGGAAAATAAATGCCAGCGCCCATTGCGGATGAAGGGCAAAATAATCGAGATATGGTTGGATTTTATCCATGGTTTCCGTATGCGATTTGGTTGGCTCTATTTAGACACGAAAATTGTAAATAAAATGGGCACTTATGTTAATTTTCAGTATTGTGCACAATCATGGCGCTTGAAACACTTATATTATTGATTGGGGCAGGATTTCTGGGAGGAATTGCTAACGCCATGGCGGGTGGCGCTTCTCTGTTTACTTTTCCTGCCCTGCTTTTTGCGGGCCTGCCACCCATTGTTGCTAATGCGTCCAATGCTTTGGCGGTTACGTCGAGCAATGCTGTGGGGTTTCTCAGTGATTTAAAAAAATTGCCGCCTGCAACATTCAGTTTTTATATGAGTTTATGTGTGGCCGTTGTTGGTGGTTCGTTGGGCGCTTTGTTGTTGCTGGTAACGCCGGAGAAGACCTTCACGAATTCAGTTCCGGCCTTGATTGGTATTGCAACTTTGCTGTTTGCATTTTCCAAAGTGATCCAAAGATTTCTCACGCGTATGTTGGGTGGCGGCGGTGACCACACCCGTTTGCGGCAGATTTTATTGCTACCTGTTGCTGTCTATGGCGGATATTTTGGAGCGGGCGTTGGGGTTATCATTCTCTCGGCATTGAGTGCTACCAGCAGTTTAGATCTGCGCGGCCTCAATGCTTTGAAAAACCTCTTTGCATTTTTGACGAATGCCAGTGCGATTATGTTTTTCATCTGGTTCGGCTTGATTGATTGGCCGCACACTCTGGTTATGATGATTGGAACTTTGGCGGGCGGCTTTGCTGGCATTAAGCTTACAAAAATATTGCCCCCAGCAACGGTTCGCATGGTTATTGTTTCATGCGGTGTTTTGATGACGGCAATTTATATTTATAAATACTGGATTTGATGAAACTTAGAAGTGGAGTGACATGCCAATGGTTGCCGTACTTGTGGTAAGGTCAACTTTGTAGGGCGCATAACCCGGAACGCCCTGATCGTCACTGTAAGCGCCGTGATTGAAGGCGCCATAATCAGCGTAAAGATATTGCGCACGAACCGATAAGCGATCATTCACAGCAAACTCAATTCCGGCACCCGCTGTCCAACCTGTCATCATTTTGTTAGCGCTATAGGTAGCGCCGCCATTTGCCCAACCATAATCATAGTCTGCAATAGCAATACCACCCGTGATATACGGCATTACACGATCAGCGGCCAAGCCAACACGAACGCGGCCAGAGCCTTGCCAATTCACATTTGACTTTCCGATATAACCGCCTAGGAAGACACCAGCCGAATCGTAAAAATTGCCATTGTTGTTTTCGACATTGCCATAATTCAAATCGCCTTCAATGCCCAGCACAAAGCTATTCATTTGCTTGTTAACGCCGACGTGGCCACCAAGGGTCCAGCCTTTGGGGTCGTAGACAAAATAGTTGCCATCAATCGCTGTGTTATGCCATTCAGATTTGGCCCAGTCGTATCCACCATCTACGCCAACATAAAACCCAGTCCAATCAAATGCTGTCGGTGCGGAGGCCATGTCTGCGGCATGAAGCGGCGCTGCCAAAACTATAATTGCAGCTGCAGCGTATAATGCTGATTTCATAACAAAACCTCCATAGATAAAAATAAATTACATATATAGAAGTATTTTATACAAAAATCAGGTTCGAGGCAAGTGATACAATCTTTAACTAGGTTTTAGTTTGCTTGGTGAAATCAACCGCAATATCAGCCGCCAATTTTGCGTTGTTTTTCACCAAAGCAACATTCGCAGCGAGGGAGCGGCCTTGCGTGATTTCGGCTAATCGTGCCAGCAAAAATGGGGTTACGTTTTTGCCATGCACGCCAAGCTCATTGGCTTCAGTGATAGCTTGCTCAATTGTAGGTGCAATTTCACTGGCGGGAATTTCTGCGGCCATTGGAATTGGATTAGCAACCACAATTCCGCCATTCAGTTTCATATTCCATTTTGCGTGCATCATGGCTGCAATTTCTTGCGGGGTGTTGCAGCGCATGGGAACTTTATGACCACTGACCCGCGAATAGAAAGCCGGAAACTCATCGGTGCCATAACCCACTACAGGCACGCCAAAAGTTTCGAGTGTTTCTAACGTCAGTGCCAAATCCAAAATGGCTTTGGCACCTGCAGTTACGACGGCCACATTGCTTTGCGAAAATTCGACCAGATCAGCGGAGATGTCAAAAGTGTTTTCCGCGCCGCGATGCGCGCCGCCAATGCCGCCAGTGGCGAACACATGAATACCGGCCATGGCGGCCAGGCGCATTGTGGAGGCCACGGTGGTGGCTCCGGTGATTTTCTTGGCGATGACATAAGGCAAATCGCGGGTGGAAACTTTAATGATTGAGGGGCCGGTTTTGGCGAAATGTTCGAGCTCGGCATTAGAAAGCCCGGCGCGTGGTGTACCATCCACCACCGCGATGGTTGCAGGAATGGCACCATTATCACGCAGGATTTGTTCAACCTCGCGGGCCATTTCTAAATTTTGTGGATATGGCATGCCATGAGCGATGATGGTGGATTCAAGGGCCACAATGGGTTTACCGGAAGCGATGGCGGATTTGATTTCGTCGGTAAGTTTTATCATTGTTAATCCAGTGTGGAGCTTTTGCCTGCGATCACAAGTGCTGCGATTTCTTGCCCGATCTCGGCTGCTTTAGCCAGTGGCATATTTTGCAATAGGCCATGCACCAGCCCTGCGGTTGCTGCATCGCCAGCGCCAGTTACATCAACTATGATTTTGGCTTGCGAAGGGATATGCGCAAATGATTTTCCGTCGGAAGCATATGAGCCCTGATCACCGGCATGGATGACAACATATTGCAAACCTAACTTATGCAGAATTTTCGCAGCAGATTCAGGATTACGTGTGCCCGTGAGGGCTTCGATTTGATCGAGATTTGGAGTGGCCAGATAGATCTGGCGTTGTTTTAGAATTTGCAAAAGCCGCTGCGATTTTGGCACTGACACGGGTTCGATAATCAATCGCTCGGCTTTAATGGCACTCAGGCATTCAATTACTAAATTACAATCGGCAACGACCAATGTGGCAGCGGCAATTTCGGCTTGGCAGCTTTCGATCATTGCTGGTGTCAACAAGCGCATATCATTTACAGCGGTGATCAATTCACCATTGGAATTTAAAACTACCAAATAAATTCCGGTTGGTTGCTCCATGCGAATGATATTGTACACATTAACGCCAGCGGCTTTGGTGGCAGCCAGCACCATATCGCCATTGGCATCCTTACCAATAGCGCTGAGCAAGCTCACGCCGTCGCCCAATCTTGCCAGATTATGCGCGATGTTCCGGCCTACTCCGCCTGCGGTGATGCTGACTGATCCTGGGTTAGACGTGGCGGCAATGTGAGCGTTCAAGGTTTTGGCCTTAATATCCACATTTGCGCCGCCAATGACCAAAACTTTAGAAATCCGTTTTCACTCCGCCTTCAGAAAGCCTGCGATCCACAAAGTCATTCAGACCATCGCGGATACTGTCTTCCATGTAAGGCTGTTGATATTCGGATAGGGCTTGCTTGTAAACCGTGTTGGCGCGCTTTAAGGCATCGGGCGAACCAGCGGCCAGCCATTGCGGATTGTTGCGCCAATCCGAAATAATCGGCTGATAGAAGGCGTTTGAATAGCGGTTCAACGTGTGCTGGGCGCCAAAGAAATGCCCGCCGGGACCAACTTCACGTATCGCTTCAACTCCGAGTGCATCTTCAGTGGTTTCAAGGGGTTGCAGAAATTCGCTGACCATTTGAATCAAGTCCACATCCATCACGAATTTCTCGAAGCTTGCCACTAAGCCACCTTCCAGCCAGCCCGCACCATGCATAATAAAATTGCCGCCCCCCATGGTGAGCGCCCAGAGCGAAAACACGCTTTCATAAGCAGCTTGAGCATCCATCATATTGGCGGCGCAAGTGTTGGACGTGCGATAAGGAATGTTATAACGCCTTGCCATTTGGCCACCCACCATCACGGCTTTCATATATTCCGGCGTGCCGAAAGCGGGCGCACCAGATTTCATATCGACGTTCGAAGTGAAACCACCATAAATTACGGGCGCACCTTTCTTCACCAATTGCGCGAAGGCCAGCCCGGCCAAAGCTTCTGCATTTTGTTCAACCACGGCACCCGCCATGGTTACTGGTGCCATGGCACCCGCCAGCGTGAAAGGTGTTACGCACACTACCTGTCCGCGCGAAGACATTTCCTTGATGCCGTTCAACATATAGGCATCAAGCTTGAGCGGTGAATTGGTGTTGATGATGGTGGTGAGGGTTGGTTCACGTTCAAACTGTTTATGGGAAACGCCACGAGCCAGCCGCGAAATTTCAATGCCATCTTGAATGCGGTGGGCACCCAATGAATAGGCCGTCATTGGTTTATCCATCAGTGTTGCCATATCGCGCAGCGCCTCAAGGTGGCGAATGCCGGAGTGCAAATCGACAGGCTCAACCGGGTAGCCTGCACTAAAATTGATCGCATTAAAATGCTGGCCGAGTTTTAGAAATTTTTGATAATCTGCGCGGTTGCCGGTGCGCCTGCCGCCATCAACATCATGGCATGAGGGCGGTGAGCCCACCGTGCCAAAGACCATATTATTCCCTCCGATTTGCATATTATGTGCGGGGTTTCTGGCATGAATTGTGAATTCTGCGGGGGCATGAGAAATCAATTCCTCCAGAAGCCCAACTTCAAAGCGTACACGTTCACCATCAATTTCAGCACCAGCTTTGCGCCACATGTCGCGCGCTTCATCATCCAAAAAATCCATGCCGATTTCGGCCAGAACTTTGAGCGAGGATAAGTGGATTGATTCAACTTCATCGGCACTGATGATATTGGTTGCTGGAAACATGCGCTTCACGTTTCGCGGCGGCAATTGCGGTATGGATGCTCCACCGCCTGCGCCCGGATTGGCTCTGGCACCACCACGGCGCGGACGGCGGGTTTCTGCTTCGCTCATTTCTTATCATCCTTTAAAACTTCCAGCATCGGATCGGCGGCAATCTGCTTGACCAACCATTCTTCAAAGCGTTTGATTTTTGATTTGGTGCGATGCTCGGCATTGCAGGCGAAATACCAATGGTGCTTGTGTTCAACCCGTAATGGAAAAGGTTCGGTCAAACGGCCAAGCTTAATATCTTCAGCCGCATATGGCCCGATGGTCATGGCAAGGCCCCTGCCCTCAATGGCAGCTTCTTGCGCCAAAATATAGGAATCAACAGCAAGGCGGTTGGCGGGCTTAATGCCTTTAACGCCTGCTGCTTCCAGCCAAATCTGCCAATCTTCTTCGGCGGTGTAAACATCAATCAGCTTTTGCTTCTTGAGATCATCGAGTGTTTTTATTTTAAGTGATGGTGCAGCAACTGGCTGCAAATAGGATTTGAACAGTGGCCGATAATAATGCCCCGGCATTTTATTGCGAGCCAGAATGAGGCCCACATCAACATTGCGCTCATCAAAATCCCAATCGAAATAGGATGTGGACAGGCGCACTTTTGTATCAGGATATTTGCGTTCAAAATCATGCAAGCGCGGGATGAGCCATTTGAGCGCCACCGTGACATAGACTTGAATGGTGAGCTCATTATCAGTGGTTGAAGGACGCAGCGCCCGAGTTTGCGCTTCGATCTGGTCAAAAGCATCGCGCACCGTGGGGTAATAAGTTTGGCCCAATTGTGTGAGTTCGGCGCGGCGGGCATCGCGGCGGAACAGTAACACATCCAAGCGCTGTTCCAAAAGCTTCACCTGATGGCTTACGGCAGAGCGCGTGACCCCAAGCTCCCCCGCCGCAAGCCGAAAGCTGCCAAGCCTGGCTGCGGCTTCAAAAGCAGATAATGCGCGTAACGGCGGCAAGTCTCGTCTGGCCAAGGGAATTCACCTGTGGGTTTGGGCTATGGAGCTTGTAACATAGCATAAATGGCATGTTTAGGGAGGGGGTGATGGAAATGGTGGTGATATTTTTTCACTGGGAAAAGTTAATGGCGCGCGAAAATTTTTTGGCGTATAATTTTTTCCGCCATAAAACTCAGGAGTGGCTTATGGAATTTGAAACAAAAGTTATAGTCTCTGGCCGTGTTACTGAATCGGGTCGTCTCAGCCTTCCTGCAGAAATGCGGCGCAAAGTTGGGCTCGATAAGGGCGGGCCTGTGCGCATTGATATTGTTGATGGCTCAATCCGCATCACGACGATGAACGAGGTAAAAGATCGCGTTCGCAACTTAGCGCGAAGTTCGGGCTTAACCAAGAAAGCAAGCGTTGCGGGATTTCTTGATTGGCGAGCTGAGGAACGCGCTGTTGAGAGCAAGGGCAAAAAGCGTTGAGTGCTTTGGTTCTAGATTCGTCCGTTATTCTCGCTGCGATTCTTGGCGAGCCTGGCGGAGATAATGTTTTTGAACACATCGAAGATGCTTTGGTGAGCGCTGTGAATGTGGCCGAGGTTTATACTTATGCCGCAGTGAATGGCTTTCCAACTGATGCAATTGATGCGTTCTTTACCGACACCGGTATTGAGATTGTTGGGCATTCATTTGAGCAGGCTATAGTGACAGGCAGAATGGCAGCTATAACGCGCAAGGCAGGGCTATCTCTAGGTGACAGGGCATGCTTGGCTCTGGCTCAGCAAAAGCAGGCCGCGGTCTTAACTGCGGATCGACCATGGATGGTTTTTGCTGATGTTCTTGGATTGAGGATCAAGTTAATTCGGTAGTCTGACTATTGTGGCGGTTATTATTTCTCACCTCTCCTCACTCAAATCTGCCGCTTTGAACTTGGTGCAAACGCGAGCACACTATCTCATCAATTAGCATCCCCACGAAAGTGGGGATGACCGAGTTTAGGGAATTTTAATATGAGCCTTGTTGAAGATGTAACCAAGCGCCGTGGGGGCCGTGATGCTCGTCGCACTTTGCGCTCTACTGCTATCCCCATGTCCAAGGCCGCCGTTCGGCCTGGCATGGAGGGGGGGCAATATAAGCCGCTGAAGGATGCGGATATGGTTCGCATTCATCAGACGGCGTTGAAACTTTTGAATGATGTGGGGTTGGCGCGCGCCATCCCGTCTTGCATTGAAGCGATGACGGCGCGCGGATGTTTTATGCGCGAAAATGGGCGGCTGTGCATTCCGCCTTCGTTGGTTGAGGATATTCTCGCTTCATGCGCCAAGAATTTCGTGCTTCACGCGCGCAAGCCTGAGCTTGATATGGAGCCTTGGGGCAACAAGGTTTATTTTGGCACGGCTGGGGCTGCGGTTCATATTGTTGAGATTGAAACCAATTCTTACCGCGAGTCTTATCTCTCAGATTTATATGATGCTGCTCGTATCGTGGACACTTGCGAACACATTCATTTCTTCCAGCGTTCACTCACGGCGCGGGACATGTTGAATGGGCATGATCTTGATATCAACACGCTCTATGCTTCGCTGGCTGGCACGCAGAAACATGTGGGCACTTCGATGGTCGAGCCCGCTCACGTTGAAGAGTGTTTGCAGATTTTGCACTACGTTGCCGGTGGTGAGAAAAAATGGCGAGAGCGACCGTTTGTTTCGCAATCAAATTGCTTCGTGGTGCCGCCTTTAAACTTCGCTGAGGATGCGTGCGCGTGTTTGGAAGTTGCGGCGCGGGGCGGAATGCCAGTGTTGCTGTTATCGGCAGCTCAAGCGGGAGCCACGGCTCCGGCGGCATTGGCTGGCACAGTGGTGCAAGCGGTGGCGGAATGTTTGGCAGGCTTGGTTTATATTAATTGTGTGGTGCCGGGTGCTATTGCCATTTGGGGGCCGTGGCCGTTTGTGTCTGATTTGCGCACCGGCGCCATGAGCGGTGGTTCTGGTGAGCAAGCTTTGATCACGTCAGCTTGTGCACAGATGGGGCATTATTTTGGACTTACTGTGGGTTCAGCAGCTGGCATGTGCGATGCTAAGATGCCAGACATTCAAGCGGGCTATGAAAAGGGTTTGACGGCTGGCATTTCGGCCATGACCGGCATTAACTTGATGTATGAATCGGCTGGAATGCACGCTTCGCTTTTGGGCTTCTGTTTGGAAAGCTTGCTGATTGATAATGATATGCTGGGTGCCATCAACCGCAATGTGCGCGGCATTGAGGTGACTGAGGATACGCTGTCGCTCGATGTGATTACCGAGACGTGTTTGGAGGGGCCTGGACATTATTTGGGTTCAAATCAAACGCTCACCATGATGCAGACCGAATATATTTATCCCGCTATGGCCAATCGCATGAGCCCGAAGGAATGGAACGAAGCGGGCAAGCCTGATATTTTGTCGAAAGCGATTTCGCGGAAAAAAGAAATTTTATCGACTTATTATCCTGAGTATATTCCGCTGGAGATTGATGCAATTATTCGCCAACACCATGACATTAAATTGCCACGCGAAGTGATGGAGATTGGCGATCCGAGGTGGAATAGATAGCATCCCTCAGCGTGAGGGTGTGGTAAGGGATAATATGGAACACCCCATCCTCACCCGCATACGCCGCGAGACTTTCACGCCGCTTGGCTGGTTTTCGCCTGCCGATATGGGCGAGACAAAGCAAGTTATTCTCATTGGTAATGCCGGGCCAGATATGTTTCGGCGCTTTGCGCGTTCGGGTGCGCCCACCATGGATGGGTGGACGCGGGCTGTGGTTTCGCCACTGGCGGAGGACTTGGACGCCAAGGCATTTTTCCCATTTGATTATCCTGCCCTGCCCTTTCTTTCTTGGGCGCGGCGTGGGGGTGCTGGGCATATCTCGCCGCTGGGATTAAACATCCATCCCACTTATGGTCTGTGGCATGCTTATCGCGCGGCTTTATTATTTCCCGTGGAATTTGATTTGCCGCGCAGTTCAGCTGGCGCTCACCCTTGCGAGAGTTGCGCTGATAAGCCGTGCCTCTCTGCTTGCGCCGTCAACGCCTTTGACGGTTCTGCTTATGATGTTGCCGCCTGTGGTGAACATATAAAATCCGATGCAGGGCAGACTTGTATGGAAGGCGGGTGTTTGGCGCGCCGGGCTTGCCCAGTGGGCCAGAGTTTTACATATTCAAAAGCACAAGCACAATTTCATATGAGGGCATTTCGTGAGCTACGATAAAATCAAGAAGAAACTTGCCGCTGGTCAACCCATAATTCTTGACGGCGGCACCGGCACCGATATTCAACGCCGCGGTGCACCAATGAGCGGCGACACTTGGTGTGCCGATGTGAACGCCACACATGGCGAAATTATTCGCGCTGTGCATGATGATTATATTCGCGTTGGCGCAGACATTATTACAGCTAATACTTTTGCCACCAGCCCGCTTTCGTTCAACGCTTATGGTCGTGATGAAGAGATACTAACGCTGGATGCAGCGGCGGTTGCCCATGCCAAAACTTCCGCCAAGGGCCATGATGTTTGCATCGCGGGTTCATTCTCCACAATGCGACCAGTAATTGTTGGAACTGACCGCACCGATTTAAGTAAGAATTGGACGCGCGATGAAGCCATGGTTTTGTTTCGCCGCAAGGCCCAGAATTTGAAGGCGCTCGGCGTTGATCTCATTATGATGGAGATGATGCGCGACACGGATTATTCATTGTGGGCCTGCGAAGCTGCGATGGAAACGGGCCTTCCGGTTTGGATCGGTATTTCAGTTGAGAAGCTTGGCGAGGAGCTTACTGGCTTTGGACGCGATGATCAAAAGTTTGACAATGTGGCGCGGGCGCTTGCCGCTTTGAAGCCTGAGGTGATTTCAATTATGCACACATCACCAAACAATACCGATGAAGCACTGGCGGTGCTGCGCAAATATTGGAATGGGCCAATTGGCACTTATCCTGAATGTGGATATTTTAAAGCCCCTGACTGGCAATTTGTTGATGTGATTGCGCCATCTGACTTGGTGCGGAAATCGCGTGACTGGAATAGATTAGGAGCCACAATTTATGGTGGCTGTTGTGGCATTGGGCCTGATCACATTCATGCTTTGGCAAAGGAATTCAAACAATGAAAACCGGATCATGCTTATGTGGCGCAGTTGCCTTTGAAATTCACGGTCCCATGGATGATGTGATTGCCTGCCACTGCACGCAATGCCGCAAGATGACTGGGAACTATTGGACTTCAACCCATGTAGCTGACGCGGATTTGAAGTTTAGAAAACAACATGGGTTGAAGTGGTTTGCTTCCAGTGCGAATGCCAAACGTGGCTTTTGTAAAGAGTGTGGCTCATCACTATTTTGGAAATTGAATGGTATTGATCGCACGTCCGTGTGCGCAGGCAGCATTGATGGCAAAACCGATTTGAAGCTCGGCGGACATATCTATGTCGCTTCTGCAGGCGACTACTATGAAATAACGGGCGGTTCATATCAAAAAGGTGAATGGTGACGTTGCCCACAGGCAGATTTGTTACTGGTAAGTTTGGCGATTGCTTGTAATTTGCTGCAATGAATCAGTTTCAACGTTCCTTTTTCCGTAACATAATATTGGTTTTGGCTGTTGCGGGCGGCATTTGGTTTTTTATGCAGCCGCCAGCACATAAGGCTGCCGCAAATCCCAAAGCGGAAATTTTAGAAATTGGCATTGCCAATGCGGCGTCTTACCAAATTTCCATGTGGGTGCCATCTGGCTCAACATCAGATTCAGTCCCCGGCATTGCGCATGTGGTAGAGCATCTCAAATTTAAAACCAACGATGGTGGCGGGTTTGTGGCTTTTGATGCTATCCCCGGATCATCTTCAAATGCTGCTACGAGTTACGAAACTACGCGCTATGATTTAAATGTTCCGCCTGAAGGATTGAACAAAGCAATCTCGTCTCTCTCGGCAATTTTGCAGCCGATGAAAATTACTGAAGATGATTTGAAGCTAGAAAAATCAATTGTGCAGCAGGAGCTGTTGCAACGGTCTCAAAGCGATCCGGATACACCATTTTATCAAGAGTTTTATTCCAGGCTCTATACTGGTTTGTCCTATGAAAATCCGCCTGGCGGAACACAAAGTTCGGTGGCCAGCGTGAGTCTGCAAAATGTGCTGGATTTTGACGCAGCACATTATAATGGTAGCAAAGTGTTTTTGCTCATCTATGGGCCAGAGCTGAATACAGCTCAACACCGTAACTTAGATGTTAATTTTCCTGAATCAGCCATTGCCCACATTTCTGTGGCGCGCGATTTGAGCATGACACGAGATGATCGTGAACTGTTAAATAGGCCGGCTTTTTTGCAACAAAAAAAGCTGCCGGATATTTCTATAGAGGAAGTGGCCTTAGAAAAAACATCGCCAAGGGCGCGCAGCATTAAGATGAGTTTTGCCAAGCTGATAGTTGCCCCAACGTCGCGAAAATCTGTGGTGGCAGCAAATATCTTGCGAAGTGCAGTGGTTAGCCGATTGCCAGATGGTTTGCATGATCGCATTGCCGAAAACCCGCGACTGGTGCAAAGCTGGACATTCTCGATTGAACGGCTGTTTGATGGTATGTGGCAAATTAATTTTACTGCTGATGTTGAAAATGGCATCGACCCAAAAACTGTGCGGGCAGCGCTGGAAACCTATTTGGCGGAATTGGCCAAAACTGGCCTTTCGTCTGCTAGTTTTGAACGGATTAAAAATCGGAATTTTCTGCTGAGCGAGTGGGAAGATGCTGGCTCACGGTCATTTGCGTTGGGGGACGATACTTTGCGTTATGGTTATGCGAGAGCAATTTCTTTGATGGATGATTTCCATGCGGCAAAGGTTGAAGAGGTGAACGAACTGTTGAATCTGCTGCAAAAGCCGGGCCGTGTTGGCGTTGCATTGTTAAAGCCTGAAGGACACCAATAATGAAGGTTTTCTGGCTGATATTCTCTTTGCTCGTTGGCTTTGCGGTTCATGCCCATGCTGAAGATTTGCCTTTACTGGCATTGACAAGCAAGCACGACATTAATTTTGCTTTTTTGCAATCTGACTTGCAAGACACAGTTGCAATCTCAATAGCATTTCGCGGCGGCATGGCTTCGGATGATGTGAATGGGCCTGCTACCGCCTATTTAGCGCCGGGCCTGATGACAGCAGGAGCTGGCGGCAAAACCAGCTCTGAATTGTATGAGGCGTTTCAAGATGTTGGGGGATCCTTTTCGCTATCAAGCAACACTGATCAAACCTACGCTGAACTTTCGGCACCTTCAAAAGGTATTGTGGGAGCCGCAAGCTTGGCCAATTTGGTTTTAACTCACCCCGATTTTCCAGAGCGCAAACTGCTGCAACGGCGCGAGGCCTTGGCCGAACGGGTTGATGAGAACAATGCCTACCCAGAAACCGCAATGCAAAAGGCTTTTAATATGGCCGTTGCTGAGCCGCACGCCTATCAAAATTATTTCAGCCCTACTGCAGAGTCTGTGCGCCGCGTCACATTGGCTGATCTGCGGCCATGGGTGGCAAAGCACATTACCCGTGACAGGGTTTTGGTGGCAGTGGTTGGAAACTTAGATCCCGACAAAATGCGCGACATTGTTGATATTCTACTCGACGGGTTGCCTGAGAAATCTGATCTGCCAGACACACCACGCATGGTTTTCAAGCCCGCACCACTTGCGCCCATTCGCATCGCGTTTGAGACTGGCGATCAAGCGATTTTGAATTTTGGTATGGCACAGAATTTTCGCGCCGAAATCAAACAGTGGGTTGCTGCGTCTATGCTTTCGCAAATTTTTACGGGTGATCAAAAATCACGCCTGTTCAAAGATATTCGTGAATCTGCGGGGGCCACATATGGGCTACAGCCCAACCTTGCATTCTATGATGCAATGTTAGTGAACGGCGTTACGGGCCGTATTGACAAAAGCAAGGTGGATGAAACTGTGGCGCTTGTCGCAAAATCTTGGACTAAGTTTCGCGAAGATGGACCAACTGACGAAGAGATTGCCAATGCACGGGCCAACATGCGCCAGATGATTGGTAATGTGTCGCGAGATCATGCGCGGTTGTCCAGCTTCATTCGTGATTATATGACCGGGCATTGGTCGGCCGAAGATATTGGCAAAATACCTATGATGCTTGAAGAGATTGATCTTAAAGACAAGGCCATGCTCAAGGATTTATTTCCTGCAAATCCAATTATTGTGATTGCGCAATGATTGGTCTAGGTGGTGGGTGAAAGTTAGGGATATGAGCACAGCCACCACAACAAACATTTTTGATGTGCCGCCGATTCCGCGCTGGTTGGGCTTCATCGCCGCTTGCGTTGGCATGTTTATGGCAATTTTAGATATCCAAGTGGTTGTAACCTCACTGCCTGTCATTGAAGAAGCACTTGGTATTGGCGCTGATCAAATGAGCTGGATTCAAACTTCTTACTTAATTGCAGAAGTCATTGCCATTCCACTGACTGGCCTATTGATGCGGGTTTTCACCATGCGCTGGTTGCTTGTTGGAAGCTTAATCACATTTACGGTGGCATCCCTGGGCTGTGCTGCCAGCGCGGGCTTTGCGCATCTTCTCATTTGGCGGGTGATGCAAGGTATTGCAGGAGGCTTGCTCATTCCATTGGTGTTCACCAGCATATTCCTTTTGTTTCCGTCTGGCGTTCAGCAAACTGTGGCAACCACATTGGGTGGTTTTTTAGCTGTATTGGCCCCAACGCTTGGGCCCGTTGCTGGCGGTTGGCTGACTGAGAATTACAGCTGGCACTGGTTGTTCCTTATCAACATCATCCCTGGCTGCATTGCCATGATCACGGCAATGCTTTGTTTGCCGCGCGGGAAAATGAATTTTAAATTACTGAAAACTCTCGATTGGCTCTCTCTCTTATGGATGGGATTGGGACTTGCGATTTTGCTAATCGGCCTGAAAGAAGCGCCGAGTGAAGGCTGGACCTCAACGTTTGTGCTTGGCTGTTTTGCAGTGGTCCCCATTTTCGCGTGGTTGCTGTGGCGCAGACCTAACCCCGCAATCATGTTTCATTTGTTTGAAGACCGCGCTCTAAGCTTTGGTTGTATGCTCAGCTTCTTGCTTGGTTTCTGCTTATTTGGTGCGGTTTATCTAATGCCGGTTTTTCTCGCCTTTGTGCGCGGTCATGGGCCGATTGAAATTGGTATGGTGACATTGGTGAGTGGGGCCGCCCAATTGGTGGCCGCACCTTTTGTGGTTCAACTTGATCGCCGCTTTGATGCGCGGCTGCTCTCGGCCATAGGATTTGGTTTGTTTGCGACTGGGTTATTTATGGGCAGCAACCTAAACATCGAGTCAGATTATGATGCTTTGTTCTGGTCACAAATTGTGCGTGGCTTTGCCATTGCGCTTTGTATTTTACCACCTATTCGGTTTGCACTCGCCCTTACGCCGCTTGATAAGATTGGCGATGCCAGTGGCCTCTTTAATGTGTCTCGCAATATCGGCGGTGCCATTGGCATTGCCTTGCTGGATACTGTGATGTTCAGCCGCTCGCCTGATTTTACGCAACACATCATGGATTTGGTGAAATCTAGCCCTGGTGCCGCAGCAAAGATTTTGCAAATGGACGTGGCCGACATTCCAACGCCTGATGATGCTACTGGGCTTTTGTCGATAATTGACGCCGTGCAAAGTGCGGGCCTTACCATGGCTATTAACGAGTGTTGGATTCTTTTGGGCAGTGTTGCCCTGCTCGCTTTGCCAATTCTGTTTGTGCTGGGCCCGATTCGCAGTGCGGTTCCGGCGGCTAAACTCGCGCGAGACGCGCACGCCGTGCCCAACGTTACGACTTAAGGGCGAATTGGCCGCCTTTGTTTTGCTACTATATTTTTTTTATAAAAAGGCTATGGGGCTTGACGGCTGTCAAGCCTTTCTGTTGTTTGATCCACAACAAGACCAGAGCTGTTACTTAAATCCAAGTAACACTTGAGCTTCTGGGCAGAATCGGGCGAAGGTATGCTTATCCACAGAGAAGACGGAGCTGTGGACACAATATCTAGTATTAACCCTTCGTTAACACACTAGCTATTGACGTCAAGAGCCTGCTGTAATACCTTTCTTTTCCAAGGTCGTGCAGCGGAATGAAGGCAAATCTGCCAGTTCTGCGTGAGTGCAAATAGCTTTTTTGAGTGAGCAGTCAGCACGCGTTGGGGGCGATAACATTCGCCAAAACAGGGACAGCGTAAACACGGGTGGGTAACTTCCGTGCGCGTTTTCGCGCGTGCGGTAACATTTATGAAGAATCTTTAGGGGCAAGAAAATGCGCATTGAACGGAAATATACCAAGGCTGGCCAACAAACTTATGCGGGACTCGATTTCCGCACCGCGGTGAGCGAAATCAAGAACCCCGATGGTTCTATCGTATTTCGCTTGGCCGATATTGAAGTGCCATCAACATGGAGCCAAGTGGCCACCGATATTCTGGCGCAAAAATATTTCCGCAAAGCTGGTGTTCCCAAAGCCCTGAAGCGCGTTGAAGAAGAAACTGTTCCATCATGGCTGTGGCGTTCGGTGGCTGATGATGAAGCGCTGGCACATCTTCCCCTGAAAGAGCGTACCCGTGGCGAATTATCCGCTCAAGAAGTGTTCAACCGTTTGGCTGGCACATGGACCTATTGGGGCTGGAAAGGCAATTATTTCACAACTGAAGAAGATGCGCGCGCTTTTTATGACGAGCAATGCTTCATGCTGGCCACACAAAAATGCGCTCCAAATTCACCCCAGTGGTTTAACACCGGTTTGCATTGGGCTTATGGCATTGATGGCCCTGCACAGGGTCACCATTATGTTGATCATGAAACTGGCAAGCTGACCAAATCCAAAACTGCCTATGAGCATCCGCAGCCTCATGCTTGCTTTATCCAAGGTGTGTCTGATGATCTGGTCAACGAGGGCGGCATTATGGACTTATGGGTGCGTGAAGCGCGCCTGTTCAAATATGGCTCTGGCACGGGTTCAAATTTCTCGTCGCTGCGCGGCGAAGGTGAAAAACTTTCGGGCGGCGGCAAATCATCTGGCTTGATGAGCTTCCTAAAAATTGGGGACCGCGCTGCGGGCGCCATTAAATCGGGCGGCACCACACGCCGTGCCGCCAAGATGGTGGTGGTTGATGTCGATCATCCCGATGTTGAAAACTATATCGATTGGAAGGTGAAGGAAGAGGAAAAAGTTGCTTCACTGGTGACTGGTTCCAAGATTGTGAAGAAGCATCTCACCGCCATTATGAAGGCATGCGTGAATTGCGAAGGCCCGGGGGGCGATTGCTTCGAGATTGAAAAGAACCCTGCCCTCAAACGCGCCGTTAAAGATGCGCGCCGTAACATGGTTCCTGATAATTATATCAAGCGCGTGGTGCAATTTGCCAAGCAAGGCTATACCGAAATTGCATTCGACACCTACGACACCGATTGGGATGGCGAAGCTTATCGCACCGTGTCGGGCCAAAACTCGAATAACTCGGTGCGCGTCACCGACGAATTCTTGAAGGCTGTTGAAACCAATGGCGATTGGAACCTGATTGGCCGCACCAATGGCAAGATCTACAAAACTTTAAAGGCCGCTGACCTTTGGGACAAGATTGGCGCTGCGGCTTGGGCTTCAGCTGATCCTGGCATTCAATTCCATTCCACCATTAATGATTGGCATACGTGTCCAGCGGCTGGCGAAATTCGCGCGTCCAATCCTTGTTCGGAATATATGTTCCTAGATGATACGGCTTGCAACTTGGCATCTCTTAACTTGCTGCAATTCCGAGAAGCAGGTTCCAACAAGTTTGATATTGCCTCGTTTGAACATGCCGTTCGCTTGTGGACTGTGGTTCTCGAAATCTCGGTGATGATGGCGCAATTCCCATCCAAGGAAATTGCTCGTCTCTCTTTTGATTACCGCACATTGGGTTTGGGCTTTGCCAATATCGGTGGTTTCCTGATGATCAGCGGCATTCCTTATGACAGCCATGAAGGCCGCTCAATTTGCGCTGCCGTATCAGCGATTATGACTGGCATTTCTTATGCCACATCAGCTGAAATGGCCAAGGAGCTTGGGCCATTTGCTGGCTATGCCAAGAATGCTGACAGCATGTTGCGCGTGATGAAGAACCATCGCCGCGCCGCTTATGGTGCAGCTGTTGGCTATGAAGGGGTGCGCACAGCGCCTGTGCCTTTGGATGAAAATGATCTCAACGATAAGTCACTTGCTGCCGCTGCTCGCCGCGCTTGGGACAAGGCTGTTGAGCTGGGTGAAGCCCATGGTTATCGCAATGCGCAATCCACCGTAGTTGCGCCTACTGGCACCATCGGTTTGGTGATGGATTGTGACACGACAGGCATTGAGCCTGACTTTGCTTTGGTGAAGTTTAAGAAACTTGCTGGTGGTGGATATTTCAAGATCATCAACCAAGCGGTTCCAGAAGCACTTCGCACGTTGGGCTATTCCGCTGATCAAATTGAAAAGATCATCGGTTATGCGGTGGGCCATGGCACATTGTCAGATGCTCCGGGCATCAATCACGCAGCACTCAAAGCCAAGGGTTTTGGCGAAGAGCAAATTGTCAAGGTTGAAGGTGGTCTTGCTTCCGCTTTTGACATCAAGTTCGTGTTCAACAAGTGGACGCTGGGTGAAGAGTTCTGCAAGAACACTCTCAAAATCTCTGATGCACAACTCAATGACTTCAGTTTTGATCTCTTGGCGCATCTTGGCTTCTCCCGCGCGGATATCGACAAAGCTAACATCCATGTGTGCGGTGCGATGACTCTTGAGCAAGCTCCGGGTCTCAAAGATGAGCATTTGGCTGTGTTTGATTGCGCCAATCCTTGTGGCCGCATTGGCAAGCGCTATCTCTCAGTTGAAAGCCACATCCGCATGATGGCTGCATCGCAGTCGTTTATCTCTGGTGCGATTTCCAAAACCATCAACATGCCAAATGATGCCACGGTGGAAGAATGTGCTGCGTCGTACATGCTCAGCTGGAAGCTGGGTGTGAAGGCCAATGCCTTGTACCGCGATGGCTCGAAGCTTTCACAACCTTTGTCTTCACAGCTGATTGCTGATGAAGAAGATGAAGATGATGGTGTGGATGCTTTGATGGCCAAAGCCCCGGTGCAACGGATTGAAACAATCGTTGAAAAGATTGTTGAGCGCATCGTTGAACGTGCCGCTGACCGCGACAAGCTGCCGTCCCGCCGCAAAGGCTACACGCAGAAGGCGGTTGTGGGTGGACATAAGGTTTATCTGCGCACCGGCGAATATGATGATGGCAAGTTGGGTGAAATCTTCATTGATATGCACAAGGAAGGGGCAGCACTCCGCGCCATGATGAATAATTTCGCCATCGCCGTCTCCGTGGGTCTGCAATATGGTGTGCCTTTGGAAGAGTTTGTGGATGCTTTCACATTCACCAAGTTTGAACCAGCCGGCATGGTGCAAGGCAACGAGTCCATCAAGAACGCAACGTCAATCTTGGATTATGTGTTCCGTGAACTCGCCGTGTCTTATCTCGGCCGCCACGAGCTAGCCCATGTTGAAGCTTCTGAATTCCGCTTTGATACACTTGGCAAAGGTGAAGACGAAAAGCCATCGCAACCAGCCCAGCGTTTTGTGTCCGCAGGTTTCGTGCGCAAGCAAAACTTGGCCAATGTGGTGGTGATGCCGCAAGCAGCCGCTTCGCAATCGCCGTCTCATGCTTTGCTGATGCGCGCTGCTGAACAGGTCTCGCAAGGCAATAAAGCTTTGTCAGAACCTGCAGCAGTTGCCTACACATATGCCGCTCCTGCCCCATCAATGGACTTGCGCAGCCAAGCCAAGATGAAAGGCTATGAAGGCGACACCTGTGGCGAATGCGGCAACTACACCATGGTGCGAAATGGAACATGTTTGAAGTGTGACACATGCGGAAGCACGAGCGGGTGTTCGTGAGGTAGAGAATTATAAATTAGATCAGGCTTCGGACAGAAATGTCCGAAGCCAAAATAATAAAAGGAACATAACACCATCAAATACGGAACATCGTTCCGCAAAATACAAACGCCGGAGCAAAAGCCCCGGCGTTGTTACCCGGCAATTTCAATAGCTGAACTTGCGGGCGATGAAAAAGCTAGATTCGCCTTTCCAACGTGCAAATTGAGACTAGGCAAATTTATTTTTTTAGTCGAGCAGAGTTTAGCGTCAACTTCTAAAAAGAAAAATAAAATGACTAAGTCTACCAGAAACAGTGGAAAACCTTGGACACCGAGCGATGAACAGAAGATCGGACAGCTGGCTAGAGATAACACGCCAACACGAGTTATCGGCTTAAAAATCGGACGAACAGGAGGCGCGGTCTACAATAAGGCTCACGAACTTGGAGTGTCGCTTAAACCGACAAATCAATCTCCATATAACAGAACTAAATAGTTTTACGAGGCAGGGAGCAATCCCTGCCTTTTTTATTTTTACACACTCACCCCTCCTTGTCATCGCCGGATTTATTCCGGCGAACCATGGTGGTGTGCGCTCGGTGTTTGATTGAGCGAAGCGTCACTCATCTCAAGTGTTGCCAAGATGGGTTGCCGGAACAAGTCCGGCAATGACAATTAGGGGGAGTTGTGGAGAAGGCAATTCTAAAGGCGTTGCGGTGACAAGTGGCCGTTGGTGTGCAATATTTTCTAAATGCCTTACTACAAAAGACCCGAACGCATCTATTCCGTTTACATTATGGCCAGTAAGAAGAATGGAACGCTCTATATTGGCGTGACTGGCGATCTACCAACGCGTATCACTCAACACAAAGAAGGTCTCATCGAAGGGTTCACCAAGAAGTATAAAGTCAAAACTTTAGTTTGGTTCGAAGACTTTGGCGAAATTGATAGTGCAATTCAACGCGAAAAGACGATGAAGAAATGGCCGCGTCAATGGAAAATCAATGTGATTGAACGCGAGAATCCAGATTGGAATGACCTCTACGTTACGATTCTTTAAAAATATTTTGTGGATAACACTTCCGCAGAACACCCCATTCTTGCGAGATGAATTTTTCAGTATATTCGTCCGTGTACGGAGTAGTTAAATTTATCCTTTAATTTTGGCCTCAAAATGAATTTATTTTATCGTCAGTGTACTGATCACTTTTAACAACCCACTTTGTTTACTATTTGTTAGCCATCTTGGATTGATACACAAGATGTTGTCGGCATATTGCCGAATCACACAATGAGGTTCAAAACAACGTCTAGTTATCGACGTGAAATAAAAATAAATATTTTTGTTGATGTCGGTTTCATGTTTGTCGGGCCTGCGTTGTGGGGCAAAAACAACTTTAATCTCTAGGAGAGAACACCATGGCTGCTGCGAAAAAAGCTGCAAAGAAACCTGCTAAGAAAGCCGCAAAGAAAGCTGCAAAGAAACCAGCGAAGAAGGCTGCTGCAAAGAAGCCAGCGAAGAAGGCTGCGAAGAAGTAATTCTTCTGCATCTATTGTAGATATCAGACCTCGGGTGGCCCTCAGCCTCCGAGGTCTTTTTTATGCGCGCGATTTTGCCTTTTCTACGAAAAGTCAAAACGCTTTATTGATAGACGTAAATCTTCGCGCCAATTTTTACGCGGTTATAAAGATCAATCACATCGGCATTCATCATGCGGATGCAGCCTGACGACACTGCGCCACCGATTGAAGCTTCATTGTTGGTGCCATGCACGCGGTAAATTTTGCCGCCAATATAAAGGGCGCGGGCACCCAATGGATTGCCGGGGCCACCTTCCATGAAAGGCGGAATGATATGGCCTTTGGCTGCTTCTCGGGTGATCATTTCTGTTGGCGGCGTCCAGCTTGGCCATTCGGCTTTGCGTTCAATTTTTGAAACGCCGCTCCACTGCATGCCTTCGCGGCCAACGCCCACGCTGTAACGAATAGCTTCGCCGGGGCCAGACACGAAATACAAAGCGCGTTCAGGCGTTTTTACAATCAGCGAACCAATTGGATATTTGGTTTCAGTCCACGCGACCACTTCATTGCTGGTTTGGCCGGAGAGGCCTGATTTGCTGAAGCTGCCGAAACTGGCTTGTTGAAAATTTCCGTTGGTCTGAACTCTGCGGTGTTTGCTGCCGAACAGGCATTGCACAAATGAACCACAAGGGCGCAAGTGTGCCACTCGCGAAGGTGCCGCAGCAGCCGGAATTGTTTTTAATTTTTTAACTTTCACTGGCGTAACGGAAGCGGTTAAAACCGCATCGGTCTTTTTAATTGTAAGTTTTTTGATGGTTGGCTTCTTTTGCGCCGCCAATGATTTATCAAGCTCGGCCTGTTGGGCCTGTAACGCTTTTAACTGCGCTGCGAGTTTTTTCTTTTTGAGCAGCAGTTGCGCTTCGGTAGTCGTGGTTGTGGCCTGTGTGGCGCTTGGCACAACAACAAAAGCCAGAGAAGCAGCGAGAGCTGCAGCAAAGAGACGGCGCATCATGGATAACCCCTCGTGAAATTTAAGCGCAAACTAGTCAACCAAACCCGAATCATCAACCATCGAAGGTTAATTTTCCGGTAAATTCAGCCTGATGTGGAGTTCGCGCAACTGTTTTGGGGTGGCGGATGACGGTGCAGACATCAAAAGGTCCTCCGCTTGCTGGTTCATTGGGAACAGCACAACTTCTCGGATGTTGGGCTCGTTACAAAGCAACATCACAATGCGGTCCACACCCGGTGCAATGCCGCCGTGGGGAGGAGCGCCGAATTGGAAGGCACGGTACATGCCGCCGAATTTTTCAAGCAGAACTTCTTCGGAATAGCCAGCAAGCTCAAACGCCTTCTTCATCACCTCTGGGCGATGGTTGCGGATCGCACCGGATGAAAGCTCAACACCGTTGCACACAATGTCATATTGATAAGCATTGATAGTGAGCGGGTCTTGGTTTTCAAGCGCATCAAGTCCGCCTTGTGGCATGGAAAATGGGTTATGGCTGAAGTCCACTTTCTTGTCGTCCTCGTTCCACTCATACATCGGGAAATCGACGATCCAGCAGAAGTCAAAACGATCTTTGGCGATGAGTTCAAGATCAGTGCCAACCTTGGTGCGGGCTTCGCCTGCAAATTTATAAAATTTTTCTGGGTTGCCGCCAACAAAAAATGCAGAGTCGCCAACTTGCAAGTTTAGTTTCTGCCGCAAGCTTTCTGTTAAAACAGGGCCGATCCTCTTTGCGATTGGTCCGGCTCCGGTTTCGTCACCGCCTTCTTTGAAAATTATATATCCGAGGCCAGCTTGACCAATCCCTTGCGCCCAACCGTTCATGCGATCACAGAACGCCCGTGATCCGCCTGTCGGAGCTGGAATTGCCCAAACTGCAGCTTTGCCACCTACGTCAGCAAGTAAATCGCTAAACAACTTGAAGCCTGCATTTCGGAATGTGTCCGATACATCCTGCATTTTAATCGGGTTGCGTAAGTCTGGCTTATCAGTGCCATACCAGCGCACGGAATCCTTGTAGGCAATGTGTGGGAACTTCTGGGTGACGGCCCAGCCATTGCCAAACTCTTCAAACACGCCGCGCAGCACGGGTTCC
>JANLPA010000160.1:0-2853 GCA_031366855.1 Hyphomicrobiales bacterium | reverse complement strand
GCCCTGTTCGACGCGCGTTCAAAAGCCACCGACATCGGCCGCGAAACCCGTACCAAAGTTTCAACAGAAATTGATGCCGATCAAGCCAGTCTTGATGCGGCTCTTTCTAAGAAGATTAAAGACGCTGAAGCCAAAGTGGCTAAAGCCAAAGCCAAAGCCATGGAATCAGTTGAAACCATCGCTGGTGAATCGGCCGCTGATATTGTGGCTAGCTTAACTGGAGGCAAAACACTAAAAACCGCCGTGGCCAAAGCCGTGGCCGCTGCCAAGCGTTAAGGAGCGAGATATGGAATTCGATCAAACATTCTTCGCTTTAGTAGCCTTGGTGATTTTCATTGGCATCGTGCTTTATGCTGGTGCCCATAAAAAAGCTGCCGTGGCCTTGGATGACCGCGCCAAGTTGATTTCCAAAGAATTGAACGACGCTAAGCAACTTCGCTTAGATGCTGAAAAGCTGCTTAGCGATTATAAGCAGAAGCGCATTGATGCTGAAAAAGAAGCAGAAGTGATCGTGGCTCAAGCAAAATCGGCCGCCAAACAATATGGCGAAGAAGCCCGCAAGAAACTAACCGAAACCATCGCCCGCCGCACCAAGCAAGCTGAGCAAAAAATCGCTCAAGCTGAAGCTGCTGCCGCAAAAGATGTTCGCAGCTCAGCAACTGAACTGGCGATCGCTGCTGCAACCAAATTGATCTCCGAACAAAAAGGCGGCGCGAAGCTAATAAGTGAATCAATTGCAGCAGTGAAGTCTCGGTTGAACTAATCATCTGAAAATTAAAATTAAAAACCCGGCCTTTGCGCCGGGTTTTTATGCGCCAATGAAGCGTTCGGCTGTCCATGGATTGAAAACGGAGGCTCCAGCGTTCACAAAGGGATTGACATCCCTCGTAACAGCCGTGATTTTTAAGTCAATGCAAGTTGCCGCAACCAACAAGTCAACTGGTGGAGCGTTTATCCTTTTTGCGTGCATTTGCTTGATCAGCCGCAACCATATTAACAGGATATTCTCGGAGACTTGAATTGTCTTCCGCTTAAACATTGGCTCCACTGTAATTCCGTACCAAATTTGAAGCCGCTCTCTATCTTCAACACTGTGTTGCGTCTGGATCCCGGCTTTGATTTCCGCAAGGCAAACAACCGAAGTTAAAAGTTGATCTAACGATTGGTTCCCAATCCAAGTTATTACATTCTTATCTGGCCGCGGCTTGCGTAGTTCAGAGATGACGTTTGTATCAAGCAGCCACATCAATCAAATTCAACTTCACGCATGGGAATGCCGTCAATTGGCCGTTCTGGAATTTCGAATTCTGGAACTGGGCAGGACTGCATGGCCCGGATTAAATCGAGCCCTTTACCGGTCGGTTCATATTTACCGGCGATCAAGACTTTCTCTGGTTTATAAGCTGAAATCACAACAGTAGGTTCTCCGTGCACGGTGACTGTTTGGGGGCCCTCTGTTTGTGCCAGCTTGACCAATTCGCTGAATTTCGCCTTTGCTTCTTGCAGCGGCCAAGTCTTAGAAAAATTGTTCATAGTTGAAACTCCAATTCTGACTAGTCAGACTAGTCAGAATTTGATTTGCTGTCAACTCACTCAGCCGCCTGCATGTAATCCTCAATCGGTGGGCAAGTGCAGATGAGGTTGCGGTCGCCATACACATTATCGACCCGCGCCACTGTCGGCCAATATTTTGCGTGTGATGAAGCTTCACCCAACGGAAAATAGGCCTGTTGCTTTGAATAGGGATGCGCCCAATCGCCGAATAATTGCTTATGCGTGTGGGGCGCATTTTTCAAAACATTGTTGAGCTTATCAGCGCGACCCTGTTCCACATCGGCAATCTCGCTAGCGATGCTAATCATCGCATCGCAGAAGCGGTCCAACTCGCGTTTGCCTTCGCTTTCAGTAGGTTCAATCATTAATGTATCGACAACGGGGAAGGACATAGTGGGAGCGTGGAAACCATAATCGGCGAGGCGCTTGGCCACGTCTTCAACGCTGATGCCGGTGCGGTCCTTCAACCAGCGCAGATCAATAATACATTCATGCGCCACCACACCGCCGGGGCCGGAATATAATACTGGGAAGTGGGGGTTCAAGCGCGAGGCCATATAGTTGGCATTGAGGATGGCGATCTTGGTGGCTTGAGTTAATCCCGGTCCTCCCATCATGGCAATATACATCCATGAGATCGGGAGGATTGATGCTGATCCCCAAGGTGCCGCCGATACAGCACCCGATTCGCGAACTCCATTTGCAACCACATCGTGCCCCGGCAAATGCGGAGCCAAATGTTTGCGCACCCCAATCGGCCCCATGCCCGGCCCGCCGCCGCCATGGGGAATGCAGAATGTTTTATGCAAGTTCATGTGACACACATCAGCGCCCAATTCGGCTGGCCGCATGAGGCCCACTTGCGCGTTGAGATTGGCACCATCCAAATAAACCTGCCCGCCATTTTCATGAATGATGCGGCAAATGTCGATGATGGAATCTTCAAACACGCCATGCGTAGAAGGATAGGTGATCATCAAAGCTGCAAGATTTGCGGCGTTGGCCTTGGCCTTGGCTTCAAGGTCAGCCACATCCACATTGCCTTGAGCATCACACGCCACCACAACAATCTTCATTCCCGCCATAGCAGCGGAAGCCGGATTGGTGCCATGGGCTGAGGTGGGGATGAGACACACATCACGGTGCATGTCATTTTTTGAGTCATGATAACCACGAATCGCAAGTAACCCTGCATATTCACCTTGGCTGCCGGCATTTGGTTGCAGCGACACGTTATCAAAGCCAGTGATTTCACACAGCATGGCTTCCAAGCTTGCAAACAATTCCGCATAGCCTTTG
>JANLPA010000141.1:0-33501 GCA_031366855.1 Hyphomicrobiales bacterium | reverse complement strand
TCGGTTTGAGGCCGAATTACCCAGAATGTTTTCGGGTGCGGTGTAATCAGCAGTTCCGGCAGGTGCCACCGCAACTCCATTTTGCTTTTCGTCAGACGAGCTTGCAGCACGAGATGACCCAAAATCGATAATCTTCACCAGCCCTTGGGCATTGATCATCACATTGCCAGGTTTCAAATCAAGATGCAGAATATCTTTGCGGTGCATGGCGCGTAAGCCTTGGGCGATTTGCTCAACAATAGACCGCACCACTTCTAAATCTGGTTTCGGATTGTCCAGCATCCACTGTTGTAGCGTTTTACCCTCAAAATATTCAGTCACATGGTAGAGAAAATGTCGCTGGCCTTTGGCATCATGAATTTTCAAAGTGTTGGGACTGCTCACCAACCTGCCCACCCATTCTTCATGGGCAAAGCCTTCAATATAAGCTGCATCATCTTCAAAATTTGGCGAAGGAGTTTTAATCGCAACGACATCATTGCTTTCAAGATCAGACGCTAGATAAACCTGGCTGCGGTTGCTCTCGTGAATGGGCCGGATGATTTTATATCGGTCAAGCTTGTCGCCACTGGAGAGAAGTTTTGGGAAGGGAAGTTTTGCTGCCGCTGAGTTATGCCCGGCAACATCATGTAGCCCGGGTAAAATGATCTGAATAATCTGGCAGGTGAGATTATCAGTGCTGCCTTTCTCAAAAGCGGCGTCAACAATGGTGCGCGAGGCTGCATCTAAATCATCCGAACCAGTCTTAATTAGACGCGTAATTTCTGAAGGCGCGAGCGCGTCGTGAATGCCGTCAGTCGAGAGAAAGTAAATGTCGCCCGCTTCCAGCACTTCTTGGCGATAATCAATTTCCAGATTTTGGTTGGTGCCAAAGGCGCGTGACAAATGTTCAAGGCCGCGCCCAAGCTTAAGTCGGTGATCGGTGGTAAGTTGTTCAAGCGCATTGTCGCGCAAGCGCCAGATGCGGCTATCTCCTGCATGAAAAATATGGGCTGTGCCAGATTTGAGAATAATGCCAGAAAATGTGCTCACCATGCCACGGCCTTCAAAGTCCAGCCTTTGGCCTTGGGCGTAAATCCACGCGTTGACGGCTTTCAGGACCGTGGCAACTGAACGTTTAACCGTCCAGCTTTCATGGGTGCCATAATAATCTTCCAGAAATGAGCGCACACAGCATTCGCTGGCTTCCTTGGCGGCCTCGCTAGATGACATACCATCGGCAATGGCAATGGCTGCGCCCTTGGATGTTAACACATGGCTTTCAGGAATAACGATGCCATAAGAATCGTCATTGCGGGGCTTTCGCCCCGCACTGGAATATTGTCCATATTCAATTTGCAATTCGTGGCTCATGTCACATCAATAAGGGCAATGCTACCATCGGGCATTTCCTCGGCAATCTGTCCCTTCGGGTCTTCAATGAAAAGCCATACAAAGGCAAGGGCCAAGGCCGAACCAATGGCTGCCGCAAGGAACAAGGTTTGTGAGTCAAAACTTGCATAGACAGTAAGGAACAACACTCCCCCCACATTTCCGAAGGCCCCAACCATGCCCGCAATTTGGCCAGTGAGCCTGCGCTTGATCACGGGCAACATGGCATAAACGGCACCATTGCCAGCATTGACGAACAGCGAGCAGAAAAACGTGGCTGCAACTGCAAACACAACTCCCGTTACTGGCCCCATATTACTCATGCCGAAATAACCAAGGGCCGTGCCAACAAGGCACGTTGCTAAAACCAAGCGGCGGCCAAATATGTCACTTAAGTAACCACCAATCGGCCGCGCAAAAAATGTTGTAAGGCCAAAACTTGCACCCAGGAAGCCAGCCACAGGCAGCGAAAGCCCAAACATATCTTTAAACAGCAATGGCAGAATTGAAACTACCGCAAGTTCTGATCCGAATGTGACGCAATAGACAAAATCAAGCACAGCCACTTGGCGGAATTTATAAGCGTGAAGGGCGGCAACCGGTTTGGTGAAAACCGATTTATTGATGCGCCATGTATCATAAAGTTGAGCTGCATAAAGCGCCGCCAGAGCTACATAGATGATTGTGGCCGTTGTAGACGATAGAATGTTGAGCGCAGCTGGGCTGAGCTTATAGGCGAGCAGCGCCAAGGTTCCGGCGATGGGAGCCTGCATGATGCAATAAAGTAGAAAATCGCCTTTATTAGTCACTTCCATAGCACCCAATTTTTTCGGGCTGAAATAAGTTGAGCCCTTTGGCATATCGGTTACATAAACATAATAAATGGCCGAATAGATGATCGCCATAATGCCGGTTGTGGCAACGGCCCAGCGCCAGCCTTCTGGCCCGCCGAAACTTGCGGCAAGTGTTGGAAGTGCAGCGGCCGCAGCAGCAGAACCGAAATTGCCAAGCCCAGCATAAAGCCCTTGCGCAAGGCCAGCCTCACGCGCTGGATACCATTCCCCAATAATGCGAATACCCACCACAAAGCCTGCACCAACAAAGCCGAGCAGAAAGCGCGAGAGAGCAAGCTCTGCATAGTTTTGCGAGAATGCAAAGCCAAGGCAGATCACGCCAGAGATAGCCAGCAAGCTGGCAAACATCAGGCGTGGGCCAAGCTTGTCAACCAAGATGCCAACCAAAATGCGCGCTGGAATGGTGAGTGCCACGTTTAGAATGAGCAAGGCAGCAACTTCTTGCTTGCTGAGGCCAAACGTATCGCGGATCGCCGCCATCAGCGGCGCATGGTTGAACCACACCACGAAGCTAACAAAAAATGCCACCCAACTGAAATGTAAAATTCTTATACGGGGGGCGAGGCTGAAAAATGGAAAGCGCGTGCTGGTTACTTGGGTCATAAAATTCTCCTTTGACCCATGCTGCATCGCAAAAATGATGCCAAACCTGAATTGTTTGAATTCCTGTCATAACACTATGAAAAATATAAATTTAATAGTATTGCCTAAAAAATATCAAATATAATTTTTGCTTATTTTTTACTCAGATCTAAGATGGATTTTGCGTGTAATTTGTGCATTGCACAAGACTTTGGCACCCGCCTAACTTTGCAGCATAGGCAATATAACTCTTTTATTTCAGAGAGATGACTAGTTTTCATAAATCAACTCACTTTTGGCATGGTGCTTGCTAGGTGGATAACACGGAAAATATTGCAGCGCACAAAAATATCGCTGATTTGCCTTTGGGAGTTTGTTCAATATGAAGAAGAAGTTGGTCATCATTGGCAATGGCATGGCGCCCGGGCGCATGCTGGAGCATTTGTTTGAACTTTCACCAGATCTCTATGATGTAACGATTTTCAACGCCGAACCCCGCGTGAATTACAACCGCTTGATGCTCTCTCCAGTTCTCTCAGGCGAAAAGACCTATGAAGACATCATCACCCATGGCGATGATTGGTATGCGCAAAATAATGTGACGCTGCATAAGGGTTGCAAAGTCGAAGCGATCGACCGCGAGGCAAAAACTGTCACCGCTGCTGATGGCGGCGTGGCTGCCTACGATAAGCTGGTGATTGCCACAGGCTCGGTGCCTTTCATCATTCCAGTGCCGGGCCATAAATTGCCGGGCGTTGTCACCTATCGCGATCTCGACGATGTGGACGCGATGTTAGCCGTGGCCAAGCCCGGCAGCAAGGCTGTGGTGATTGGTGGTGGTCTGCTTGGCTTAGAAGCCGCAGCGGGCCTGCAAATGCGCGGCATGGAAGTAACCGTCATTCATATTATGCCAACTTTGATGGAGCGCCAGCTTGATCCTGCAGCGGCGCATTTGCTGGAGACAGAATTTGTAAAGCGCGGCATTACTGTGCGCACCAAAGCCGACACACATTCGATTATGGGTGACACTCATGTGACGGGTGTGAAGCTGAAAGATGATACAGAAATTCCATGTGACATTGTAGTAATGGCCGTTGGCATTCGCCCTTCGTCAGTTTTAGCAAAAGCTTCAGGCTTTGAAGTCAATCGCGGCATTGTGGTGAATGACCAGTTGCTCACCAATGATGCCGATGTGTTTGCTTTGGGTGAATGCGCGGAACATCGTGGCAATGTTTATGGCCTCGTTGCTCCACTCTATGAAATGGCCCGTACGATTGCTGAAACTTTAGTTGGGCAAGAAGCCGCTTACACAGGCTCGGTTATGTCCACCAAGTTAAAGGTCACTGGTGTTGACCTCTATTCAGGTGGTGATTTTGCCGAAGCCAAAGACCGCGAAGAAGTTGTGCTGCGCGATGCCTCACGCGGAATTTATAAGCGCATCGTGATCAAAGAAAATCGCATCATCGGAGTAGTGCTTTATGGCGATACGGGCGATGGCCCATGGTTCTTTGATAAACTGAAAAAGGGCGAAGATATTTCGGCTGATCGTGAGATGCTGATCTTCGGCCAATCCTATACCGGAGGGACCCCCCTGGACCCTATGGCGGCCGTTGCAGCCTTACCGCCTGACGCAGAAATCTGCGGCTGCAACGGCATTTGCAAAAGCAAAATCACTGATGCCATCACAGCAAAAAATCTAAAGTCCATAGATGAAGTGCGCGCTCACACCAAGGCTTCGGCCTCTTGTGGCTCATGCACGGGACTTGTTGAAAAGCTTCTAGTCATCTCATTGGGCGATGCTTACAAACCCAACGCTGTGCAACCCATGTGTGGTTGCACCGATTTGGGCCATGCTGATGTGCGGCGCTTCATCATTGCCAAGCAATTGAAATCAATTTCGGCCTTGATGCAGGAACTGGAATGGAAAACCTCATGCGGCTGCGCCAAATGTAGGCCTGCTCTCAACTACTATATGATTGCGGAATGGCCAAGCGAATATGAGGACGATAATCAATCGCGCTTCATCAATGAGCGGGTGCATGCCAACATTCAAAAAGACGGCACTTATTCAGTGGTGCCGCGCATGTGGGGCGGGATGACTTCTGCCAAGGAACTGCGCGCTATTGCTGATGTGGCCGATAAATTTGCGATCCCCGCCGTTAAGGTGACAGGTGGCCAGCGCATTGATTTGCTCGGCGTGAAAAAAGAGGATTTGCCTGCTGTTTGGGCCGATCTCAATGCCGCTGGCATGGTGTCTGGTGCGGCTTATGCCAAAGGTCTTCGCACGGTTAAAACTTGCGTGGGCAGTGATTGGTGCCGCTTTGGCACGCAAGATTCAACGGGCCTTGGCATTCGCTTGGAAAAATTTATGTGGGGCTCTTGGACACCTGCCAAAGTGAAAATAGCTGTGTCTGGTTGCCCGCGCAATTGTGCGGAAGCCACCTGCAAAGACATTGGCGTGATCTGCGTTGACTCAGGCTACGACATTCATTTTGCCGGTGCCGCAGGTCTCGATATTAAAGGCACCGAACTTCTGTGCCATGTAGATAGCGAAGATGAAGCTGTTGAAGTGATTGCCGCCCTCACGCAACTTTATCGTGAGCAAGGCCATTATCTAGAGCGCATTTATAAATGGGCCAAGCGCGTTGGACTTGATTCCATTCGCGAAAAAATTGTTGCCGATAGGCCGCGCCGTGCGGCTTATTTTGAACGCTTTCAATTTGCCCAAACATTTCTGCAAGTGGACCCATGGGAAGAGCGCGTGAACGGCAAGGACGCGCATGAATTTGAAGCTATGCGCGCATTTCCAAAATTGATGGCGGCTGAATAATATGAATGACTGGATTGAAATTGGCTTGAGTGATGATGTGCCTTCGCGCGGCTCGCGCGTGGTGACAACTGATCAAGGCGATATCGCTATTTTTAAAGCAGCAGACGCGCGCATCTTTGCCCTGTGGGATAAATGTCCACACAAAGGTGGCCCACTTTCGCAAGGCATTGTTCACGGGCACTCCGTAACCTGCCCACTGCACAATTGGGTGGTTGGCCTTGAAACGGGTGAAGTGAAGGGTCCTGACCAAGGCTGTGCTCGCAAAGTGAAGGTGAAGGTCGAAAACAATATTGTAATGATTGAGGCCGCAGCTTTGCGGCGTCACGTTGCATGACAGCAGAAACGATTACACGCACCACATGTCCCTATTGCGGCGTGGGTTGTGGAGTGTTGGCAAAACGCGATGCGCAAGGCGTTGTGACAATATCTGGCGATCCTGATCATCCTGCAAATTTCGGCAAACTCTGTTCCAAAGGCCTCACCCTTGGCGAAACCTTGGGCCATGAGCAACGCTTGCTAAGCCCCATGATTGCTGGTGCGGAAGCATCATGGGATGAAGCTACTTCTCTAGTAGCGCAGAAATTTTCGGACGCGATTGCGGAATATGGCCCAGGCTCAGTGGCCTTCTATGTCTCAGGCCAAATGCTCACTGAAGATTATTATGTCGCCAATAAACTGATGAAGGGTTTCATCGGTTCGGCCAATATCGATACCAACTCAAGGCTGTGCATGGCATCTGCCGTGGCTGGCCACAAGCGCGCCTTTGGGGCGGATGTGGTGCCGTGCAATTACACCGATTTGGAACAGGCTGATCTTGTGGTTTTGGTTGGGTCTAATCTCGCATGGTGCCACCCTATCTTATTTCAGCGCTTGCAAGCAGCGCGTGAACAGCGCGGCACCAAATTGGTGGTGATTGATCCGCGTAAAACCGCCAGTGCGATTGACGCAGATTTGTTTTTACAGATTGCTCCCGGCAGTGATGTGGCATTGTTCAATGGTTTGCTGCGTGATGTTTACCAACGTGGCGAAATCGATTCACAATTTGTCTTTGCCCACACGCAAGGGCTGGGCGATGCGATGTTGGCGGCAGGTGACTTTGATGTGGCAAAGGCCACAGGTCTTTCACAAGCCGACTTAAAGCAATTCTATGATCTGTTTGCAGCACACCCCAAAACCGTCACGGCATTTTCGATGGGCGTTAATCAGGCCGTTGACGGCACTGATAAAGTGAACGCCATTATCAATTGTCATTTGCTCACGGGCCGCATTGGCAAGGATGGTGCGGGACCTTTTTCAATCACCGGCCAGCCCAATGCTATGGGCGGGCGCGAAGTGGGCGGTCTTGCCAATATGCTGGCAGCCCACATGGATATTGAAAATCCGGCACATCGCTCAGCTGTTCAAGATTTTTGGCGTGCCCCACGGATTGCTCAAAAAGCTGGATTGAAAGCCGTAGATTTGTTTGATGCGGTGGCGGCTGGAAAAATCAAAGCACTGTGGATCATCGCAACAAATCCAGCTGTTAGCATGCCAAATTCTTCGCTCATTGAAGCGGCTCTAAAAGTCTGTCCCTTCGTGGTGGTTTCAGATGTTACTGCTAATACCGAGACAGCAAGATTTGCCGATGTGCTGTTGCCAGCCCAAGGTTGGGGTGAAAAATCTGGCACCGTCACAAATTCAGAACGTCTCATTTCTCGCCAACGTTCTTTTGTCTCTCCTGCGGGTGAGGCTCGCTCAGATTGGCATATTCTCTGTGATGTTGCCAAGGCCATGGGCTTTGCTGGCTTTGAGTATAATTCTCCCACTCAAATTTTTCACGAACATGCCGCACTCACGCAAGTTTTAAACAATGGCACCCGCCAGCTTGATTTGGGCGAATGGGTGGAGCAGGATTATGATGCGCTGTCACCTCAGCAATGGGCAAGCTCTAGGCCTTATGCTGATGGTCGCTTTTCCACCCGAAATGGCAAAGCCAATTTCGTTGCGACAAAATTCCAAGCCCTTCAATTTGAAGCTCAAACTTTAGTGCTCAACACGGGCCGGGTGCGCGATCAATGGCACACCATGACCAGAACCGGTTTGGTGCCAAAGCTCTTCAGCCACCGCGCCGAACCTTATGTGGAAATTTCTCCACAAGATGCCCAAGCACTGTTTCTAAAGGATGCAGATCTTGCCGAAGTTTCTGGAGCTCAAGGCAAGTCCATCTTGCGGGTTTTAGTGTCGGATACGGTAGCCAAAGGCCAAGTTTTCCAACCTATGCATTGGAGCGCCCAATTTGCGGCGGAGGCCAAAGTAAACGCGGCAACGCTTGCAGTGGTTGATCCCATTAGCAACCAGCCTGCGCTAAAATCTTCACAAATTTCTATAAAGCCTTTTGCGGCTAGCTGGCATGGGTTCGGCGTGAGCTTGCAAGATGTTCAGCCAAAGACTGAATATTGGGCAAAGCGGCCCCTGCGTGCTGGTCATTCATTTGAATGTGCCGACAAAGAGTTGCCCTCCGATTGGTCAAGCTTCGTGAACCAGTTTTGTGACGACGAATTGTCATTTGTAGTGTCAACCAATCCAGCCCATTTCAGATGCGCTTCGTTTAAAGATGGGCGTTTGCAATTTGCCTTTTTCGCCAGCGCAGGCCCCGTGGAAGTGAGCCGCAATTGGCTGCAAGAACAGGTGGGGCAAAATGTTGATGCCGCACAAATTTTGGCGGGCAGACTTGCAAAAGACAAAGCTGACGCTGGCCCAATTGTGTGCTCTTGCAATGGCGTGGGGCGAAACACCATCGCCTCATTCATACAAAGCCATGCAGGCGCCACGCTCAAATTAGTCTGCCAAAACACCACAGCGGGCATGGGTTGCGGTTCTTGTCGGCCCGAGGTGCAAAAGATCATCAATGAAACGCCGCAGTTTGCTCAGGCGGCGGAATAATCTTTTTCACGCAAGCGCTTTGTAAAACAGTGCTGTATCATCAAGTTTGCCATCACCTGAATAGGCATAATCTGGATAGGTGCCGACGCAAATGAAACCGAGGCTTTCATAAAAGACCGAAGCCGGGCTGTCTGCTACTGCATCAAATGTAATGAGCGTTTGGTTCAATGCTCTCGCCTTATCTTCTAACGCTAGCATCAAAGCCGTGGCCACGCCGCGCCGCCTAAAATTCCGATGCACCAAAAGCTTAGTCACATCAGACCGATGCGGTTGATTGGGCGCCCAAGCCCGCATCAGCAAAACAATTCCGGCGAATTGGCCATCAATTTCAGCAATGATGGGAAATGTGTTGTGAGTGGCAATGCCAGAAATTTGCCCGCGCCAAAAATCTTGCGCCACTTCAGGCAAAAGGGGCTTCATAAATGAAACCCCTGCACCAGAATCAACCGCATCAATCAAAATCTCAACCAGCCGTGGAATTTGCTTTTCAAATTCTGCGGCACTGAGAATTCTAATCATCATGCACTGAGTGTTTCAATAATTTCAGGCCGAGAATTGGCCTTGAGCTTATAATAAACTGGAACACCCGTATCTAATTCACGTTTCAAAATTTGCGCTGGCGTTAAGCCTTCAATGGCCATGATCAAGGAACGCAATGAATTGCCGTGGGCTGCCACAAGAACGGTTTTGCCTTCCAACACATGCGGTTGAATCATGTGCATGTAATAAGGCAGCGAACGCGCCAAAGTATCTTTGAGAGATTCACCACCGGGCGGTGGCACATCAAATGAGCGCCGCCACACCAGCACTTGCTCTTCGCCCCATTTGGTGCGCGCATCATCTTTGTTAAGGCCCGTAAGCTCGCCATAATCACGCTCATTTAACGCTTGGTCGCGGGTTTCTGGTAATCCAGTCTGGCCAAGCTCAGCAAGAATGAGTTGCAATGTGTGCTGCGCACGGGTGAGGGCTGATGTGAAACACATATCAAACTTCAAACCCTTGGCTTTCAAGCGTTGGCCTGCAGCCCTTGCTTCAGACACACCTTGGGGCGATAAATCAGGGTCTTTCCAGCCTGTGAACAGATTTTTCAAATTCCATTCGCTCTGGCCATGACGCACCAGCACTAAAGTTCCACTCATTTCAATTCAATCCTAAAACATCATTCATATTGTATAAGCCGGGTACTTTATCTTTACACCAGAGGGCAGCCTTTACCGCACCATAAGCAAAAATATCTCGGCTTTCAGCCTTATGCGAGAACTCTATGCGCTCGGCCGCACCAGCAAACATCACAGTGTGATCGCCAATCACCGAGCCACCACGCAATGTGGCAAAACCAATATCGCCTGCGACGCGCGCACCCGTGTGCCCATCGCGAGACCGCACCGAGTGTTGCTTTAAGTTGATCTTGCGGCCATCAGCAGCTGCTTGGCCCAGCAACAGGGCGGTGCCCGACGGCGCATCAATTTTATGGCGGTGATGCATTTCAAGAACTTCAATATCAAAATCATCACCTAAAGCCGCTGCAACCTTTTTTACAACATTGGCCAAAATATTAACACCCAGCGAATAATTGCCAGTCTTCATAATAGTGGTTGATTTAGCCGCTTCGAAAATTTTTGCATCCCCAGCGGCATCAATACCCGTGGTGCCGATCACATGAATTTTTTTGAGAGCGGCAGTGTGAGCGACCAGCGCCAAAGTTGCCGCAGGAACGGTGAAATCAATAATGCCATCAACTTGGCGTAGCACTGATTCCACATCATCGCTGATCAAAACATTCAAAGCTCCAAGACCTGCAAGCACGCCCATATCAGTGCCAACTAAAGCTGAACCCTTGGCCTCCAGCCCGCCCGCAATTTCACAACCGTTTGTCTCGGTGATAATCCGTGTGAGCACACGGCCCATGCGGCCGCCAGCTCCAGCTATTGCAAGTTTCAATGTCATTATTTGCGTTTAGCAATGGCACAAGCGATTGCAAAGTCTTTATTGGGTGGCGAGTTGGCCTGCCTCCCAGCCCAAAATCGCCCGCTTGCGCGTGAGGCCCCAATGATAGCCCGTGAGCGCTCCGGATTTTCCAATCACGCGGTGGCACGGCACCACGAATGAAATCGGGTTGCGCCCCACAGCAGCCCCAACCGCGCGGGCTGCCTTGGGATTATCAATAGAGCTGGCAATATCGCCATAAGTAACAGCACGGCCCATGGGAATTTTAAGCAGACTTTCCCAAACGCGGATTTCAAAATCACTGCCAATGAAAGTCACGCGCAGTGGCTGGCCGTCCTGCCATTTTTCAGGCGCAAAAATCTGTGCAGCATAAGGCGCAGTTTGGGCTGAATTTTCAATATAACTGGCATTGGGCCAGCGCCGCTGCATATCCGCCAAGGAAGCCGTCTCACCTCCCGCATCCGAAAAGCCCAAACCACAAAGGCCTTGTATAGTCACCATCACCAAAGCGAGACCAAAAGGTGAAGGGTGAAAGCCATAAGAAATAACAACCCCTGATCCCTTGGTCTTATAGGCGCCGGGAGACATGCCTTCATGGGTGACGAAAAGATCATGCAAACGACCAGGCCCAGATAATCCAACCTCAAGCGACGTTTCCAAAATGCTGGCGGAATCTTTAAGCATGGCTCTGGCATGATCAAGGGTGAGCGCTTGCAGAAACGCCTTAGGGGTGAGCCCTGCCCACCGGGAGAATAGACGCTGCAATTGCTCAGGCTCCAAGCCCACCGGCCGTGCCAAGTCTTCCAACGAGGGCTGATCACGCCAATTTTCGGTGAGGTTCGCCAGCACACTGCGCACGCGTTCATAATCATCTAAGTTTGAATAATGGTCTTGTTCCATATATTAAAACTAGAGCAGTTATGTGTGTGAAGCCACCCGATTTCCGAAAGATTGAAAATGCCAGCTCGTTTAAAAGCGCCACAGATCGAAGAAATCTTCCGGCGTTTCCACGCCGAGAATCCCGAACCAAAAGGTGAGCTTTATTCTGTGAACGCCTTCACATTTCTGGTTGCCGTGGTGCTTTCTGCCCAAGCCACCGATGAGGGTGTGAACCGAGCAACCAAATCGCTGTTTGCGATTGCTGATACGCCCGAAAAAATAATTTTGATGGGGGAAGATAAACTGCGTGACACTATTAAAAGCATTGGCCTGTTCCGCACCAAGGCCAAAAACGTGATTGCTCTGTCGCAGCAATTGGTAGCCAACCATAACAGCCAAGTTCCGGCAACGCGTGAAGCCCTTGAAGCCTTGCCGGGTGTTGGCCGTAAAACTGCCAATGTGGTTTTAAACATTATTTTTGGTGAACCCACAATTGCGGTGGATACGCATCTGTTTCGGCTTGGCAATCGTTTGGGTCTGGCCCCCGGCAAAACCCCGATGGAAGTTGAAACCAAACTTCTCAAAGCGGTGCCAAAACTCTATCTTCGCCACGCTCATCATTGGTTGATTTTACATGGGCGCTATGTGTGTAAAGCCAGAAAGCCGGAATGCTGGCGCTGTTTGATTGCCGATATTTGCCCGTTTAAACCGAAGAGCCCTGCACCGATTTAAATATATGCACGAAGAACGAAGTGGCAAATAGGGGTACAGTTAGATTAACAATAGGAATGAGAGCAAGGCCCGCAGGCAGTAGGCCAGCAACGTAAACGCGCAGGAAATTTCGTTTACGCAATTCGCTTGCAGCTTTGGGTGGCATAAATCTAGTTGCTGCCATTTCAAAATACTCACGGCTGATCAAGTAGGCATTAGCTAGCAGCAGAAGAACAATGCCGAAACCTGCAAAAAATACCAGCGGCAAGACTACAATGTTTACAGCAAGTGATAGCGCTGCAAACTGTAAACCAAACGTCAAGGCTGTGAAGGTGGAAAGCGCCTTACCACGTTTGTGATTGGGGTAATGGCGTGCCTCCACACGAGAGGCAATCCAATCCAAAAACAATCCAGCAAAAAGGGCAGTGACTGGTGCCATCAAAAAGAAAAATGCGGCAATCAATCCAAGCCCAGTGCCCAAGGCAATCACTGTTTGCAGCCATGGCCAAGGAACTAATGTGAGGAATGAAAGCAAAACTTCGACACTCACCAAGACACCAATGAAAAGCGCCAATGTGAGGCTAATAGATTTGAACAGCACGCCACGAAATTCTGGCGATGTGAGATCATTCAGGGTTTTGAAAAAAGCTGAAAACATAAATCTCCAAGTAAGGACTCTGACTTGTTTCTACAAGCCCCATGCGCTAGGTCATGCCAAACAGGGCCTTTATTTATGACGCAAAAACAATTTGATGTTCTCACCATTGGCAACGCAATCGTCGATGTTATTGCCATGGTTGATGAAAGTTTTGTGCAACGAGAGAATCTCGTCAAAGGTTCAATGAACCTCATCGATGAGACCAGAGCCGAACAGCTTTATGCTGCGATGGGCAAGGCTTCAGAAATTTCGGGCGGCTCGGCTGGCAACACCGCCGCAGGTGTTGCGTCATTCGGGGGTTCAGCCGCCTATTTTGGTAAAATAAAAAACGATAAGCTTGGTGATATTTTCCGTTCCGATATGAAAGCACAAGGGGTTCATTTTGAATCACCGGCAGCCCAAGATGGCCCCGCCACAGCGCGTTCATTTATTTTGGTCACACCTGATGCCGAGCGCACCATGAACACTTATCTTGGGGCGTGTGTAAATCTTTCTACAGCCGATGTTGATGCAAAAGTTGTGCAGGCTTCCGCTGTCACTTACATGGAAGGGTATCTGTGGGATAAGCCCGAAGCCAAAGAGGCCTTTCGCTTGGCTGCAAAAATCGCCCGTGCTGCTGGCAGGCTCACATCGATCACCCTCTCAGATTCATTTTGCGTTGAGCGCCACCGCGAAAGTTTTCTCGATCTCATCCGCAATCACATCGACATTGTGTTTGCAAATGAGAGTGAAATTAAATCACTTTATCTCACTCAGAATTTTGATGGCGCCGTTTCAGCAATCCGCAAGGATTGTCCGATGGCCGCCCTAACACGTTCCGAAAAAGGCTCACTGATTGTGCGCGGGTCAGAATCAGTTGAAGTGAAAGCCAATCCCGTAAAAGAGATTATTGACGTGACGGGTGCGGGCGATCTTTATGCGTCGGGTTTTCTGTTTGGTTACACAAGAACGATGCCATTACAGCGCTGCGCAGAATTAGCAAGTTTGGCCGCATCAGAAATTATTTCACACACGGGGGCAAGGCCAATTGTGAATCTCAAGCAGCACGCAAAACAAGCAGGCTTGCTTTAATCAGCTTTAGGAACTTCAGCGTCGGCTTCTGCTTTCTTCACATGAATGCGCACGCGTTTAACACGACGCGGGTCTGACTCAAGAATTTCAAATTCCAGCCCGCATTCATGTTTAATAATCTCGCCCCGCGCAGGTACACGCCCCGCCATTTCAAACACCAAACCACCAAGCGTATCGGCTTCATCTTCTTGATCATCTGGCAGCAAATCAACTTTAAACATCTCATCCAAAGTCGAAATACTGATGAGCGCACTGGCCACATAAACCGTATCGCTTTGCTTGCGGATCATGCCCTCTTCCGCATCGGTATCATGTTCATCCGCAATATCGCCGATGATTTCTTCAACCAAATCTTCCAGTGAAACCAATCCATCCGTGCCACCATATTCATCAACCACAATAGCTAAATGAACATGTGAGGCTTTCATTTTAATCAGCAGATCAGGGGCAGGCATTGAGAGCGGCACAAACAATACATCGCGGATCATGCTGGGGTGCTGTTTTATGGTGGATGAAAGTTCACTGCCAGCCAGCGCAATGCCAGCTTCAACAGCACCTTTGGCTTTTTTCTTGGTGCCTTTGGTTGTCATCCAGCGCAAAAAATCTTTTACGTGAATCATGCCCACAATATCATCGAGAGACTCGCGGTAAATTGGCATGCGCGAATGATTGGCTTCAATAAATTGCGAGAGCAGATCTCGCATCGAAGAGGTTTCTTCCGCAGCCACAATGCTGGCGCGAGGCACCATCATATCGTCCACGCGCAAATCAGCAAAGCCCAAAAGATTTTGCATCATGGAGCGCGCATCGTCAGGAAGGGTGGAAGGGCCAGTTTCTTCTACATGGCTGGCAATCACGCCCTCCAAACTTTCGCGCAAGTCAATTTTATCGCGTGAAAGTTTTCGTTTTATTTTGGATAGGAATGTTGGACGTTTCATAACTCCGCATTTACCCGATATGGATCGGCAATGCCAAGTTTTTTGAGAATACGAATTTCTTTAGCTTCCATTTTGGCAGCATCCGCATCGTCCAAATGATCATAGCCCAAAAGATGCAAAACACCATGTACAATCAAGTGCGTGGTGTGGGCTTTAAGAGTTTTGTCAGCCTCATCGGCCTCACGCACTAGCGTTTCATAACCCAACGCGATATCGCCCAAAGGCCTGGGCACGCCACGCGGCAATTTCAAATCTGGGTTCGCGGGAAACGATAAAACATTGGTGGGCTTGTTCTTGCCACGCCAATCGCGGTTCAATGTTTTCAAGGTTGCATCACCCGAAAACAAGAGCGTTATTTCTTTTTTGCGCTGCACAAGAGTTGTTGCAGCTTCCACGGCGTCTTCCGCAAGTGCCTTTAGCCCCCGTATAGATTTCCAGCCTTCGTGCTCAACAACTATATAAAGCACCTAACCTCGCACCTTACGCGAGTTGGCAGCACCCTTTTTATCATAAGCTGCTACAATGCGGCCAACCATAGCGTGGCGCACAATGTCAGCCGTTTGAAATGCGGTAACGCCAATGCCAGAAACACCTTCCAAAACCGAAAGCGCATCGTCTAAACCTGAAACAACGCCGTATGGCAAATCGACTTGTGAAGGGTCACCGGTAATCACCATGCGGCTGCCTTCACCTAAACGCGTCAAAAACATTTTCATTTGTTGCGGCGTGGTGTTCTGTGCCTCATCCAGAATAATGAAAGCCGAAGCCAGAGTGCGCCCGCGCATAAACGCCAGTGGAGCAATTTCAATTTGATTTTCCGCCATGGCTTTTACCACCAAGCTTTGTGGCATCATATCATAAAGCGCATCATACAGCGGGCGCAAATAGGGATCGACTTTTTCTTTCATGTCGCCTGGTAAAAAGCCCAAGCGTTCACCAGCTTCCACAGCCGGGCGAGAGAGAATAATCCGGTCCACTTCACCATTCATCAAAGCTTCAGCAGCACAGGCCACCGCTAAATAAGTCTTGCCGGTGCCCGCAGGCCCCACGCCAAAACACAACTCGTTTTTACGAATCTGTTCAATGTAAGCTTGCTGGTTGGCCGTGCGCGCTGAAACTGTTTTGCGCCGTGTCCGAACGCCACCACCTTGCACTTCTTTTTCTTCAGCAACTTTCACCATGCGAATGGCCCCATCAATTTCACCGCGATTAATTTCATCGCCGCGGGTAGCCTTGGTATAAAGATGCAGCAACACTGAGCGCGCCAATTCGGATGTGCTGCGGTCGCCCCTGATAGAGAGCCTATTGCCGCGCGGCGTGATAGAAACACCTAAGCGCTGTTCGATTACAGCTAAATGAGCGTCATGTTCACCCATTAAAAGGGCCAGCACACGGTTATCATCAAAGGCAAGAGCCAAAACACCGTCTTCAGAGTCTTGGGCTTTTAGAGCATTGGCAGATGGGCTCAAATCAAGTGACCTCCGTTGGGTTTAGACTCAGCATAATGCCCCGAAAGTGAGTTGGGGCCAACAGACAAAATATGGGCATCCACAAATGATCCTAAAAGGGTCTCAGGGGCCTCAAGATGCACCGATTGCAAATAGGGTGAGCGCCCGATCAGCTGGCCTTTCTGGCGGCCCGGCTTTTCCAAAAGCACCGTTAAAGTCTTACCAACACAAGATTGGTTGAAAGCAACCTGCTGCTGGCTGAGCAAAGTTTGCAGGCGCGCCAAGCGTTCATTCTTAACCTCTTCTGGAATTTGGTCTTCCCGCGTAGCGGCAGGCGTTCCCGGGCGCGGTGAGTATTTAAATGAAAATGCACCTGCATAATTCACAGCCCGCACCAATTGCATTGTGTCCTCAAACTCTTGATCAGTTTCGCCGGGAAAGCCAACAATGAAATCCGAAGTCATGGCAATGCGCGGCTGGGCTGCGCGAATAAGGTTGACGAGTTTTAGATACTGCTCGGTGGTGTGGCCACGGTTCATTGCTTTCAACACACGGTCTGATCCTGATTGAATGGGCAAATGCAAATAAGGCATCAGCTTGGAATTGGCCCCATGAGCTTCAATCAAATCATCAGACATATCGCGCGGGTGGCTGGTCATGTATCTAATGCGCTGAATGCCAAAGATCTGTGACAGTTCGGTGATGAGAGTTGCGAGTGTGGCTGTGCCACTGTGATAAGCATTCACATTCTGGCCAAGCAAAGTAAGTTCGCGCACCCCTTGGTCGGCCAGCTTTTTGGCTTCATCAACAATCTGAGAAGGCGCACGCGAAAATTCAGCGCCGCGCGTATAAGGCACCACGCAGAAGGTGCAGAACTTATCACAGCCCTCTTGAATGGTAAGAAACGCCGTCACACTGCGTGAGGTAGGTTGGCGCACTTGTTCATGGGCCAGGCCTTTAAATTTATCATCAACGGCAAATTCAGTTTCTACCACGGCAAGGCCTGTCACCTCACGCTGCTTTAAAAGTTCAGGCAGGCGGTGATAGGTTTGTGGTCCAAACACCAAATCAACTGATTTCATGCGCCGCGTAATCTCTTCGCCTTCAGCTTGGCCAACACAACCAGCAACAGCGATTGTCATATTGCCACCGCGCGCAATTTTCATATCGCGGTAGCGGCCCAGTTCGGAATAAACTTTCTCAACTGCTTTTTCGCGAATGTGGCAGGTGTTGAGGATGACCAGATCAGCCTCTTCCGCCGTCTCAGCCTGCGCATAGCCAAGTGGGGACAACACGTCTTGCATGCGGGCGCTGTCATAAACATTCATTTGGCAGCCATGGGTTTTAACGAAAACAGATTTAGTCATGGCCTTCCCCTAGCGGATTTATGGCTTTTCTCCAAGGGTGCGGCGAATGGCGGTTTCAGCATGGGCAGACATGGTTTTACGGTCAGCTGTTGCTAGGGCAGTATGAATGGTAACGCGCACCTGAATTGGTCCAGACTTAACAACTGCCCAAAGATGCGGTACCAAATCCATATCGCCATACCATGCATAAAATTTTGGTGGCCCTTGATAGGAAATGGTGATGGGAACAACTGGAATATCCAATCCTTCAACTGCCCCAAAATAAGAAGATTTAAACGGCAGAACGTGGCCGCCATCACTGGATGTACCTTCAGGAAATAAAACGAGGCAATCGCCTTGCTGCAAGCGCGCCGCAATTTCATTACGCTTGTTGCCAGTGGAGTGCCGGTTTTCGCGGTTCACAAAAACTGTGCGTTGCAGTTTCGCCATCCAACCAAAAAGCGGCCAGGTGCCCACTTCGCGTTTTGCAACAAACGACACAGGTAACAAAGCGCTGAGCACTGGAATATCAAGCCACGAAACATGATTGGCCACGAGCAATGTTGCCCCCGTCGGTGGGATTCCATCGACAGCAAGTTTAACCCCAAGCAGTTTGCACAGCAGGCGGTGATAAATCCAAGGCAAGCGCTTTGAACGCAGCACAAATTGCACCGGCATCAATGGCAAGGTGAGCGCCAGAAACCCGAGCAGAATGAAAATGGCTCTCAGGCGTGCCATTTCAAAATCAACGCATCATCGCCGGTTGCGGCATAATAAGCTTTGCGCAATCCCACCTGTTTGAAACCTGCTGAAGTGTAAAGTTTAATGGCATCCTCATTGCTGCTGGCCACTTCCAGAAACACTTGCGGAATTTTTAAATTGAGAAGGGTTTGAAGCAAGCTCTTGCCTGCACCGCGCCGGCGTAAATTGGGGTTCACACCAAGGGTCAAAATTTCCGCTTCATCTGCCACCACGCGGTAAAGCAGCATGCCCACCGGTCCTTCAGCGCTTGTTGCCAATAATGTGCCAACCCCGGGGCTTGCCATTAAACTGGTCATGGCCGCTTCATCCCAAACCTCAACAAAACATGTGGCATGAAGCTTTGCCAGTGTAGAAATCGCCGATTTATCCGCTAGCACAATTTGAAGATCTGGTAACTCGCGTAGTCGAGCAGTTTGCGGCTTGGCATCAGCGTCGCGCAGATAGTTAGGATTAGGCATGGCCTCAGGATTAGGCAAGCTTGCGGCAAATTCAGCAAAGCCCGAGGCCTGTGGCAGGCCATGATTCACATCGGCAAAGCGCAGAGATGTCGGTGTATCAATGCCCACCACTTTGATACTAAGGCTCAAACCCAAAGCACGTGCAAAACTTAAGCCGATGCGAATGCCGGTAAAAGTGCCAGGCCCCGTGGTCACAGCGATTCGGTTTAAATCACCATATTGAATTCCAGAAGCAACCATAACCCGCGCCACCATTGGCGGCAGAGCTTCAGCATGGCCGCGCTCCATCAACTCGCATTCTTCAGCGAGGATTTTATTGTGAGTGGAATCATAAACACAGGCCGAACAGGCAGCTAGGGATGTGTCGACACAGAGGAGGATCATATCTCAAATCCCTCACCCTGAGGTGCCGCGCAGCGGCCTCGAAGGGCCCCCCATGCCGACCAGCGCTTCGAGGCTCGCAAGTGCTCGCACCTCTGCGTGAGGCTTAGGCGATCAATTCTCATCCATCTTCAGCGCCGCAATAAACGCTTCCTGCGGAATTTCGACCTTGCCGAATTGGCGCATTTTCTTTTTGCCTTCCTTCTGCTTATCGAGAAGTTTGCGTTTGCGCGAAATATCGCCGCCATAGCACTTGGCAGTCACGTCTTTCCGCATCGCCGACAAAGTTTCACGCGCCACCACTTTGCCACCAATGGAAGCTTGAATTGGAATCTTGAACATGTGGCGCGGAATCAAATCTTTCAACTTTTCGCACATCACACGGCCGCGTTGTTCAGCGCGTGTACGGTGAACCACCATGGACAAAGCATCGACCGCTTCTTCGTTTACCAAAATTGAAAGCTTCACAAGATCCGCTGCAATATATTCCGTCATTTTATAATCGAACGAGGCATAACCCTTGGATACCGATTTCAAGCGATCATAGAAATCAAACACCACTTCATTGAGCGGCAACTCATAAACCACCATTGCGCGGCTGCCAGCATAGGTAAGTTGCTTCTGGCGGCCGCGACGGTCTTCACACAGCTTCAACACCGATCCTAAATACTCGTCGGGCACCAAAATTGTGGCTTCAATCCACGGCTCCTTCATGGCCACAATGGTGGATACATCCGGCATATCGGCAGGGTTATGCATATCAACATGGCCGCCGTCGCGCAGATCAATTTTATAAATAACTGATGGTGCCGTGGTGATAATTTCAACATTGAACTCGCGTTCAATGCGTTCACGCACGATTTCAAGATGCAAGAGACCCAAGAACCCACAGCGAAAGCCAAAGCCCAAGGCAGCCGAAGTTTCCATTTCATAAGAAAAACTCGCATCATTCAAACGCAACTTGCCCATGGCATCGCGCAAGTCTTCAAACTCGGAAGCATCAACAGGGAAGAAACCGGCAAACACCACGCTCTGTGCTTCTTTAAAGTCTGGCAAAGCTTGCAGCGTTGGGTTCTTATCTTCAGTCACTGTATCGCCAACGCGCGTATCAGCTACTTCCTTAATGGCTCCTGTAAAGAAGCCAATTTCACCCGGCCCCAACTCATCCACCACAACTTTTTTTGGACGAGACACGCCAACGCGTTCAACGGGGTAAAGTCCGCCCGTGCCCATCATGCGCACGCGCATGCCTTTTTTCAGCACGCCATCAATAATACGCACCAAAACCACAACGCCCAAATAAGCATCATACCAGCTATCAACCAGCAACGCTTTGAGCGGCGCATCACGGTCACCTTTTGGAGCAGGCAAACGCTTTACAATAGCTTCGAGAACATCAGGCACGCCAAGACCAGTCTTGGCCGAAATCATCACCGCTTCGGATGCATCAATGCCGATCACGTCTTCAATCTGTTGGCGAATACGCTCAGGCTCAGCCGCGGGCAAATCCACCTTGTTGAGCACGGGAATAATTTCATGGTTGTTGTTGATGGCCTGATACACATTGGCCAGCGTCTGCGCTTCAACGCCTTGGCTAGCATCCACTACCAAAAGCGAGCCTTCGCAAGCAGCAAGTGAGCGCGACACTTCATAAGCAAAATCCACATGGCCCGGCGTGTCGATCAAGTTGAGCACATAATCCTTGCCGTCCTTGGCTTTATAATCAAGACGCACAGTGTTGGCCTTGATGGTAATGCCACGTTCGCGCTCAATATCCATCGAGTCGAGAATTTGGTCCACCATCTCGCGGTCGGAGACGGCACCACACAGTTGGATCAAGCGATCAGCCAAAGTAGATTTGCCATGATCAATATGAGCGATGATGGAGAAATTGCGGATTTGTGATGTGTCGGTCATTTGCGGCGCTGTTTGGCATTGTGTGCCGCAATGGTCAAGTCGTGATGGAATGGCTGTCGCATTTCACGGCAGCCTCCAAATTAGCCAGCGTAACCGTTCATTTTTGCATTGCCCTTGCAGCCTGATGGTGAAGCAAAGCCTTCTGAAGAACGGCCCACTTGCTTGCCATTGGCTTTTGAGAAGCAGCGCCATCGGTTTTCGCCGACCTTGTCTCTATAAATATTGAGTATGTAATCAGCCATGTGCCTCTCCCTCATCATTCCGCATCAATGGAAATGTGGGCTGGCAAACTGATACAACAGACGAAGTTGTTAAAGAGGTCAACCCTCGACTTTAGAAACACCAACCATGGCCGGGCGCAAGCAGCGTTCGCCCACGGCATAACCAGATTGCATTTCCTGCATCACAATGCCGGGCGGCTTTTCAGAAGTTGGAACTTCATAAATCGCTTGATGATAATTGGGATCAAACTTCTGGCCCACAGTTTCAATTTTTTTGATGCCGTGGCGATTGAACACTTGCAGCAATTCTTTCTGCGTAACTTCAACACCGAAAATGAGATTTTTCTCAATCTCGCCAGCGCTTTCGCGCTCACTGGCAGGCAAAGCCTCCAAGGCCCGGCCCAGATTATCGGCCACTGTCAGCAAATCACGCGCAAAATTTGTGGCAGCATAAAGTGTCGCTTCAGCTTTTTCGCGCTCGGTGCGTTTGCGCAAATTTTCCATTTCCGCAGCAAGCCGCAGCAAACGGTCTTTCGATGCTGCCACTTCATCTTTAAGCGCCGCAATTTCTGCGTCCTTTGGGTCAGCTTCAGCTTTCAGGGCTTCGTTCAAAGCATCGGCTGCCAAAATCTCGTCGGCGCCTGCTTCAGCTTTGTTCTGTTCATCGGTCATGATAATCCGTTTCACTGCGGTTTGAACCACGCATATCGGGGCAAACGCCACAAAAATCAAGGCTTAATCAAATCTGTACTCTATGCTAAAAAAGCTCACGATCAATGAGCGCGCAAGCATAAACGATTACATTGCAAAAGCGCCTGATATGGCTGGACCAATTTTGGCCGAAATTAGGACTTTGGTTATCATGCTTGTTCCGCAAGCCACGGAAACCATGAGTTATAAACTGCCAGCATTTAGAGATGGAAAAATCTTTTTCTACTACGCTGCGTTTAAAAATCACATTGGCATTTATCCACCGCTGAAAAACAATTCGAATTTGATTGAACTGCTTGGAAAATATCGCGGCCCGAAAGGCAATTTAAAATTCCCTTACGCAGAAGAAATGCCATATGAACTCATTGCAAAAGTAATTTTAGCGTTGCACCAACAATATGTCTTTAAGAAATGAGTTTCCCCACCATTTTGGCGGTATAATCCACCATGGGAATGATGCGGGCATAGTTCAATCGTGTGGGGCCAATGATCCCAAGAACCCCCACAATCTTATCTTCATCATTGCGAAAGGGTGCTGCAATAAGCGATGAACCAGACATGGAGAAGAGTTTATTTTCCGACCCAATAAAAATCCGCACCCCTTCTGCCCGCTCGGCCAAACCCAGCAAATCGACCAGCTCACGCTTATTTTCAATGTCTTCAAACAGCTTGCGCATGCGGTCGAGGTCAGCGGTCGCGGTGGTATTTTCCAGAAGATTGGCTTGGCCTTTCACAATCAGCGAACGCGCATCAAACTCAACACCACCAGTCCACACGGCAAGCCCGGTTTCAACCAAGCGCGCTGAAACCTCATCAAGTTCACTGTGAAGTTTTTTAACTTCTTGCGAAATAATCTTCTGCACTTCATCAATGGTGCGCCCTTGCGCCGCCGCTGAAAGATAATTGGTGGCGCGCATGAAAATGGAAGCTGGCAAGCCTGCTGGCACATCAATCACCCGGTTTTCAACCGAGCCATCTTCACCCACCAAAATCACAAGGGCACGACCTGGTGAGAGATTGACGAATTCAATATGCTTCAACCGTATTGACATTTTAGGAGACATCACCACACCCGCACATTGTGAGAGGCCAGAAAGCATCATCGAGGCTTCACCCAACACATCCTCAAAGCGTCGTGGCCGATTGCTGGCTTTTATCTGCGCATCAATGATGTTACGTTCATTTTCCGTAACCGAGCCCACTTCCAAAAGTGAATCGACAAAAAAGCGAAGTCCCATTTCCGTTGGCATGCGCCCTGCTGAAGTGTGCGGAGAGTAAATGAGCCCCGAATCCTCCAAATCCATCATCACATTGCGAATGGACGCAGGCGATAAACCAGAAGGCAGGGATTTGGAAATTGAGCGTGAACCCACAGGCTCCCCGGTCTCCAAATAGGTATCCACAAGCCGCCTGAAAATCTCGCGGCTGCGCTGGTCAAGGCCAGCAACGCCAGACAGTTTTTCGTCGATAAAGGGCTTTGGCGGAAGGATCGTCATATCGGCAATATAGTGATTTTTTTTGGACTTGGAATGGGCTAGCATTGCGCCCGGTAACGACAGAGGTGGATCTTATGGCGAAGGATTTACAAGGACTTTTTACGACTGGCACGCAAGCCTCGACTGCAGCGCTTGATTCAGCCATTTCTGATTATTTTGCATGGAAAGGCGATCCCGTTGCAGCGTTGCAAGGGGCAGCAGCTTTAGACCCCCCCTTTATGCTCGGCCATGCCGCAACGGCTTCACTCTATCTATTAAGTGGTTTTCGCGGTGATCATCCTTCGGTTGTGGCGGCGCTAAATTCTGCCGAAGCTGTTGCACACGCCACAACATCGCGCGAAAAACGCCATTTGGCAGCTGCGCAGTCTTGGGCCGAGGGTAAAATCATTCAGGCCACGAATATTTGGGAAGACATTTTGTTGGATCACCCCATGGACGCTTTGGCTTTACGCTTTGCCCATGACACTTATTTCTATCTGGGCCACTCAATGAGCATCCGTGATTCAATCGCCAGGGTTTTGCCTGCGTGGGGCGAGGACCGCCCACATCACGGGTATATTCTCGGCCAATATGCATTCGGCTTGGAAGAATCTGGTGAGCTGCGCAAAGCCGAAGAGATTGGTCTAAAAGCCATTGCTTTGAATGCTGAAGATGGCTGGGCCGTTCATGCTGTGGCGCATGTTTATGAGACCGACAGCCGCCAAAAGGACGGCATTAATTTTCTCAAGTGCTCACAACCCAATTGGAGCAAGGCACAAGCCTTGGCCGTCCACAATGGCTGGCACTTGGCGCTTTATCTGATTGAAGAAGGTGAATTTGCCAGCGTTCTTGCAGATTATGACAAATACGTCGCTCCCAAATTGAAAGTGGATTCGATTCTCGATCTTGTTGATGCGGCTGCTTTGTTGTGGCGCCTTGAACTTGCAGGTGCCGATGTTGGCAATCGTTGGCAACCTGTTGCCGAGCAATGGTTGACCCATGCCGATGATCACGTTCTGGCTTTCAACGATCTTCACATTGCACTGGCAATTTCACGCAGCGGCGGTGCTGATTTAAAGGAACGTTTTCTTGCGTCGATGGATCGCTATGTGGCTGAAGGGGATGGCGACAATCGGGCATTTACGCGCGAAGTTGGCCGCACGCTCATTGACGCAGTTTTTGCTTTTGCGGCAGGTGATTATCGCCACGCAATCAACTTGATCTTGCCAGTGCGCTACAAGCTCATCCGTATTGGGGGCAGCCATGCCCAGCGTGATTTGGTCACGCAAACTCTCATAGTGGCAGCTGAGCGCTCAAGCGATTGGCGGCTGGCGCAGGCACTTCTCAGCGAACGTCTGGCCATTCGGCACACACCTCGCGTTGAGCAAGGCCTGAACCACGCACGAAACATGTCGAAAATTCATTGATTTATTTATTCCTCCACCGGCAATTCCAGTCTAGAACGCCCTTTCAGTTTGAAAGGTTTTAACATGCGCCCATCTGGCCGTAAAAATGATGAACTTCGGGCCGTTAGCTTTGAGCGTGGCGTTTCCATTCATGCTGAAGGCTCTTGCCTTGTGAAGTTTGGCAACACCCATGTGCTCTGCACCGCCTCGCTGGAAGAGCGCGTGCCACCTTGGTTAAAAGGCGGCGGCAAGGGCTGGGTGACGGCAGAATATGGCATGTTGCCAAGAGCAACAGGTGACCGCATGAAGCGCGAAGCAGCCTCGGGCAAACAATCAGGCCGCACCCAGGAAATTCAACGCCTCATTGGTCGGTCACTTCGTGCTGTGGTGGATTTACGTGCTTTAGGTGAGCGCCAAATCAGTTTGGACTGCGATGTGATTCAAGCCGATGGTGGTACACGAACCGCTGCTATCACTGGAAGCTTTATCGCTCTGCAAGATTGCATCACCTGGATGATGGCGCGTGATATGCTCAAGGCCTCGCCACTTAAAGATCATGTGGCTGCAATTTCCTGTGGCATCCATGGTGACGAAGCGGTGCTGGATTTGGATTATGCCGAAGATTCAACAGCAGGTACGGACGCAAATTTTGTGATGACGGGCTCTGGCGGCATCATCGAAGTGCAAGGCACGGCTGAGGGCGAGCCTTTCAGCCAAGAGATGTTGCTCAAGCTTTTGGCACTTGCCAATGGTGGCATTAAAACTTTGGTTGAAATGCAGAAAGCGGCATTGAAGTGATTAGAAAACTAAATAACGAAAAAATCGTCATAGCCACGCACAATAAAGGCAAGCTCGAAGAGTTTGCCGAGTTGTTGAAACCCCATGGCGTTACGACATTTTCAGCGGGCGGCCTTGGCCTTGCAGAGCCCGAAGAAACCGAAGACAATTTCAGAGGCAATGCCCGCGTCAAAGCTCTGTTCGCCATGACCCATTCTGGGTTGATTTCCATCTCTGATGATTCGGGCCTCTGTGTGGATGGTCTAAATGGCGACCCCGGGGTTTACACCGCCGATTGGGCAGGCCCCACGAGGGATTGGTCCATGGCCATGCGGTTGGTTGAAGAAAAACTGCAAGCGGCAGGGGCCACAGCTCCCGCCCAACGCAAAGGCCAATTTAGATGCACACTCTGTGTGATGTGGCCTGATGGTGTGGAGCGCTATTATGAAGGTGTGATACCCGGCACATTGGTCTGGCCACCGCGCGGTGAACTGGGCCATGGTTATGATCCTGTATTCGTTCCCGATGGCCAAGATAAAACCTTCGCTGAAATGACCCACGACGCAAAAAATAAAATTTCGCACCGCGCCAAAGCGTTGGAGAAACTGCTCAGTGATCTCTTCTGATTCTGAATTCGGCATTTATGTGCATTGGCCATTCTGCAAGGCCAAATGCCCCTATTGCGATTTCAACAGCCATGTGCGCCATGAATCTGTGGACCATATGAGTTATGCCCGCGCACTGGTGCAGGAACTTAGCTGGCTGCGAGAAAAATCAGCTGACAAAAAAGTCACCAGCATTTTTTTCGGCGGCGGCACCCCTTCGCTCATGCCACCAGCAGCCGTATCCCATGTTTTGGATAACATTGCGCAACTTTGGCACGTAGCGTCCGACGCAGAAATCACTCTCGAAGCCAACCCCACCAGCGTGGAGGCAGAGAATTTTAGAGGTTACCGTACAGCGGGCGTAAACCGTGTTTCAGTTGGCGTGCAATCGCTTGATGAAGCTGATCTTAAAGCCTTGGGCCGCCAACATACGCCTGATGAAGCGCTCGCTGCCTTTCGGTTGGCTGCCAAAATTTTCCCACGTGTGAGTTTTGATTTAATCTATGCAAGGCCGGGCCAAAGCCAGTCGCAATGGCGCGAGGAACTTACTCGCGCCCTTGGCGAGCAACAAGGCCATATGTCGCTCTATCAACTCACCATTGAACCGGAAACGCGTTATCAAGACTTGTTCGATGCGGGCAAGCTTATAATTCCTGATGATGATGAAGCAGCCACTCTCTATGAAATCACCCAAGAACTGACTGCCAAACATGGCTTAGGCGCATATGAAATTTCCAACCACGCGAGTGCAGGTCATGAGAGCAAACACAATCTCACCTATTGGCGGTATGGCGAATATGCAGGTGCTGGTCCGGGCGCTCACAGCCGTTTGAGTGCTGGAAAAAATCGACTTGCGCTGGTCAGTGAAAAACACCCAGAAACATGGCGCAACTTGGTTCAGGAAAAAGGCCATGGCCTGATCGATGAGGGTATATTGACTCCAGCTGACCAAGCGCCTGAATACTTGCTCATGGGTTTACGCATTAAAGAAGGCATTGATCTCACCCGCCATGCACAATTGTCGGGCGCTACAATTGATACATCGAAAATTGAAGCTCTCGAAAATCTCGGCATGGTAACGCTTGCAGGCTCACGCCTTATGGCAACCCCACGCGGGCGACCCATTCTCAATGCTATCATCCGTGAATTGAATGACTGAGCGCAGCTATCATATCGGCCCCAACCGCTTTGAGGCCCAAAGCATTGATGCTGGTTTGCATGTGGTGGCAACGCCCATTGGCAATCTGGGGGATATCACCATCCGCGCCTTAAATGTTTTAGCCGCCGCTGATTTTATTCTCTGCGAAGACACCCGCATTACCTCGCGCCTCTTGGAACGATACGGCATCCGCAACACCATGAAACCTTATCACGAGCATAATGCCGAAAAAGTGCGCCCCGCAATTATTGCAGCACTTCAGGAAGGAAGATCATTCGCGTTAGTCTCTGATGCTGGTGTGCCACTCGTCTCTGATCCGGGCTATCGCCTCGTGCAATCTTGCATCGCCGATGGTCTCAATGTTACGGGCATTCCCGGCGCATCTGCAACCCTCACCGCGCTTGCTCTCTCTGGCCTGCCAACCGATTGCTTTACCTTTATCGGTTTCCTGCCGCAAAAATCCAAAGCCCGCATTGATCTCTTGTTGAGGTTCAAAAAACTCCCCTCAACGCTGATCGCCTTTGAAAGCCCGCACCGCATTCTCGATGCACTTGCGGACGTGACGACCGCTTTAGGCGACCGCCCAGTTGCCATGGCTCGTGAGCTGACTAAGCTGCATGAAGAAGTGCTGCGCGGAACCGCTGAAGAAGTGCGTGAAATTTTGAGTGCCCGCGAATCCGTAAAAGGTGAAATTGTATTAGTCATTGGTCCACCACAAAACGACGTCGAAGTGATTGCCGAAGATGATATTGAACAAGCCATCACCGAAGCCTTGCGAGACAATGCCGCCAGCAAAGCGGCCAACATTGTGGCCAAGAACTTCAACCTAAAAAAAGAAGATATTTACGCCCGCATCTTGAAACGCAAAGGTGAAGCGTGAAACGCCAAAAGGCTGAAAAGCGCGGCCAAAAGGCAGAGACAGCAGCGCTGTGGTTGCTGCGTTTAAAAGGTTACCGCCTTCTGGCCCGCCGTTTTAAATCTTATCACGGTGAAATTGATTTGATCATGCGCCGCGGAAAAACCACTGCCTTCATTGAAGTGAAAGCCCGCAAAACCCATGATGATGCAATTACATCTGTTACCAACTATCAAGCCAAGCGCATTTCTGCCGCTGCGGGCTTATGGATGGCAAAAGACCAAGTTGCAGCGCAAAGTTTTTGCCGGTTTGATATTGTGGCCGTGAATGCCTATTTATGGCCTAAACATATTGAGAATGCCTTTTTCGGAGATCATTAGTATGCCCCTCAAAATTGCCGTGCAATCTGATCCGATTGAGCTTTTCAACATTGAAGGCGATTCAACATTTGCCATGATGCTTGCGGCCCAAGGTCGCGGACACAGCCTGTTTATCTATCATGTCAAATCACTGGCCTATGAAGGTCACACACTTTCTGCCGAGGGGCATTCCGTGAAAGTGCAAGATGTAAAAGGCGCGCATTTTGAGCTAGGCTCCCGCAAACGCATTGATCTATCCACGCAAGACTCAATCTTTATGCGCCAAGACCCGCCCTTTGATATGGGTTATATTACGGCAACACATTTGCTCGATATGATCCACCCAAAAACGTTAGTAGTGAATGACCCAACTGAAGTCCGCAATGCACCCGAAAAATTATTCATTCTCAAATTTCCAGAGCTTATGCCGCCAACGCTCATCACGCGCGATGTGAAGGAGCTCGAAAAATTCCGCCAGCACCACAATGATGTGATTTTGAAACCGCTCTATGGCAATGGCGGTGCTGGTGTATTCCGCACTCATAAAGGCGATCAAAATTTTTTGAGCGTGCTTGAAATGTTTGCTGAGCTTTATGGCACTGAACCCTTCATCGCTCAGCAATATCTTCCTGATGTGCGCAAAGGTGATAAACGTATTATTCTCGTCGATGGCAAAGTGGCGGGAGCCATAAACCGTATTCCAGCCGAATCCGATAACCGTTCTAACATGCATGTGGGCGGGGTGGCCGCCCCCACCACCATGACCAAACGCGAACACGAAATCTGCGAAGCTATCGGCCCTGAGCTTAAAAAGCGCGGGCTTATTTTTACCGGCATTGATGTGATCGGCGATTATATGACGGAAATAAACGTCACTTCACCAACCGGCATCCGCCAAGTGAAGCGTTTTGGTGGTGCTGATATTGCTGAGCTGATCATGGACGCGATCGAAGCCAAGCGATGAGCAAACTCACAACAATTGCCTTCGATGCTGATGACACGCTCTGGCACAATCTCATTCACTTTGATGCCGCCGAGCGTCAATTCGGCCAGATGTTTTCAAACTATCTGCCGGCCGCCGAGGCGACAGCACGCATTATGGCGGCCGAGCGGCGCAATATTCCATTTTACGGATTCGGCGTGAAGAGTTTTACCCTGTCGATGATCGAGACTGCTATTGAAGTTTCTGAAGGTGCAGTAGAAAGTGCAACAATTGCCAAGCTCATCGAAATGGGCCGTGATATGCTTGATCACGACATTGAGCTTTTGCCTCATGCTCAAGAGACGCTGCAGGCATTGCATGGCCGATTTAAACTATTGCTCATCACCAAAGGCGATCTCTATCACCAAGAACGGAAAGTCTTAACCTCGGGCCTTGCCCATTATTTTGAGGGTATCGAAATAGTCTCTGATAAAAAACCGCACACCTATGAAAAAATTTGTAAACGCTATGGTGGCACAACAGAGCAAACACTGATGGCTGGAAATTCCATCAAGTCTGATGTTTTGCCGATGATTGAGGCGGGTGGATTTGGTGTGTATGTGCCCTTTGAAATTCTTTGGGAACATGAACATGAGGAAGTGCCAGAAAATACAGCACGGTTCCATAAAGTGAAAGATTTGAGCGATTTACCAGAGCTGATAGAAAGGCTCTAAACGCCCTCAACCAAAACCAGATTGGCAATGCCTGCGTCTTTACGCAAAGATTTGGCGTGTTGATATTCGGGTGAGTTGTAACAATCCTTGGCTTGTTGTAGCGATTCAAATTCAATCACCACATTGCGGGCATGGCCCACACCGTCCATTTGCTCAAATGCCCCACCGCGCGCCAGCATCACAGCACCATATTTAACAAAGGCAGCGCGTGAAGCCTCAACATATTTTTGATACTGCACAGGATCAGTAACCGTCACATGTGCGATCCAGTAACCCTTTGGCATATTATCCCCCAAACGCATCCCAGAATGCTTTGGCTTTGGCGAAAAAGCCTTCAGATTCTGGCGAGTTGTTTCTGGCTTCTTTATCAAACTCAGCCAAGATTTCTTTCTGGCGGCGGCTTAAATTCACCGGCGTTTCAACACTCACCTGAATATACATATCGCCAGTTTGCGATGAGCGCAGCACCGGCATGCCTTTAGATTTCAGGCGGAACTGTTTGGCATTCTGGGCGCCTTCAGGAATGGTCACACGGGCTTTTTTGCCATCAATGGTGGGGACTTCAATTTCGCCACCCAAAGCGGCAGTTGCCATGGATATAGGAACTTTGCAGAAGAGATCAGCACCATCGCGTTGGAAAAATTCATGGGCGCGAAGGCTGAGGAAAATATAAAGATCACCCGTTGGCCCGCCGCGAAGCCCTGCCTCGCCTTCGCCAGCCAAGCGAATGCGTGTACCGTCTTCCACGCCGGGTGGAATGGTAACGTTCAAATTGCGCTCTTTGGTAACACGGCCTTGGCCACCGCACACGGAGCAAGGATCACTGATCACTTGGCCGCGCCCTGCACAAGTGGGGCAGGCGCGTTCAACTGTGAAGAAGCCTGATTGCGAACGCACAGCACCAGCACCATTGCAAGTGCGACACGTGGTGGGCTTGGTGCCGGGTTTTGCGCCAGAGCCTTTGCAGGTGTCGCAAGAGACTGATGATGGCACCCGCACGGTTGCGGTTTTGCCAGCATAAGCATCGGTTAAATTAATCTCGAGATTATAGCGAAGATCGCTGCCGCGTTGGGCGCCAGTGCCGCGTGCCCCACCACGGGCCTTGGCTCCACGCCCACCACCCATCATATCGCCAAACAGGTCTTCAAATATATCTGACATGGAAGAATTAAATTCAGGGCCAAAACCTGCCCCACCCGGGCGCTGCCCGCCACCATTTTCAAAAGCCGCATGACCAAAGCGATCATAGGCCGCTTTCTTCTGTGGGTCTTTCAGCACATCATAAGCTTCGTTCAATTCCTTGAACTTAGCATCAGTTTCTTTGCTGCCATGGTTGGCATCAGGGTGGAGTTTCTTTGCAAGGTTGCGATAGGCAGTTTTCAGCACCTTTTCGTCAGCACCCTTTTGCACACCTAAAACGTCATAAAAATCGCGCTTGGCCATTTGGTCTATATACCTAAAAGCGCCGCACCCTTCGAGGCCGCTTTGCGGCACCTCAGGGTGAGGGAAGAGGAATTGCACATAAAAAGACCCTCATCCTGAGGTGCGGTTGCGCAGCAACAGCCTCGAAGGACGAGGGTCAACACAACTTACGACTTCTTCTTGTCGTCAACTTCTTCAAACTCGGCATCCATAATATCGTCGAGTTCATCGCGTTCCACTTTATCATCATCAGCGTCATGGTCATTATCGGCTGAACCTGTTGGTTCATCGCCCATGCCACCGCCCTTATACATGGCTTCGCCCATTTTCATGGAAAGCTGCATGAGAGCCGTGGTCTTGGCTTGCATATCTTCCAAATCGCCAGCTTCAATGGAAACTTTAAGATCCGTGATAGCGGCTTCAATCGCCGTCTTGTCAGATTCTGGAACCTTGTCGCCAGCGTCCTTCAAGGTGCGTTGCGTGGAATGGATCAAGCCTTCAGCTTGGTTCTTGGCTTCCACCAAGCCCACACGCTTTTTATCTTCAGCGGCATTGGCCTCAGCATCTTTCACCATCTTTTCAATCTCAGCATCGCTCAAACCACCAGAGGCTTGAATGCGGATTTGCTGTTCTTTGTTGGTGGCCTTGTCCTTCGCCGAAACATTCACAATGCCGTTGGCATCGATATCAAATGTCACTTCAATTTGTGGCACACCACGAGGAGCCGACGGAATGCCCATCAGATCAAACTGGCCGAGCGACTTGTTATCAGCAGCCATTTCACGCTCACCTTGGAACACGCGAATGGTCACCGCTGTTTGATTGTCGTCAGCAGTCGAAAACACTTGGCCCTTCTTGGTTGGGATTGTGGTGTTGCGATCAATGAGACGCGTGAACACGCCGCCCAAGGTTTCAATCCCTAAGGAGAGTGGTGTGACATCAAGCAACAACACATCCTTCACTTCGCCTTTGAGAACGCCGCCTTGAATTGCAGCACCAATGGCCACTACTTCATCAGGGTTCACACCCTTATGGGGTTCCTTGCCGAAGAACTGCTTTACGATTTCGATAACTTTCGGCATCCGCGTCATACCGCCGACGAGAACAACTTCATCAATTTGCGCAGCAGTAACGCCAGCATCTTTCAACGCTTGGCGGCAAGGCTCAACAGTTTTCTGAATGAGGTCATCAACCAATGCTTCAAGCTTAGAGCGAGACAGCTTCACAGCCAAATGTTTTGGGCCAGAAGCATCAGCGGTGATGAAAGGCAAGTTGATTTCAGTCTGCATCGCAGATGAAAGTTCAACCTTGGCCTTTTCAGCGGCTTCACGTAGGCGTTGCAAAGCAAGCTTGTCTTTACGCAAATCAATTGACTGTTCTTTTTTGAACTCGTCAGCAAGATAATCCACAATACGCATGTCGAAATCTTCACCGCCAAGGAACGTATCACCATTGGTGGATTTCACTTCGAATACGCCGTCACCGATTTCCAAAACTGAAACGTCGAAGGTACCACCGCCCAAATCGTAAACAGCAATCGTGCCAGCTTCACGCTTATCGAGGCCATAAGCCAGAGCCGCAGCCGTAGGCTCGTTGATGATGCGCAAAACTTCAAGACCAGCAATGCGGCCAGCATCCTTAGTGGCTTGGCGTTGTGAATCGTTGAAATAAGCCGGAACCGTGATCACAGCTTGAGTCACAGGCTCGCCCAAATAACGTTCAGCGGTTTCCTTCATTTTGGTCAATGTGAAAGCTGAAATTTGTGATGGCGCATATTTC
>JANLPA010000122.1:0-4830 GCA_031366855.1 Hyphomicrobiales bacterium | reverse complement strand
TGTATCAGCATCGAATTGCATGAATTGGCGGTAACGTCCGGGGCCGGGCTTTTCATTGCGGAACACCCAGCCTTGGCGATAGCTTCTAAATGGCGTTGGCAGTTTTTGGGCATTCTCGGCAACATATCTGGCAAGTGGTGCGGTCAAATCATAACGCAGGCTCAACCATTGATCATCATCATCCTGAAACGAAAACACGCCAGCGTTCGGCCTGTCTTGGTCAGGCAGAAATTTGCCCAGCGCTTCCGTATATTCCACAAAGGGCTGTTCTACAGGTTCAAAGCCATAAGACTCGTAAACCCCCTGAATGGTGGCCAGCATGGCGCGCAGGCCTCTGATTTCATCGGGCCCCACATCACGAAACCCCTTGGCCACGCGGGCTTTGGGCTTGAAGGTTTTTTTCGAGTCTGCGCTCATGTCATTCTCACTTATTTCTCGAGGCTTCTAGTGCATGAGAATGGTGGGGGCAAGGTTTGCGATTTTCCGCTTGTGAAAGGATGCGAAATCCCCTAAAAGCCATCTTACGAAATTCACTCACATAGCTGCGAGAGCAGAAAATGAGAGTGGGTCCCGCGAGGGGCCCGCTTTTTTTGTTTGGAATAGGACGATGACTGAAACGAGACTTACACGAGAAACTGGCCCAGCCGCGCGCATTGCGGCGATGGCGGAGCCTGTGCTTGATTCGATGGGATACCGCCTTGTGCGGGTTAAGATGTATGGCAACACCGTGCAAATTATGGGTGAGCGGCCGGATGGCACGTTTTCCATTGGCGATTGCGAAAAATTCAGCCGTGATTTTTCACCCATGATGGATGTGGCTGATGTGATTTCGGCCAAATATATGCTGGAAGTTTCATCACCTGGCATTGATCGCCCGCTGGTGCGCGCTGGCGATTTTGAAGCTTGGGCTGGGCATCAAGCTAAAATTGAAATGGCTGTGCCCGTGGCCGGCCGCAAGCGCTTCCGTGGTGAGCTTGAAGGTTTTCACGAAGGTGAAGTGCGCTTGTTCATTGATAACCCAGAAGGTGGCACTGAGCCGCTTTTGGTGGGCGTGCCTTTCGCCGATATTGCCGAAGCGAATTTAGTTCTCACCGATGAATTGATTGCTGCGGCTAAGGCACGTTTGCCGGAAACAGCAATGGCCGATGGCGCAGAAATTGACGAAGATCAAATTACCGAAGTAAACGAGGAAGACGATAATGGCTAATACACCCATTTCAGCAAATCGACTTGAGCTGTTGCAAATTGCTGATGCTGTGGCGCGCGAAAAAACCATTGATAAATCAGTGGTTTTGGAAGCGATGGAAGATGCGATCACGCGTGCTGCCAAGGCCCGTTATGGTCAGGAAAATGAAATCCGCGCCGAGATTGACCCGAAAACTGGCGAGACTCGGTTGAACCGTTTGCTGCAAGTTGTTGACGTGATCGACAACGATGCAACGCAGATTACGCTTGTGGAAGCCTCGAAGATAAATCCGGCGGCGCAAATTGGCGATTATATTGCGGAGCCGCTGCCACCAATTGAATTTGGCCGCATTGCCGCGCAATCAGCCAAGCAAGTGATTGTGCAAAAAGTGCGCGATGCTGAACGCGAGCGCATGTATGCTGAATTTAAAGACCGCATTGGCGAAATTGTTTCAGGCCTTGTGAAGCGCGTTGAATATGGCAATGTGATTGTTGATCTTGGCCGTGGCGAAGCAATTATCCGCCGCGATGAAGCCCTGCCGCGCGAAACCATTCGCCCCGGCGACCGGGTTCGCGCTTATGTTTATGACGTTCGCCGCGAACAACGTGGGCCGCAGATTTTCTTATCACGCACCCATCCACAATTCATGGCCAAATTGTTTGGCCAAGAAGTGCCGGAAATTTATGATGGCATTGTTGAAGTGGTTTCCGTGGCGCGTGATCCATCATCGCGCGCAAAAATTGCGGTGCGTTCTAAGGATGGCTCGATTGATCCGGTGGGCGCTTGCGTGGGTATGCGCGGCTCTCGCGTTCAAGCCGTTGTGAATGAACTGCAAGGTGAAAAGATTGATATTATTCAATGGTCGCCAGATGTGGCCACGTTTGTGGTGAACTCATTGGCTCCGGCTGAAGTTTCCAAAGTGGTTCTCGATGAAGATGCTGAACGCATTGAAGTTGTGGTGCCGGATGAGCAATTGTCTCTGGCCATTGGTCGGCGCGGGCAAAACGTGCGTTTGGCCTCACAGCTTACCGGCTGGGACATTGATATTATGACGGAAGCGGACGAATCTGAGCGCCGCCAGAAAGAATTTGCAATACGCACCACGCGCTTTGTGGAAGCTTTGGATGTGGATGAAACTTTGGCACAGCTTTTGGCTTCGGAAGGTTTCGATACCGTGGAAGAAGTGGCTTATGTTGATTTGAACGAAATTGCCTCGATTGATGGCCTTGACGAGCAAACAGCAGAAGAGCTGCAACAGCGCGCAAAAGATTATTTGGGCAAGATTTCAGCTGAGCTGGAAGACAAGCGCAAATCACTCGGCGTGGCTGATGAGCTTCTTGAAATGGAAGGCCTTAACCCCACATTGGTGGTGGCCCTTGGCGAAGCCGGAATTAAAACAATCGAAGATTTGGCTGATTGTGCAACTGATGATTTGATCGGTTGGAACGAACGCAAAGATGGCACCACGACGAAACACGCAGGGGCTTTCACAGGCCAGGACATTTCATCGGCTGATGCACAAAACCTGATTATGGCAGCGCGTGTGAGGCTTGGGTGGATTGAAGCCGAACCTGCCGCAACAGAAGAGGTTGCAGGCTGAACCAGGTGGAACCGGAGAGCGAGTTGGTAGACCGCATGTGCATCGTCACCCGGGTTGTGAAACCCGAGGATGAGCTTATTCGGTTTGCCCTTTCGCCTGATGGGGTGGTGGTGCCAGATTTGAAACGTAAATTGCCGGGGCGCGGCGTTTGGGTTTCGTTGGACCGGAAAATGCTTGGCGATGCGATTAAGCGCCATTTGTTTTCCAAAGGCTTTGGGGCTGAAGCCAAGGCTGGGCCAGAACTGGCGGATTTGGTTGGATTGCAACTCCGTAAGGATGTGCTTTCGGCCCTTTCTCTCGCGCGCAAAGCTGGTTTGGCATTGAGCGGGTTTATGAAGGTTGAAGAGGCTTTGAGACACGGCAATGTGCGGATGATCTTCCACGCCAGTGATGGCTCGGTGGATGGCCGCCAGAAATTAGACCGAAAATGTGCGGCAAATGTTGTGATTTTCGATTTATTTGCCAGCGGCGATTTGGATTTGGCTTTTGGCAAGTCAAATGTGATACATGCAGCCGTAGCAAACGGTGGTATGGCTGAGAAATTGCTGGATTATGCGCGAAAACTCGCGCAGTACGACAGTTTAAGCGTTACAGGATTGGGATTACAGACGGTAGCATGAGCGAAATTAACGATAGCAACGAAAAGCCAAGTGCCGCACGCACAGGCGGAAATACGTTAAGCCTGAAGCGCCCTTCGATTGAACAATCGAAGGTAAAGCAGAATTTTGCCCATGGCCGCACCAAAACTGTGGTGGTGGAAACCAAGCGCAAGCGTTTTGGTGACGATCGCACCGCAGTACCTTCAGCTCCGGCACCTGTTGCGGCTGCTGCACCTGTTGCTGCGGAAAAGCCGAAATTTCAAACTGCCCCGCGTGTGGCAGAGCCTGCAACACAGCGGCCTGTAACACCGCCCTCATCACCAGCCAGACCCGGCGTGGTTCTCCGCACCTTATCGGCTGATGAGCGCGAAGCCCGTGAACGTGCTTTAGCAGGTTCTAAAGTGCGTGAGGCGGAAGAGCGCAAGCGCCAAGTTGAAGATGCAATTCATCGCAAAGCCCATGAAGAACAAGAAGCCATTGATCGCGCTGCTGCGGCAAAACGCAAAGCTGAAGATGATCTTCGCCACAAGGCTGATGATGAAGGCAAGCGCAAGGCTGAAGAAGCTGTTAAAAAGCTTGCGCCAAAATCAACAGCACCATCAAGTGCTACATTGCGTTCTAATAATGAAGATGAGGGTGAGCAACGCTCTAAAGCACCATTGCGTACATTTGGCGGTGTTATTAAGCGCGAAGTTAAAGTGCCTGCTCCGGTTCGCACCAAAGCTGAGGCTGATAAGCGCCGTGGTAAACTCACTCTGGCCACGGTTGGTTCCGAAGAAGAAGGGGACCGCGTTCGCTCGGTTGCTGCTTTCAAGCGCCGCACCGAACGCCTGAAGAAGCAGGCGCAAGGCTTTACCAAGCCCACAGAAAAAATGACGCGCGATATTGTTATTCCTGATGCCATTACCATTCAGGAATTGGCCAACCGCATGGCTGAACGCGCTGTGGATATTATCCGCATGTTGATGAAGCAAGGCCAGATGCACACGATCAATGATCTGATCGATGCTGATACGGCGCAGATTATCGCTGAAGAAATGGGCCACCGGGTGCGCCGTGTTTCTGAAGGCGACGTTGTTGACAGCTTGGGTGCTGATGATGACGTTGATGGTTCGCAATTGCCGCGCCCACCCGTTGTTACGATCATGGGCCACGTGGACCACGGCAAAACTTCATTGCTCGATGCTATTCGCAGGACCAATGTTGTGACGGGCGAAGCCGGCGGCATTACGCAGCATATTGGTGCTTACCAAGTGAAGACTGACAATGGGTTAGTGACCTTTATCGACACACCGGGTCACGAAGCCTTTACCTCCATGCGCGCGCGCGGTGCCAAGGCAACTGACATTTTAGTGCTTGTTGTTGCCGCTGACGATGGTGTGATGCCGCAAACTGTGGAAGCGATTTCACATGCGCGGGCTGCGGGTGTTCCCATTATTGTAGCC
>JANLPA010000116.1:0-6254 GCA_031366855.1 Hyphomicrobiales bacterium | reverse complement strand
CTTGATCGTGCCAGGCGCGCCGCGCGGGCCCAAACCATTGGCTCATCAACTGATGTGGAACCCGTGTTGCAATCGTTGGCGCGCACATTGCAGCGCATCAACCGCGACCGCAATCTTGCCATCGAAGTGAATGCGCCAGCCACTTTGCGTTTTCGCGGTGAACGCCAAGACCTTGAAGAAATGGTGGGCAATGTGATGGACAATGCCTGCAAATGGGCAAAGTCTAAAATAAACGTGACGGCCAAACCCATGCCCATCAGCTCTGAGCCGGGGCGCACTTGGTTTGTGATTTCAGTTGAAGATGATGGCCCAGGCATTGCTGCCGAAAATCGCGCCGAAGCTTTAAAGCGCGGCCAGCGATTGGACGAAAGTAAACCTGGTTCTGGCTTGGGTATGTCAATTATTTTGGAAACAACCAGCATGTATGCGGGAAAAGTGGAATTGGCCGACTCTGCCCTTGGTGGGCTGCTGTTTAACTTGCAACTTCCCTCAGTTGGACCCTAAAAATAGGGCGCGCTATAACGAGAAATAGATTTTCTGAATCACGCGGTTTCAAATTCAATCGAACAAACATAAATTCGATTGATGTGAGGAAATTGCAGTGAAAATCTTTCGATCATTAACTATAATGACTATTAGATTATGTTGACCAAATGATCTAAAATATGCTTTCTTGTGGAAATTCAACGAACTGCAATCGAAAATAGCAGACGAGCTACACTGCGCCATTCCTGTTAACTGCCCCCAGTCGCAGGAACGAGCAGTGGAGGGGAGCGAGCCTTCAGGCTTGCTCCCCGACTTTCTGAATCGTTTCAGGCGGCTTCGGTGATAGGCACGCCCCGTTCGCGGTAAGGTGTCCGACCATAAAATGCGCGGTAACATTTTGAAAAATGTGATGGCGATGAAAACCCGCAAGCCAGCGCCACATTGATCACCGATAAATCGGTTTGTAGCAAAAGCGAACGGGCTTTTTTCAAACGCAGTTCCAAATAATAGCGTTTCGGTGAACGATCCAAATAGCGCCGGAACAAGCGCTCAAGCTGGCGCGTTGAAAGATCGGCCTGTTTTGCCAAGAGACTTGGAGACAATGGATCTTCCAAATTATCTTCCATTTTTTCAATGATAGAAACCAGCTTAGGATGCCGTGCGCCAATGCGCGCTGGCAGCGACATGCGCTGATTTTCACTGTGATGCCTGATTGGCGAATGCAAAATTCCTTCGGCCACTGCTGAAGCTAAATCTGGCCCATGCTGGCTGGCAATCATGGTGAGCATCATATCAATTGCGGTGGTGCCACCGGCACTGGTGAAACGGTCTTCATCAATTTCAAACAATCCACCTGTGGCATTAATCTCTGGAAAGGCTTCCGAAAAACCCGGCAGGTTTTCCCAGTGGATTGTGCAACGATAGCCATCAAGTAAACCAGCCTCAGCAAGAATATGAGCCCCCGTGCACACAGCACCAATCACAGCACCACGCCGTGCGCTTTTTCTGAGCCAACTCAGCAAGCGCTTATCTGTATGTTGCTGGACACTGAGTCCAGCGCACACAACAACTGTGGCATCTGAGGATATGGTTTCAAGATCGCCATTAGCCATGGTAAGTATATTATTGGAGGCGGCCACAGGCTGCCCATCCAATGAATGAATGGTCCAGCGATACAGCATTTTTTCCGAAAGGCGGTTGGCCAAACGCAAGGGTTCAATCACCGATGTAACTGGCATCATGGTGAATTCTGGAATGAGAATGAGGGCCACAGTCTGTGGAAGTTCTTTAGCTTTGTCGCCAAACATAGGTGTAATGCTCCGTTAGCGACATGATGCGCTAAGTTCTACACATTGTCCACTAGCGTCATTGAGGAGATTGAAAACGACGAATGTGCAGCGCAGCAGTCGGTTTCCGGCACGCTCTGTCGTAATCAGGGAAGCGGGATTTGCCTTGAAAAGGCAAGCAAGATCACCGCCAACTTTGTGATCAATCATGTCCACCGAAAAAACCTCAGCCTTCCTCCGTAAAGCCTCGGTTGAGATCACTCCCAAACAAATCGAAAAATTGCCAGTGTTGAGCGAGAAATTGCCAAACGGCACTGACATTTTCATTGCCTTGATTACGGCTGGTGAATTGGACGCACAGATCGCCGCAGTTGCTGCGTTGAAAGGCGCAGGCTTTAACCCCATCCCCCATATTCCAGCGCGCTTTGTAATAGATAAAGAAGATTTGAATGCCCGCGTTGGAGCGCTGACCAAAGCCGGAGCCACTACTGTTTTGGCTTTGGGCGGCGGCGCGCCTGAGCCCTTGGGCAAATTTGATGCTGCGATTCAGCTGATGGAAACAGGTGCATTTGAAGCCCATGGCATTCAGCGAATTGGCATTGCAGGCCACCCCGAAGGCAATTCCGATATCAGCAAGAACATCGGCGAAGCTGGGATGATCCGTGTCCTGAAGGAAAAGCAAGCGTGGCTGAAAGAAAAAAACATTAAAGGCTTCATCGCCACGCAGTTTTTGTTTGATGCTGAGCCCTTGGCTTTCTGGGCTTCGCATTTACGCGCTGAAGGTGTTGATTTGCCATTGCATGTCGGCGTGCCTGGCCCGGCTTCGCTCAAAACATTAGTGCGTTATGCCGCCATGTGCGGCGTGGGCAACTCAGCCCGCTTCATTCGCAAACAAGCTTTAAACATCACCAAGCTGCTTACTGTTTCCGAGCCCACAGAATTCGTCGATCAATTGGCGACACTGCATTTCGACAAGCCGGAACTCGGCATTGCCGCCCCGCACATGTATCCCTTCGGCGGCTTTGATAAGCTGTTCGACTGGATGGGGCCGAGGACTATTTCTTAAACAACCTAACTTCACTACCCTTGCGCGCTGCCTTCAGCAAAAACGCCCAAGTATAGTCTGCATAAGAGCGGAACACATAAATATCGATCACGTTGTCTTCTACCACATGCAGCAGTGCTGCAATCTCAGCAAAGCGCATGCGGCGCACCGTGCCAGCCTTATAATCATCGCTAATGAGATCGAGCGAACTGCCCTTCATCAATGTCTCGCGAACACCTTCACCCTCTAAGCGAATGATGCTGCGCATGTCAGATACATCAACAGCCAGCGAATGGATTTTGCCGAGTGCTGCATTGAGTTCAGCGAGCAGGGCAGTGGTTTTGCTCCGTGTACAGAGGATCAACCATTGATCAGGTGAGAGCCACAGCGCTTTCAGATCGCCCCATAATGTTGAGGTGCGCGGGGCCTTGGGCAAATCAAAACCGAGAACTGATTTCACAGCGGCCATAAACTTCTTGTCGCTGGCCAGCCCACGCAAATCAATCATGCCACGTTCAGTTATTTCACGCAGTGAAATGCTGAGAGTGTTAGGGGCAGCGCGATGCGCCAAGGCCGATTCAAATTGTGGTTCAAGCATGGAGGCGGCCCCCTTCCTTATCGTAGAAAACAGTGTCGGTAATTGTGGCCTTCATCACTTTGCCACCTTCCAGCGGGAAGGAAATAACTTCTCCTATGCGGGCGCGGCCATTTTGAATAAGTGCCATGGCAATTGAGCGGCCCAAGGTTGGCGACATATAGGATGAAGTGACCTGTCCAATCATCTCCATCGGTGGCTTGTCTTTGACTTGGGCCACGGCATAAGCACCATCGGGCAGAACTTCGGTTGGGTCTTCGGTGAGAAGGCCTACCAGTTGCTTGCGATTTGGGCCCTTCAAGAAGGATTGTTCCAGCGAACGCTTGCCAATGAAGTCCGCTTTCTTTTTGGAAACCATGCCCTCTAAGCCCACATCAATCGGCGTCACCGTGCCATCGCTTTCATCACCCACCACGATGTAACCTTTCTCAGCGCGCAACACATGCAGCGCTTCGGTGCCATAAGCCGAGAGGCCAAATTCGTCACCAGCTTCCATAAAAGCGTTCCACAAGCCCTGACCGAAATTGGCTGGTGTTGCCACTTCATAAGAAAGTTCGCCAGAGAATGAAATGCGGAACACCCGAACTGGATAGCCGCCGATGTGGCCTTGCTTAAAACTCATATGTGCGAAGGCTTCATTTGAAATATCAAAATCTGGCGCAAGCTTGGAAAGCACATCGCGCGCATGGGGGCCAGCCACAGCAAACTGCGCCCATTGTTCGGTGACGGGTGTTACGAATACTTTATAGTGCGTCCATTCAGTTTGCAGCCATTCTTCCAACCATGCTGAAATACGGTCAGCACCACCAGACGTAGTGTGCATGAGGAAATGATCCTCGCCCAAACGCACGGTAACACCATCATCAGTGAGGAAGCCCAACTCATTCATCATTAAACCGTAACGGCACTTGCCCACTTTCAATGTGGAGAATGTGTTGGTGTAGATGCGGTCTAAAAATTCGGCCGCATCTGGTCCTTTGATTTCGATCTTACCAAGTGTGGAGGCATCAAGCATACCCACTTTAGTCCGTACACAGAGGATTTCGCGGTTGATCGCCTGATGCTTATCTTCAGATGCTTGCGGATAAGTGTAGGATCTCCGCCATTGGCCCACAGGTTCAAACACCGCGCCATGATCTTCATGCCATTTGAAAATCGGCGTGCGCCGAACTGGCAAGAACAATTCGCCAGTTAAGGCGCCAGCAATAGAACCGAATGAATAAGGCGTATAAGGTGGGCGAAAGGTGGTGATACCGATCTCTGGAATTGTTTTACCTGTTGCTTCAGATATAACGCCCAAGCCATTGAGATTAGAGGTTTTTCCTTGATCAGTGGCCATGCCGAATGTGGTATAGCGTTTGGTATGTTCAACACTCTCATAACCTTCGCGTTGAGCAAGTTCTAAATCCGCAGCTGTCACATCATTTTGGAAATCAATGAAGTGCTTGTTGCCTTCATTATATTTGCCCGTGGCAGGCGCAAACCACAGAGACTCTAATGCGCCGCGCGCAGGTTCTTCCACTTTAAATTTCTTCGCCTTCTTGGCCAAAGCTTGCGCTTCGAGAAGTGTAGCCTCTACACTCATTGTTCCATTGGCCGCACCTAAAGCAACGATATTATCAGTGTGCGATTTTGGGCGGAAGCTTTGCAGGCCATCATCAAATTGAATCTTGCCGCCATTGTGACACCAGATATGCAGCGCCGGATTCCAACCGCCAGACATGGCGATGAAATCACAATCCACGCGTCTTTCGGTAATCACGCGGCCTTGGCCTTTGCGGTATGCGGCAATTTTCACAGCAGTCACACCAAGCGTGCCTTCGACAGCGGAGATCACTGAACTCAACTGCACATCAATACCGTCCGCCATGGCGCGCTTCACCAAAGCACCATCCGCACGCGAACGCGAATCCACCACGCGCACAGTGACACCAGCTTTTTTCAAAGCGAATGCTGTGAGATAAGCATCGTCATTATTGGTGAACACCACACCAGTGCTGCCCGGTGTAACACCATAGCGGCCAATCATCCCGCGCACGGCGGAGGCCAGAATAATATTCGGCCGATCATTATTGGCAAATGCAATCGGGCGCTCAAGCGCACCAGTTGCCACCACAACTTTGTCAGCACGGATTTTCCACAAGCGATGCTTTGGCGCACCTGACGCGAGAATGGCAGGATCATGGTCACCTACACGCTCAAAGGCCATCAGATAATTATGATGATAATGGCCTACTACCGTGGTTCGGGTGAGAATGTGAACATTTGACAAAGCCGCCAAACGCGCTGCTGCTGCGTTTGCATAATCAACTACGCATTCGCCATCAATCATCCCTGCTGTGAGGTCGGCAATGCCACCCAACACCGGGTTTTCATCACAGAGCAACACTTTAACGCCAGTGGAAGCCGCAGCTTCAGCCGCTGCCAAACCCGCTAGTCCACCGCCCACAATGATCACATCAGCATGAATGTGCATGTGCTCATAAGTGTCTGGGTCGCGGCCTTCAGGGGCGCGGCCCAAGCCAGCGGCCTTGCGGATGAAGGGCTCATACACATGCTTCCAAAAGCTCTTCGGCCACATAAAAGTTTTGTAGTAAAATCCAGCGGGAATAAAGCGCGAGAATTTTGAATTGATCGCGCCAATATCATATTTGAGCGATGGCCAGCGGTTATGGCTTTCAGCACTCAAACCCTCATAAATTTCAATTTGCGTGGCGCGTAAATTTGGCTCGTGGCTGTTTGCTTCACCCACACCAATCAGCGCGTTCATTTCTTCAGAACCAAGGCCCACCAGCCCACGCGGGCGATGATATTTAAAACTACGGCCAAAAACCTTCTGCCC